>CAJFUR010000066.1 GCA_904420215.1 uncultured Eggerthellaceae bacterium
CACGGCGCCGCCCAGGCCGTACACCGAGTCGTTCGCCATGTCGATGACTTCCTGCTCGTCCTTGAACTTGATGACCACGGCCACCGGCCCGAAGATCTCCTCCTGTGCCACGCGGCAGGAGTTGTTCGGCACCTCGATGAGCGTCGGCTTCAGGAATGCGCCGTTCGCGCACGCGCCTTCCGTGTAGCGCTCGCCGCCGCACAGCACGCGCCCGCCCTCCTGCTTGGCGATTTCCACGTAGTCGAGGATCTTCTTCATCTGGCCCTGGTCTATCTGGCTGCCCATCTGGGCGTCTTCCTCCCACGGCAGGCCCACCTTCACGTTCTCGAACGCAGCCACGGCGTCTTCCACGAACTTGTCGTAAACGTCTTCGTGCACGAAGATGCGGCTGCCGGCGCAGCACACCTGCCCCTGGTTGAACAGGATGCCCAGCTGGATGCCGTCGAGCATCATGTCCCACTTGCAGTCGGGGAAGATGATGTTGGCCGACTTGCCGCCCAGCTCCAGCGTGGCCGGGATGAGGCGGTCGGCCGCCGCGCGGGCCACGTCGCGGCCCACTTCGGTGGAGCCGGTGAACGCCAGCTTGGTGATCTTCGGGTTGTCCAGGATGTACTGGCCCGACTTCGACCCGCGGCCCGTGACCACGTTGAACACGCCCGGCGGGATGATACCCTCGGTGAGCTTCGCCAGTTCCAGCACCGTGAGCGACGTGGTGGACGAGGGCTTGAACACCGTGCAGTCGCCGGCGGCGAGCACGGGGGCCAGCTTCCACGCGGCCATGAGGAACGGGAAGTTCCACGGAACGATTTGCCCCACCACGCCGATGGGCTCGTGCAGCACGAGCGACATCATGTTGCCGGGGAGCAGATCGGCCTCGCCCGTGTCGGCCAGCAGGCACCCGGCGAAGTAGCGGAAGTGATCGACCGAGTACGCCACGTCGATGGCGCGCGTCTCGCGGATGGGCTTGCCGTTGTCGAGCGTTTCGAGCAGCGCGAACTTCTCGGCGTTCTCCTCGATGACGTCGGCGACCTTGTTCAAAATGATGGCGCGCGTGGCCTTGTCGGTATTGCTCCAGGACTCGAACGCCTCCCACGCCGCATCGACGGCGGCGTCCACGTCTTCCTTGGAGGCGTCGGCGATGGTGGAGAGCTTCTCGCCGTTGGCCGGGCAGAACACGTCGAGCGTCGCGCCGTCGGAGGCGTCAACCCACTTGCCGCCGATGTAGAGCTGGTAGGACTGCTGAGCCGGGTTTTCCATGCGTGCATCCTTTCTTGCCTGCGCGGAGGCTACCCACCGCGCCCCAACGTGAACGGCCGGAAGGCGCCCTGCGGCGCGGATCCCACGGAGAATCGCGCGGCGGCAGCCGGAGCCTGCAAGCCGCAGCGGGCGCGAGCCAAAGCTGCGTCACGCGGGCACCAGCGGGACGACCGAAACCGCACGGGCGGCACCGCGGCGTCTCATTGACCGTTGCCGTCAGCATACGCGCCTGCGCGGCTCCTGTCAGCCGCCACCCCGCGAAAACCTGCCAACGGTTGCAAAATGTTACCAATGCGGGAGCAGTAGGAAATCCCGCGAAAGCGAGGCCGCCCCCCTGCGGCCGAAAGCCGCGACGGCTCCCCGGACGCGCAAGCGGCCCCGGCCGGCCGGCGGCGCCTCCCCGTGTGGGCCGAAGGCCGCGAAAACCCGCGCGCAACGCCTGTCGAACGCCGCCCCCATCGGGCGCTATTCCCCAACTATTAACGGATTGAAACATTCATTGCGAAATGTTCCCTTTACGTTATTGCCAAATTACTTGAAAAACCGTTTCCAATTTGAAACCATATGGTCAGTTCTTCGCAGGGGGAACGCGCGCGCCTGAGGGATGCGTGCGGCGCACGGAGACTATCGGCTTCAAGACAGAGGGAGGAAGTATGCTTCAATCGTCACTGAGCAGGCGCAAGTTCGTCGCCGGGGCATCGGCGATGGCTGCGGCAGCCGCGGCCTTGGGCGCCTTCGGGTGCTCTCCCGGCACCGAGGTGAAGGAATCGCCTTCGGAAGGCGAGCATGGGGAGATCGCCGACCCCGAAGAGGGCGGCACGTGGATCCCGGTGGCCTGCTGGCACAACTGCGGCGGACGCTGCATGAACAAGGTCATGGTCAAGGACGGCGTGGTCGTGCGCCAGAAGACCGACGACACCCACGAGGACTCCTTCGAGTACCCGCAGCAGCGCGGCTGCGTGCGCGGCAAGGCACAGCAGCAGCAGTGCTTCGGGGCCGACCGCATCCTGCACCCGCTCAAGCGCAAGGGCTGGCAGCCCGGCGGCGGCGAGAACTCGAACGGCCAGATGCGCGGCAAGGACGAGTGGGAGGTCATCTCGTGGGACGAGGCCATCAGGCTTTCCTGCGAGGAGATCAAGCGCATTTCCGACGAGCTGGGACCCACCGGCTTCTACTGCAAGTCCCCCGACAAGGCCGTCAACCTCATGAGCGGCTGCGTGCGCGGATGGGACACCACCTCGCACGGCACCTACACCCTCGACTCCACGATGATCGGCCTGCCCGGCAACGACTGCGGCGCCGAGAACGACCGCTTCGACATGAAGAACGCCGAGACCGTCGTCATGTGGTCCTCCAACCCCACGTGGTCGGCCGCCGGCTGGCCCATCAACATCTGGATGAACGCCCGTGACAACGGCACCAAGTTCATCTGCGTCGATCCGCTGTACAACGCCTCGGCCCAGATGCTCGACGCCGACTGGCTGCCGGTGCGCAACGGCACCGACATGGCGCTCATGCTGGCGACCGCCTACGAGATGCTGCGCCTGGACGAGGAAGAGGGCGACATCGTCGATTGGGACTTCCTGAACCGCTGCACGGTGGGCTTCGACGCGGAGCACATGCCGCCCGATGCCACGATCGACGAGAACCTGAAAGACTACATTCTGGGTTCCTACGACGGCACGCCCAAGACGCCGGAATGGGCCGAACCCATCTGCGGCGTCGAAGCCGCCAAGATCACCGAGCTTGCCCGTGCGCTCGGCAAGAACAACAAGGTCATGCTGCTGCACAACTACGGCATGGCCCGCTGCCACGGCGCCGAGATGGTGCCCCAGATGTTCATGGCGCTCGGCGCCATGGGCGGGCACATGGGCAAGTCGGGGCACGCCACGTCCGGCGCCTACCACGCGCTCGCCGGTAACGGCGGCCCCACTCTGGTTTCCGCGGGATCCGCGAAGACCCCCAAGGTCACCAACCCCATCGAGACCGGCGTGCGCCAGCCCCAGCTCTACGACCTCATCGTCAACGGCGGCGGCTCCTTCATGGACGTTTCGAACTCCTACGCGAACTTCCACGAACCCATCCCCACCACGCTCGGGCCCATCAAGTGCATCTACCACGTGAACGACGCCACGCTGCAGACCTCGCATCACCAGAAGGTGGGCATCGAGGCGCACCGCGCGGTTGACTTCGTGCTCACGCGCGCCCAGTTCATGACCACGAACGCGCTCTATTCCGACATCATCCTGCCCGTCACCACCGAGTGGGAGCGCGTCGGCGGCTTCGCAACCTATTCCTCCAAGGAGTTCATCCCCCTCTACACGCAGGTGACCGAGCCGTTGGGCGAGGCCAAGACCGATCAGGAGATCGCCACGCTGCTGCTGGAGGGCTACGGCATGGACCCCGCGCTGGCCTACGACACCTCCGAGAAGCAGCAGTTCTTCGAGCAGATCGCCGGCTCCACGGTCATGGGCGACGACGGCGAGATGAAGCCGCTCGTCACCATCACGCAGGAGGACATCGACGGCTGGGAAGTGGAAGGCGAGCCTCAGGAAGGCGTCATCGGCTTCCAGGAGATCTTGGAAAACGGCGGCTACCAGTACCCCCGCAAGGAGGGCGACGTCCACAGCTCGTACATCTCCTACGAGGACTTCGTGAAGGACCCCGAGGCCAACCCGCTTTCGAGCAATTCCGGCAAGCTGGAGATCTACTGCCAGAAGCGCTACGATCTCATGAAGTCCTTCGGCTACGACAACATAGACGCCTACAAGCCCTACCCCACCTACGTGGTGCCGGTGGTGGGCTACGAGACCACGCGCGTCAACAACGACGTGAACGCGGAAGGCGGCGAGTACCCCTACCTCATGTACAACCCGCACTACCTGCGCCGTTCGCACTCCGTGTTCGACAACTGCCCGTGGCTGCGCGAGACGTGGGGCAACCCGGTGTTCCTCAACCGCGACGACGCGGCAAAGGAAGGCATCGCCGAGGGCGACACGGTGCTCATCTCCACCAAGTGGGGCCAGTCGCTGCGCAAGGCGGCGCTGATGGACATCCTGCGCCCGGGCGTGGTGGGCGTGCCGCACGGCGCCTGGGTCGATGTTGACGAGGAAACGGGCATCGACAAGGCGGGGTCGGACAACTACCTGCTGGGCAACGAATGCGACGGCATGGGCGTCACGGGCTACAACAACAAGAACTGCAGGATAGAGAAGTACACCGGGGAGGCCTTGGAAGACGACTGCAACCTGCCGATGCGCACTCCCGAAGCGGCGACCGCTTAAGACGCAGGAAAGAGGCGAACATTCATGGCTGTTGGATTCTACTTTGATATGACGCGCTGCACCGGTTGCCGCGCCTGCCAAGTGGCCTGCAAGGACAAGAACCGCCTGGACGTGGGGACGGTGTACCGCGAGGCGCACAGCTACACGGTGGGGCAGTTCCCCAGCGTGCAGGGCTATTCCTATTCGGGAAGCTGCAACCACTGCGACGAGGCCGCCTGCGTGGCGAACTGCCCCACCGGCGCCATGTACAAGGACGAAAGCGGCGCAGTGCTGCATGACGACGCAGCGTGCATCGGATGCGAGACGTGCGTGAACTCCTGCCCCTATGGCGTTCCGAAGTACCTCGAGGAAAAGTCCATCGTGGGCAAGTGCGACACCTGCTTCTCCATCCGCCGCGCCGGCGGCCAGCCGGCCTGCGTGGCCGGGTGCCCCAACCGCGCGCTCGACTTCGGCGACGTGGAGGAACTGGCGCAGAAGTACGGGGAAGGCCTCGTGAACGAGATAGCCGTCCTTCCGGGCGCCGATCTGACCTCGCCCAACGTGCTCATCAAGGCGAAGGGCGCGGCAAGCGAATCCGCTTACACGGAAATCGCCTGGTAAACCCGGCGAGACGCACGGGAAGGAACGCCCGGCGCCGCCGGCGGGGCCGAAACGGCATGCGGCGGGACCGCCCCTGCCGAAAGGCCCCGTCCGGCGAAACCGGGCGAAACCGGATGGCGCCCCTGCCGGGGCGCCATCCGGCAAGGTGGGCCGCCAGTGCCAAATGCGCCCACCCTCCCCTCCCTCCGCATGCGGCACGAGACGGCTCGGACGGGCGGCTCGGCGGCGCGGGGGGCGTTGCATGCCTACGGACGAAAAGGCAATCCCATGCCCAACATCATGCTCACCTACCGGTGCAACCTGCGCTGCCCCTACTGCTTCGCCAACGAGTTCGTGAACGGGCGTACCGACGAGATCACGCCCGAAAACTTCGAGCGCGCGCTCGCGTTCGTTACGGCGCGCCGGCCCGTGCACCTTGGCCTCATCGGCGGGGAGCCCACCCTGCACCCGCACTTCGGCGAGTTCTTGCAGCGCGTGATCGAGCACCCGCGCATCGCCTCGGCAACCGTCTACACGAACGGCATCCGCCTGAACGGCTTCGAGGACCTGCTCGCCCACCCCAAGCTGTCGCTCCTGGTGAACTGGAACCCGCCCGGGCAGATCGGCGAGAACGCATTCGGGCGCATACGCGGCAACGTGGACACCCTCGTGTTCGAGCGGGGCATGCGCGGCCGCGTGAACCTGGGCCTCAACCTGGACGGCAAGGACTTCGACTACGGCTACATGGTCGATCTGCTCGAACGCTACGGCCTGAAGAAGCTGCGCATATCGCTGGCAGTGCCCAATTTCCCCGAAGGATGCGGCGCCGACGTGCTGGAGTACTTCCGCGGCTTCAAGCCGTTCCTGCTCGGGCTGTTCGCGCGCATGGACGCCATCGGCGTGCTTCCCTACTACGACTGCAACCGGCCGCCCTACTGCATCTGGACGCCGGAGGAGCGCCAGTGGATAGAGGCCTACGTCGCGCGCCACAGCGCCCCCGGCGACCAGGAAAGCACGCTCGTGAACACGAAGTCCTTCTGCCGCCCGGTCATCGACATCCTGCCCGACCTGCACGCGGTGCGCTGCTTCGGCATGTCGTTCTTCGAGCAGGTGGACATCGGCCGGTTCCCCTCGCTCGACGAGCTGGAAGCCCACTTCATGCGCACCATCGACCGGAAGGCGTTCCGGGTGCACGCCGCGCCCGAATGCGACACGTGCCCGCTGCGCCGCCAGTGGCTGTGCTGCCAGGGGTGCATGGGGTTCAAGGCGGACGAAATCGGCCACGAGCGCGGCGATTCGCGATAGAATGGAAACGAGGAGGGACCACATGGCACACGACGAAGGGCACGCGGGCGCCCAGGCGGCGCAAGAACGCGCGGCGGAGGGGGAATTCGGCCAGACGGCGCACAGCGGAGGCAGGCCGCGCGCCGCACAAGGCGGCTCCGGCGACGCGCCGCACAACGCGGCCTTGCAGGAAGGAGCGGAGGAGGATCCGCAGGCCATCGAGGCCGCGGCGCGCAAGCTCGCCCTGCGCGCCTACCTTTACAGCTTTTTCCATGTGGCGTTCGGCGCAACCCCCAGCCCCGGCGAAGTGGAGGCCCTGTGCACGCCGCAGGCCGCAGAAGCGCTTTCCAGCTATGCGGAACACGCCGACGCCCAAGGCGACGCCGCAGGCGCGCAGGCCTTCCGCACGTGCGAGGCGCGCCTCGGCGCCCTTGGCGCCGAGGCGGCCGCCGATGCCGAAGGCGCGGCCGAAACGCTCAAGTCGGCCTACACGCGGCTTTTCCTCGTGCCGGGCGAAAGCTACGTGCACCCGTGGGAATCGCCCTACATCGGCAAGGAGACGATGGTGTTCCAGCCCAGCACGCTCGACGTGCGGCAGCGCTACCGCGCCTTCGGGTTCCAGGCGGCGGAGTACAAGCACTTTCCGGAAGACCACGTTGCCATGATGACGCATTTCATGGGGCTGCTGGCGCAGCGCGCCTTCTCCGCCTACCTCGAGGGAGACGACGCCGAGGCGGCGCGCCTGCTCGCCGCCCAGCGCGACTTCGCGGCGGGGCATCTGGGCGGCTGGGTGGCGGCGTTCGCCGGGAAAGTGGGCGACGCCGACGCGGGCGGCTTCTACGCCGACGCGGGCGGCTTCTACGCCGACGCGGGCGGCTTCTACGCCGCCTGCGCGAACGCCCTCGTGGCGTTTCTGGCGGACGAGACCCGTTTCCTTGCCGCCGCGGCGCCTGCGGACGCGGCAGCGGTGCCCGCACGCGAAAACACGGAAGAGCCGGCAGCCGCGCCCGAGGGCGCAGCCGTGGCACCCATGCTCGAAAGCGTGGAAGAGCCGCCGGATGCCCCCAAAGGCGCGGGAGACGCGCCGGGAAGCGCGCGGGAAAAGGCGCGGGAGCGGGAAGCGTGCGGATAGGGGGAAACCATGGCATTGTGCTTCTACTTCGACATGTACCGGTGTTCGGGCTGCCGCGCCTGCCAAGTGGCTTGCAAGGACAAGAACCGCCTCGACGTGGGCACCATCTTCCGGCAGGCGTTCAGCTTCAGCGTGGGGTCCTTCCCCAACGTGCGCGGGTATTCCTACTCGGCCAGCTGCAACCACTGCGACACGCCCGCCTGCGTGGAAAACTGCCCCACCGGCGCCATGCACAAGGCCGAAGACGGCACCGTGGTCCACGACGACGTGATGTGCATAGGGTGCGCCACCTGCACGAAGGAGTGCCCCTACGGCATCCCCCGCATCCTCCCCTCGGGCATTGCGGGGAAATGCGACGCCTGCCAGGTGCGGCGCGCCGCCGGCGACAACCCCGTCTGCGTGGACGCATGCCCGAACCGCGCGCTGGACTTCGGCGAGCGCGAGGATTTGCTGGCGCGCCACGGCGGGGACGCGACGAACCGGATAGCCGTGCTGCCTTCCCCCGAGGCCACCGGCCCCAACGTGCTCATCCACGCCAAGCCCGCCGCCCACGAAGCCTCCTTCGCGGCCGTCTCGTGGTAGCGGCGGACGGGCGAAAGGCAGGCGGATGCGCTTTCTGCGGGGACACATCAACCTCTACACCAAGTTCGCCATCCTGTTCGTGGGCATCGTCGCAGTGTCGCTCACGGTGGGGACGGCGTGGATCCGCCAGTCGCAGGAGGCGCAGGTGGAGCGCGAGATGTTGGAGACCACCCGCGTGCTGGCACAGGAAATGGACGCCGTGTGGGAGTTCATGGAGACGAACCAGAGCCAGTTCAAGCTGGGAAGCGACGGCACCTACAACCTCTACTGCGTGGTTGCCGCGAAAGCCGTGAGCAGGATATTCACCCGCGACAGCGACTACGTCATCCACTACACCAACACCACCACGCGCAAGCCCGACGACGCGCCCGACGACTTCGAGCTCGAAGCGCTGGAGGCGCTGAAATCCGACCCCTCGCTGGAATACTACTACGGCTTCGACGAACGCGACGGCACCCGGGTGTTCCGCTACATGGAGCCGGTCTACATCACGGAATCGTGCCTGGAATGCCATGGCGACCCCGCCGGGGAGATCGACATCAAGGGCTACCCCAAGGAAGGCATGCAACTCGGCGACATAGCGGGCGTGGCCTCCATCACCATGCCCACGCAGACCTTCGACACCACGCTGGGAGAGAACGTGCTGCGCGAGTCGATGCTTTTGTTCCTCGTGCTCGCAAGCGGGCTGGCCGTCATCTTCTTCGGGATATCGCGGCTGGTCACCCGTCCGCTGAAAAAGCTCCAAGTGTCCATGGGCCACATCGAGGAAGGGCGCTTCGACGAGGGCCTGGCCAGCCTGACGGTGGGCAACAACCCCGGCGAGCGCGACGAGATAGCCGACCTCACGAAGCATTTCAGGTCCATGGCGTGCCAGCTCAAGAGCCTCTGTGAGAACCTCTCCACGCAGGTAAGCGAGCGCACCGCCCAGCTGAAGGAGGCGAACGACATCCTGGAGGAGCAGCGGGCGCACCTCGAGCAGAACAACCGCAAGCTGCTCGAAGACAACCGCTACAAGACGGACTTCCTCTCCATCATGAGCCACGAACTGCGCACGCCCCTGACCTCGGTGCTGGCGTTCGTGGACGTGTGGGCGAACACCTACGAGCCGCGCGACGCCAACGAGAAGAAGATCGTTGACGAAATTGCGTCCAACACCCAAGTCATTCTGAGCATCGTGAACAACATCCTAGAAGCGGCGCGCATGGAAGCCGGCAAGCAGACGCTCAACCTCGACGAAGTGGACCTGTTCGACCTCGTACCCATGGTCAAGGAGCAAACGCTGGCTCTTGCCGAGAAGAAGGGCATCGAGATGACCGTGAGCCTCGACCGCACCATGCCCGTCATCAGCGCCGACGAAGAGAAGCTGCGCCGCATTCTGGAAAACTTGGTTTCCAACGCCATCAAGTTCACCGGAGAGGGTGGAAGCGTCAGGATATCCGCGCTCCACGATGCGGAACGCGGCATGGCGGTACTGCGGGTGGAGGACAACGGGCAGGGCATCTCGCCCGAAGACCTCGAGCACGTGTTCGACAGCTTCATACAGGGCACGTCGCAGGGAAGCCACATCGGCGGCGGCAGCGGTCTGGGGCTTTCGGTGGTGAAGCAGCTTGCCGAACTGCACGGCGGATGGGTGGAAGTGGATTCGCGGGAAGGCGTGGGGAGCGCGTTTTCGGTGTGGGTGCCGACGCGGGCAGGCGAAGGCGGGAACAGCGGCGAAGACGGCGGCTGGGACGGCGGGAACGGCGGCGAAGGTGGCGAAGACGGCGGGAACGGCGAAGGGGAAGGCGACGCGGAATGAAAGTGATGCTGGCCGACGACGAGGAGAACATCCGCACGCTCATCAGCCACCTCCTCGTGGAGGAAGGCTACGAGTGCTGCATGGCCGAAGACGGCTCCGAGGCGCTGGCCTTGGCGCAGGAGCAGCATCCCGACCTCATCATCCTCGACATCATGATGCCCAAGGTCAACGGCTTCGACTGCTGCACGGCCCTGCGGGAAATGGGCGTGGAGGCGCCCATCATCTTCCTGACCGCCAAGGGCGACATCGTGGACAAGAGCGTCGGCTTCAAGGCGGGCGCAGACGACTACCTGGTCAAGCCGTTCATACCGCAGGAGCTGCTGCTGCGCATAGAGGCCCTGCTGCGCCGGAGCAAGGCGGCGTCGCAGGACCAGGGGACCCAGAAGGGGAACATGCCCGAGCGGCTGGAATTCCCCGGCCTTGACATCGACGCCAAGACGCGCAAGGTGCACGTGCGCGGGCAGGCGGTTGACCTCACGCCCAAGGAGTTCCACCTGCTCTACATGCTCGCCTGCAACGCGGGCCGCGTGTTCACGCGCAGCCAGATCATCGAGGACGTGTGGGGCGACGAGTATTCCGAGAACACCCAGAGCGTCACGGTGCTGGTGCGGCGCATCCGCACGAAGATAGAGCAGGATCCCTCGAACCCCCGCTACCTCCAGACCGTCTGGCACGTGGGCTACTGCTTCCGGGGCGGCGCCGAATAGGGGCTGCCGGGACGCCGGCGTGGCTCGCGCCGCGCAAAAACGGCCGAGGTCGTGCAAAGGCAGCCCCGGCCTTGCGCGGTGCGAGTCGGCGGCGGGCGGGGCGGGACAGACTGCGTTGGGCGGGGGGGCCGTCCGAAGACGGCCCCCCCGCATGGCGACGAAACGGGGCGGGATGGAAGATCCGCCCGCCCCGGCTGTTCCCGCTCCCCTACCGGCGTTGCTCCTGCTTGTCGTTCAACAGGCGGTTCAAGGCGTTCAGATAGGCCTTGGTGGAGGACACCACGATGTCGCCGTCGGCGCCGCGGCCGGTGTACACCTCGCCCGCCGGATCGGTCACGCGGATGGTCACCTCGCCGAGCGCGTCGATGCCGCGCGTGACGGACTGCACGGAGAACTCCGTCAAGTCGTTGTCCACCTGCACGATCTTGTTCACGGCCTTGCACATGGCGTCGATGGGGCCCGTGCCCCACTCGCAGGCGGTGACCGTCTGGTCGGCGGCGTTCTTCAGCGTCACCGTGGCCGTGGGCGTGAGCGGGAAGCCGCAGCTTATCTGCACGCCTTCCAGCGCATACAGCGCGCTCTCGTTGCGGTCGCGCTCGTTCACCAGGCTTTCCAGGTCCTCGTCGTACACTTCCTTCTTCTTGTCGGCCAGGTTGAGGAACGCCTCGTACACCTGATCGAGCGCCTCGCCTTCAAGCCCGTACCCCAACTCCTCCAAACGGTGCTTGAGCGCCGCGTGGCCGCTTCGCGCCGTGAGCACGATCTGGCTCGCGCCCGCGCCCACGTCGGCCGGGTCGATGATCTCGTAGGTGTCGCGCTTCTTCAGCACGCCGTCCTGGTGGATGCCCGAGGAGTGCGCGAAGGCGTTCGCGCCCACGATG
>CAJFUR010000067.1 GCA_904420215.1 uncultured Eggerthellaceae bacterium
ATCCATCAACCGCTACAACGAGCTGGTGGCGAAGGGTTCCGACGACGACTTCGGCAAGCGCAGCGAGTACCTGGTGCCCATCGAGGCTCCCTGCTATGCCGTGCCACGCGGCGCGAACAACATCGATTGCCTGGTGGACGGCCTCGTGGTGGACGGCAACTTCCAGTGCCTCGACGCGGAAATGAACCCCATCGAAGGGCTGTTCGCCGTCGGCAACGCGTCGGGCCCGTTCTTCGGCGGCGGCAACTATCCCATGGACATCGAGGGCCTGTCGGTGGGTCGCGCCATCACCACCGGCTATGTGACCGGCCGCTACGTGGCGAACCTCTAGAGCCTTTCCGGTCTTTCGGGCTTTTCCCCTGGGGCCGCCGCCGCAGTGCGGCGGCGCGCCCTTCCCTCCCTGGCGAAGGCCGGCGTCCCGTGCGGGATGCCGGCTTTCGCGTTTGCGCCACTTGCTGCATGCCGGCTTGCATCGCCTTTGCCTTGCGGGGCGGTTGCAGGGCGGAAGTGCCCCTGGCCTTCGCGGCCTTCCTTCGTCTTCGTTTTGGCCTGCTATAATCCTTGGGGGAAGAAAGGGGTGTCATGGCATCATCGGCGGGCGTGTCGGCAGGGCATCGGCCAAGGGAAGAACGCCGTGCGCTTCTCAAGGGCGCGCGTTGCTACGTGGTGGCGTATGGCTGCGCCCGCGCATGGGCCACGCTCACGTTCACGGGCCCGTGGCAGTTTCTGCCAGTGGGCTTCGATCCCCACGTCACGTTCGATGCCTCGTATGTGGCCGTGAGCCTGCTGGTGGCGCTGCTGTTCCGCAAAGTGGTTCCGCTCAACGAGCGGCGTTGGCTGCTGCGCCTCGTGCTGGGTTGCATGGTGGCGGCATCGGCGGGCTGCATTGCGGTGGGGCTGGTCCCCGCGGGCGCCGCTGCCCCGTTGGCCGTTGCGTCGTCGTTGGCGGCCGGCGTGGGGTACGGGCTGTTTCTGCTGCTGGCTGCCGAGGTGCTGTGCACGTTCAGCCTCCTGCGCGTGTTTCTGTTCATGACGGGGGCCATGCTTTTGGGCGTGGGCCTGTCGTTTCTGTGTCAGGGCATGGCCGGCCTGCAGCTGTCTGTGGCGCTGGTCGTTTTGCCCCTTCTGGCCATGGTTTACCTGCAGCGTGCCTATGGGGGCATTCCCGTTGCCGAACGCCCGCGCCACACCGTTCCGCGCTTTTCCTACCCTTGGAAGCTGTTTGCGCTCTATGCCCTGTATGCCTTTGCCTACGGCCTGCGCGCCAATCAGCTGGTCGAGGGCGCCGGAACCCATTCGTCCATTTCGACCGCCCTGGTCACGGGTGCGTTGTTCCTGAGCGCCTACTTCTTTGCCGGCCGGTTCAACATTGGGGCGCTGTACCGCTCGCCGGTGCTGCTCATGGTGTGCGGATTCTTGCTCATTCCCATGGAAGGACTGTTCGGCGCAGCGGCGTCCAGCTACTTCATTGCCGTCAGCTACTCGCTCATGGGGCTTTTGGTGACGTTCCTTTTGTACGACATTTCCAAGCGCATGGGCGTGGCCATCGTGGCGTTCGTGGCATGCAAGAACGCCGAGCAGTTCTTCGTGCAGGCGGGCAGCGCGGCCACCGATGTGCTGGGCGCGTCGGGCTTGCCGGCCGAGACGCAGTCTCTCGTGGTGGCCGTTCTGGTGTGTGTGCTCATTTTGGGCGCCACGCTCGTGTTGTTCTCGGAGCGGGAGCTTGCGTCGAAGTGGGGCGTTGACATCCTTGCGGCGGGCGGCCTGGTGGAGCGCAGCGCGGAAGAGGAGCGGCGCGAGGAGCGCTGTCGCGAGCTGGTGGAAACGTACCGTCTGAGCCCGCGCGAGGAAGAGGTGCTGCGCTTGCTTGCCGAAGGCAAGACCGGTCGCGTCATCCAACAGGAGCTGTTCATTGCCGAAGGCACTTTCAAGGCCCACACGCGCCACATCTACGAGAAGATGTCCATCAACACCCGCAAGGAGTTGTTCGACCTGCTGGGCTTGTAGCGCCGCGGCGCCGCATGCCGCCATGCGGCGCGCAGAGGGGGAGGGGTTGGCGGGCTGCATGGGGGCGTCGTCGCGCTCCGTTGGCGCCGGGGCGTCCCCGTCGCGCTCCGTTGGTGCCGGGGCGTCCCCGCCGCGCCTTGCCGCACTTTGCCCCGAGGCGGCTCCCCGCGGCGCTCTGGGGCCTTGCCGTGCCGTCGTGCGGTTCCCGGGGCGTTCCGTTCGCCGCGCCTTGTTGCTGGACGGTGCGGGACCAAGATCGAAGCATGCTACAATGCTTCCCGCAGCGCATGGTTCGCAATCGGCTTGCGCGTGTCGATTGCGCCTGGGCTGGCGGCTTGCGTTTGCGTGGCAGGGGGAGGCGCGGACGCGCTGCGTCGCAGGGCTTGCCACACAAAGGGAGAGGTGCGTTTCGCCAACATGGGTGCTTGTTCGAGAAAGCCGGAGCCTCATGCCTGACGTCGCGCTGGACGCGTTCACCCT
The DNA here is from genome assembly GCA_904420215.1 of uncultured Eggerthellaceae bacterium. Lineage (GTDB taxonomy): Bacteria > Actinomycetota > Coriobacteriia > Coriobacteriales > Eggerthellaceae > CAJFUR01. The sequence goes on from CAJFUR010000067.1 coordinate 2,488, forward strand.
TCCGGCGGACATCGTCATTGCCTGCATCTGGGCAAAGACGCTGCACGTTCGGCGTATCGGGCTGTTTTCCCTGCTTATAGCCATCGGGCTTCTCGTCATGCTGCACATCCGCAGCGCCGCTGGGTTCGAAGTCAGGATGGCGTATCTGTTCTACAGCTACGTGTTCATTCCCTTTGCCTTCTCCACCATGCCGTGGAAGCGCACGCTGCTGGTGGTTGCCTTGGTCAACATACTCATCATGGCGGGCGAGACCGTGGCCAGTGCGCTGTGGGTCAGCGTGACGGACCTGCCCATGGCAAGCTATGACGTCGCGCGTGCGAACATGCCGCTGTTCTGCTTCGTGCATCTGGTGTACATGGTGTTTCTGGCGGTTGCGGGATACGGCCTGTACGCCGTGCTGAACCGGCACGACCGCGTTGACGAGGGGGACCTGCGGTTCTTCGCGGGCTTTCCGGCCATTCAGTCCGCGTTCCTTGCCGTGCCGCTGATCGTGGTGGTTTACATGGGCCGCAGCATCGACGTGCTTTTGTATGGCAGCAGCGTGTACGTGTTCGTGTGCCTTGCGGTCGATGTGCTGCTGTACCGCTCGTTCGCGAAGCTGCTTGAAAAGCGCCGCGAAGACCAGCGCGCCGCGCTGCTTTCCGGCGAGCTGGACGCCTACCTGGCGCGCTACGACTCCGTGGTGCGCGAGGTTGAGTGCACGGCGCAGGCGCGCCACGACCTGCGCAACCAGGTGCAGGTGGCGCTGGATTTGGCCAGGCGGGGGGAGTGCGCCCGCGCCCGCCGGCACCTTGCGGCGTACGGGGAACGCCTTTCGGGGTTGGCTTGCGCGGCGGATCCGGGCGAAGGAGGCCGGCATGTCTGACGCCCTCATCGACGTGATGGGAACGGTTCCGACCCAGATTGTGTTCGCCTATGCGCTTTCGAAGATGCTCGACGTCCGCCGCCTTGGCTGGTTTTGGGCGTTGGAATTGGTGCTGATGCTGGTTTCTGCGGCGTTTCGCTCCACGCAGGGGGTGGAATTCCGGTTCTTCCTCGGCGTTGCCATGGCCATCGTGCCCATCGTGCTGGCTTCGGGCGGCCTGCCGTGGCGCATCTTCGTGGTGGCGCTCGCCCACGTCGTGCTTTTCTTCTGCGAGTTCCCCACATCCGTGGTGTGGATGGGCATGACGGGGCAGCTCGTGGCGGACTACGACGCGGTCCGCCTGCATCTGGGGGCGTTCCTTTTGGTGCATGCGTTCCATCTGGTGCTTCTGGGGACGCTTTTGCTGCTGATGTGGCTGCTGGTCAAAATGCCCTCCGACGGGGAGTCGCGTGCCGAGGCGCGGCTGTGCGTGCGGTTCTCGCTCGTGCAGTTCGTGCTGGCGTTCGTTCTGTCCACGCTGTTTGCCAACTACCTGAAGGAGTCGATGCTTCTTTTTGTGGCGGGCGGAGTGCTGGTTTTGGTGTGCCTGCTTTCCGACGCGCTGCTGTTCTTTGCGCTCGACAGGATTGGCCGCAAGCGCCGCAGCGAGAACCGTGCCGCACTGCTTGCAGGCGAGCTGGACGCCTATTTGGCGGGCTACGACTCCGTGGTGCGCGAGGTTGAGCGCACGGCGCAGGCGCGCCACGACCTGCGCAATCAGGTGCAGGTGGCGCTGGCCTTGGCCGAGCGGGGGGAGTGCGCCCGCGCCCGCCGGCATGTGGCGGCTTTGGCAGACGGGCTCGCGGGGCTGGGCGCGTCCCAGCAGGAAAGGGATGGTGCGAGATGACGCTTTCCAGAAAGTTCGTCTACCTGCTGTTTCCTGCCAGTCAGGCGGCCATCGTCGCGTTCCTGCTGTTCTGCACGCTCGCCCGCGACCTGCCCTCGTGGCTGCTCGTGGTCACGGTGGGCATCGGCGTGCTGTGCATTCCGGTCGATCTGCTTCTGTTTCGCGCCTTGCGCGAGGCGGAAGAGAAGGACTTGGCCGAAGAGCGCGTGCGCTTGCTGGAAGAGCAGCTGCAGGCGCAGAAGGAATACGGCGTCCGCTTGGATGCAGACGCCAAGGAAGCGCGCCGCATCCGGGAGGACGTGGCCGCCGAACTCCGCTCGGTCGATGCGCTCCTTGCCAGCCAAGAGGTGGACAAGGCGTCCGAAAACATGATGCGCGCGGTGGACATGATGGGCGCGTCCCGGGTTCATTTCTGCGAGCATCGCGTGGTGGATGCATTGGTTTCCCTGAAGGCCCGCGTGTGCGAGGAGGAGGGCATCCGGACGGACTTCCGGTTGGACGTGCCCGACGACCTGGGGATTCCAAGCATCGACGTGTGCGCGGCGTTTTCCAATGTGCTGGACAACGCCGTGCATGCGTGCAGGGAGGTCGCCTCCGGCGAGCGTTTCATTGCCCTGAGGGCGCGCGTGGCGGGCGGCTGCCTTGTCATCGACGCCGAAAACAGCTGCGTGCCGGCCGAGGGCGCCGGGCGCAAGGCGAAGGACCGGAGCCGGGGCAGGGGTCTTGCGGAACACGGATGGGGCTTGACGATTCTGGAATGCTTGGCCGAACGCCATGAAGGCTCGCTGCAGGTCGCGCGCGAAGGCGGCGTTTTCCGCACGTCGGTGATGCTGTCGGCTGCGCCGGCCCGGACGAGCGGCGAATGAGTGGCGAAAAGCGAGAGACGGAAGATTGAGACGAACCATGTGGGATGTAGTTATCGTTGAAGACGATGCCGAGCAGGCGCGCCTCGTGGAGCGCTTGGTGGCCGGGCACGCGCGGGCGGAGGAGTTCCGGACAACCTGCCTGCCCGATGCGCCGGCGCTGGAGGCGTATCTGGGCGGCGGCGGGCGCGTGGACATCCTGGTCATGGACATCAGGCTCGGCGACGGCGGACCCACCGGCATCGACGTGGTGCGGCAGCGCTTTCCGCGGGGCTGCGACACGCAGGTCGTCTACATCACGGGATACGTGGAATACTGCACGCCGGTGTACCAGACCGAGCACGTCTATTTTCTGGTGAAGCCCGTCCGGCAAGAGGACTTCGACGCGGCCCTTGACCGGGCGTTGGAGAACCTGGATGCACTTGCGCCGCGCCGCCTTGCCATTCGGTCCGGGGGCAAAACCCGGCTGGTGCCCGTGCAGCAGGTCGCGTTCGTGGAAAGCAATTTGCGCAAGGTGCGCGTTTGCCTTGCCGACGGCGAGTCGCTGGAAACGTATGCCACGCTTGCGGGCCTGTTGAAGAAGCTGCCCCCGACGTTCGTGCAGTGCCACAAGAGCTTTCTGGTCAACATGGACCACATCGCCGAGCTTCGCCCCGACTGCGTGGTGCTGCAATCCGGCGACACCGTCCCCATCAGCCAGGCGCGCCGCAAGGCGACGCGCGAGGCCTTCCTCTCCTACGCGCGCGCAGGCTTCTGAGGCCAAGGCGCGCGCGAAGGACGCGCGGGCGGGGCGAAGGGTGCAGGGGACGCGGAGGGCCGGCCGATAGCGCTGCTCCCGTTTGCCTGTGGCAGGCTTCTACAAGCAAAACCCCATGTAAAGGGGCACATACAGGCGGTCGCCTTCTGCCTTCATCTGCTTGGGGTGCAGCACGTACTGGGTGCCGATGCGTTTGCCGAATTTCTCTTTGAAGCGGTCGAGCGAGGTCGTGCCGTATTGCCGCGGCGACTTGACTTCAATGGGACACACCCGCGGTTTCATGGCCGCGTCGGCGTAGGGCCGCACCACGAGGAAGTCTATTTCCATGCGCGCTTCGCCCTGCTTCTTGCCCGACTGCGAGTAGAAGAAAAGCCGGTGCCCGTTCGCGCGCAGCATTTGCGCGACCACGTTTTCGGTCAGCATGCCCTCGTTGATGCCGATGTCGCCGCGGAGGACGGCACGGTACACGTCCTCGTTGGTTTCTTGCCCATCGGCGAACGCCAGCGTGACCAGCAGGCCCGTGTCGGCCATGTAGCATTTGAGCGCGGTTTGCTCTCGGCTGAGCGAAAGCCCGACGGCAGGGTCGGACGCGGCATAGCACAGGTTGGCTATGCGTGCGTCTGCCAGCCAGAAGAACGCTTCTTCATACGTTCGTGAACGCGCGTTTTTGTTCAGGGAGCTCAGCGTGTATTTCTTTTCGTGCTTGGAAAGCTGGCCCGGAATGCCGTCCAGCACCGAAACCACCTTGAATTCGTAGCCCCGCGCAAACCGCGCGACGTCGTTTCGGTACAGGTTGAGAATGCGGCGCTTCGCCGCGTCAACCGGCGCGAACTTCCGCTGGTCGATGTAGATGCTGACCGGTTCGGGCATGCCGCCCACCAGCATGTATTCGCGAAACAGCCCCAAGGCGCGACGATACAGGTTGTCGGGCAGCGGCGTTTTGCCGTCGAACTGCTTGCGAATGAGTTCCGCAAGTTGCCTTTCGCCCATGCCCCAAAGGAATTCCTCGAAGTCGAGCGGTTCCAACTCCAAAGATTCCTCTTCGGAAGGAATGACGATATCCTCGATGTTTTGCCTGATGGAAAGCAGCGACCCGGTTTCTATGTAGTCGTAGCGCCCGTCTGCGACAAGGTACTTGACAAGCCCGCGTGCCGCGGGAAACATCTGCACTTCGTCGAACACAATGAGGGATTCGCGTTCGTGCAGTTCGACGCCGTAGTAGGCCGAAAGGTAGAGGAACAGGGCATCCAAGTCGGTGCGGTAGTCCTCGAAGTAACCTTTGACCTCGCGGGGTGCCTGAAAGAAGTCTATGACAAGGCACGAGCGGTACTCGTTGCGTCCGAATTCTTGCACGAGCGTGCTTTTTCCCACGCGCCGTGCGCCTTCAAGGAGCAAGGCGGTTTTCCCTTTGCTTTCGTTTTTCCATGCCACCAGTTGGCGATAGGCTTTTCGCTGCAGCATATACGTCTCCTTGCACGACGCGCAGAACTTCAATGGTTGCATTGTACACGATGCGCAGAACTTCGAACAGTCTGAAATGCACGACGCGCAGAACTTAGCCAGTTGGACGCCAGCCGTCTATTGCGTTGGTCCTATCTCGATGCCGCAAAGGCTTTCGAACAGCGCATCGTAGCGCCAGTCGCGGCACTTCTTGCGATACGAGGCCACCAGCGGAAGCCGCATGGGCTTTCCGTCCAGCTCGTGGAACTCGACGATTCCGTTGGCGCGGCTTATGGATTCCACTTCTGCCTTTGCGTGGAGGAAGAAAAGGTCGGTTCCAAAGCCTCGGCGTCTCATTTCGGCAAGGCTGCTCAGCTGAGGGCGAATCGATGGCTTGAGCGTAACGCCGTCAAGCATGAATGCGTTTATCGCATCGATGTACGAGGGGCTGGAACTGGGGTCTGTGATGAGCACTCGATATCCGGCGAGGTCTTCCGAGCGGATGGAAGTGCGACAGGCGAGCGGATGGTCTGCCATAAGCACCAACTTCATGTTCATGAAGCCTAGTGGCTCATGTGCGATTCCCAGATCCTCTGCTTCCTTCGTCATTGCAGGGGAGGCCGAGTAATCGCATCCCAAAATGATGTCCCCATCGTCTTTCGCCAGTTGGGAAAAATCGAACAGGGCTTTGAATTCTCCCTCCAAAGCCACTGTCTCGAAACCTTGGATCGCATCAAGCGCCTGCATGAGTTCCTTTCCGAAGGAGCCGGCGATTATTCTCAGGGGGGCACTGGCCTTGGTGTCGCGGCGCCCTTGCGCCACCGCCTCGTCGTACATCTCCACGATACGTTGAGCCGACTGAAAGAAGTCCCAACCTGCATCGGTCAGGCTCACGGCGTTGCCGGGTCGGTGGTCGAACACGCTGAAGCCAAGATCCTTTTCGATGGAGGCCATGTGCGCGCTGAGCGTCGATTGAGCAACGAATAATTCCCGAGAGGCTTTTGTCAGGCTCTGGCACAGGGCCACGGCAATGAATTCCCTCAAAGTTTCGATACGCATGTCCGCTCCTCTCTTTGAAGCAATTATAACCGTTTCGGGTTGACGCATCGGCGGCCGGGCTTGCCCCATCAGGTTTTCGGAAAGGGGACTTCGAGAGTTTCGCACTCCCGCATCCGATAGTCCGGCTACGCCTTTCCGGGCTGCGAAGCGTACTATGTGCGGCGTTGTTGTGTTGCGAAGATTTTTTGAAAGAGAAGGGGGAGGTTATGGCAGGAACCAAACGCGGCCATGCGTTGACCCGCCGCTCGTTCGTTGCGGCGTCGGCTGCCGCTATGGGGCTCATGGCAACTGGCTGCGCCAATAGCCCGTCCGAAGGGCTGTCCGAGGTCGGCGAGGAAACGGTGGCGCCCGAACAGAAGACGGCCTACACTTTTCACCAATTCATGTGTGGAGGCGGCTGCTCGCTGAAATGCACGGTTCGCGATGGGCGGCTGTGCCTGATAGAGCCCAACGATGCCCTGGGAGAGGAGCTTGGCACCGTGTGCCTTCGCGGCCTTTCCGAAGTGCAGCACGTCTATTCTGCCGACCGCATCCAAACGCCGCTCAAGCGCGTGGGCGCTCGGGGGAGCAACGAGTTCGAGGCCATCACCTGGGACGAGGCGCTCGACATCATCGAGGAGAAAATCAAGGGCATTCAGCAGGCCTACGGCAAGGGAGCCATCATGTGGAAGGCGTCTGGCGAGGCGGCTTCCCAGTATCCCAATCTTGCCAATGTGCTCGAATGCCAAGGGCCTGGTTTCTCGGGAAACGACGTTGGCGCGGCCAACAGCTATGACACGTCGCATGGCTCGACGTTTGCCCTCGGCACGTACTGCGGCTTCGGCCATGGCTTCCATACCAACGAGTACACCGACACTGCGAACTCGAAAACCATCCTCGCTTTCGGGTCGAACGTCTTCGAATCGGCGGTGTGCGCCTCCACGTCGTTTCACGAGGCGCGCGAGGCTGGTGCCGACTATATCGTGATAGACCCGAACTTCTCAACCACGGCTGCGAAGGCCAGCGAATGGGTGCGCATCAATCCCGCCACCGATGGAGCTTTGGTCATGGCCATGGACAACGTGGTTGTCGACGAAGGCTGGTACGACGAAGAGTGGATGCTTGCGAACACGTCGTTCCCGTTCCTCGTGGACCTCGAAACCAACTACCTTGCCCGCGACCATGAGATAGCCGAGGGACGCACGCGCGGCGTGCCGGCTGGCGGCCTGGTCATGCAGGGCATGGTGAACGTGGGCGTCTTGTCGGCTATGGAGGGCATGGCGGAGCAGGGTGTCGACAACCCATACCTGGTGTGGGACCCCGCCCAGAACAAGCCCGTGTCGTATCTCGACGAGGGCGTGCAGCCGCCGCTTGAAGGCGAGTTCGAGTTCGAGGGCAAGAAGTACGCCACTGTGTTCACGCTGACAAGGCAATGCCTTGCCTCATGCACTCCCGAATGGGCCGAAAGCATCACCTCGGTGCCGGCGGACAAGATAGTGGAGCTTGCCGACAAGTTCGCGCACAACGGTCCCAGCAACATGATCATCGGCTGGGGCGGCCCCGACAAATACAGCAATGCCGACATTCTGGGACATGCGGCCGCCCTTCTCGTAGGCATGACCGGTGCCATCGGCAAGCCCGGAACAGGCATTGGAAACCATGCGGGGACCATGAGTTCGTACCGGCCCTCGTTCGGCAGTTGGCCTGCGCCCGAAGGAGCGGAAAAGCCTGCGCAAACTGTCAATGTCGTGGACGTGGCGCAGGAGAACAATCAGGAAATCAAGGGGTTCGTTGCTGTGGGCGACACGCTGCAGCAGTACTTCCCCGACCGCCACACGCTTGAAAAGTGGCTTGACGGGTTGGAGTTCGTGCTGTTCATCGACATGTACCATACAAGTTGCGCGAAGTACGCCGACATCGTCCTGCCTGCCTGCACGAAGTTCGAGTGCGACGAGGAGGTAGGTGGCCTCGTTGTGGCCAAAAACCATGTGCAGGCGCGTCAGAAGATCATCGATCCGCTGTTCGAATCGAAAACCGACTTCTGGATAGAGCGTGCCATTGCCGAGCGCATGGGCTTCGCCGACCAGATGCCGAAAAGCGCCGAGGAGCTTGCTCGCTACCAGTTGGAGAACGCGTCGAGCCCCTACCTTCAGGGCATCACGCTCGAAGACGTCCAGGCCAACCAGGGCGTGCTCCCGCTTGCCGGAAATCCCGTGCTTCCGCTCGTCAACTTCGCAGACAACAAGTTCATGACGCCTTCGGGCAAGTTCGAGGTCTACTTCGACCGCAAGGCCGACATCGGCTACGCCCTTCCCGCCTATGCGCCGCCTTCGGAGGCTTACCTGGAAAACCCCGCCCGCGAGAAGTTCCCCATCGTCTTGTACAACTCCCGCCCCGTGGAGCGCATAGAAGGCCAGTTCTTCGATGCCACCTGGATAAACGAGCACAGTACGCCGGTTTTGGAGCTCAACGGCGTTGACATGCAGAGCCGCAGCCTGCAAGACGGCGACATCGTGGAGGTGTTCAACGACCGCGGTTCGTTCCAGATAGAGGTACTTGCCAACGAGTCCATCATGCCCGGGAATGGCCGTATTCCTCAAGGCATTTGGGATAGCCTTCTGCCGGCGGGGAGTATCAACAACGTGATGAATCCCTATGTGGAGGATCGCATGAGGCTGCAGGGCGATGGTCCGGTGCTTGCCTACAACGACACCATCGTCGAGATCAAGAAAGCGGGTAACTAGCCATGACTAAGCTGGGTATGGTCATCAACAAGAGCCGCTGCACGGGCTGCAGAACCTGCGTGCTTGCCTGCAAGATGCAGAACAACGTTCCCATGGGCATCAACTGGAACCGCATCGACAACGACGGCGCCCGCCCCGACGGCTGCCAGGGCACGTATCCCGACGTGACCCGCAACGTGTATCCCGTTGCCTGCCAGCATTGCGAGAGCGCCCCTTGCGTTGACAACTGCCCCACAGGGGCTTCCTACAAGGACGAGATGGGTCGGGTGCTGGTGAACTACGATGCCTGCATCGGTTGCGAAACCTGCATCCAGTCCTGTCCGTACGGCGTGCGCACGATGAACGAGGCGGAGCCCGTGCGCGATCCCGATTTCAACTATGGCGACTGGCGCGTTCCGGTGAGGCCTGGAAACGTCGTCGAGAAATGCACGTTGTGCAAGGAGCGCACCGACGAGAGCGAGAAGCCCATGTGCGTGGTGTGCTGCCCCATGAAGGCGCGCGTGTTCGGCGATTTGGACGACCCCGAAAGCGAGGCAAGCAAGCTTTTGGAAGCGCATGGAGACACGGTCGAGGTCTTGCTGAAGGAAGCTGGCACGAATCCCCAGGTCTTCTACATCCGCTCCTACTAGCAACACCCTGCGTGCGCGTCCCGGCGGCCGGTTCCGTGGGGATGCGCACGCCCCCTCCGCTGGCGGCCGGGGATTCGCTTTCCTTCCCGGCGGGTCTTTGGCCGCTTGTCCGCTTCAGCATGCAGGCGCCCGGCGATTGGCATTTGGCAGCCGGTACCTAGTGGTCGGCGCCCTTGAACCCGAAAGCGAGGTTGTATCGTGAATGTCCTGACTCATGCCGAATGGGACGAATTGTCCCAGGCCATCGCTTTCGTTGCGAATTCCCTTCTGAGGCCGGTGACCCAGATGCCGGCCCACGGCCTTGTTCCGGGTTTTTGGGACCGTTTCCCCGTTTTCGGCAATGCCAAGGCGGAACAGGGGGTGGCTGCCCTCAAGGCCTACGCCGAAAGCCTGTCCGATGCAAGCGACGAAGAAGCCGAGCGAAGGTGCGCTGTCGAGATCACCGGTCTTTTTCTCAACGGCGGCTCCTCGTCGTTCGTACCTCCCTGGGAAACCATGCACCGCAACGGCAAGACCCGCTTCGGGTACGGCGAGGCCACGGTGGACATGCGCAACCGCTTGGCTGCCTTAGGCCTGAAGGTTTCCGCGGACAACAACCAGTATGCAGACCATATAGCAATAGAGCTGCTGCTTCTTGCCGAATTGTGCCGCCGTCGCGCCATGGCGGGAGACGAGGGCGCAGGTGACGAAGCCATCGGCGAGTTCGTGCAGGCCCGGGTTGGCTCATGGATAGGGGAGTTCCATGAGAAAGTGGGCAAGGCGTGGCCGGACGGGTACGCCGACGGCCTGCTGACCATTGCCGAGGGCCTTGTCGAGACGGCTCGGGACTCTGCTGACATTCGAGGGCTTGCAGACTGACGCCAAGGGCGCCCTCTTTCTTGACGCCGGAGCCTTTTACAGTGCTTTTGCATGATGCCGCGCCGGGGCTTTCGCGGGTGGCAGGGCACGGGCTTCGAGGGCGCAGGCTTCTTCTTCCACTTCGTTTAAAACGCCCAGGAACATGCGCTTGCTCCTCTGCTGTTTCCTCTTGTCAATCTCCTGCACGCCTCGTATAATGAACCTGTTTTTGAACATCGTGTTCATTTTTGGTCGGTTTGCACAAGAACGGGTGGCCTGTCGGGTGCGCCGGGCGCATTGGGCAGCTGGGGCGGCGCCCACGGCCACCGGGGCTGCGACGGAGGAAAGGGCCTGCGTGGACAGACGCATCACGAAATCGAAGCGCGCCTTGCGCACGGCGCTTATCGACCTCATGGAGGAGCGCGGTTTCGACGCCGTTTCGGTGAACGACCTGTGCGCCCGCGCCGACCTCAACCGCGGCACCTTCTACAACCACTTCCGTGACAAAGAAGACCTGCTTGCCGCATTGGAGGACGAGGTGATGGCCGATCTCGGCCGCATTCAGGAGCAGATGGCGAGCCTCACCGTGCGCGAGCTCATGAAGTACCGCGTGCGCAAGGTTCCCCTGCCGCTTCTGGTGAACCTGTTCGACTACCTGCGCGAACAGGGGGACTTCCTGCATGCGGTGCTGGGGCCGGGGGGCGACGTGCGCTTTGGGCCGCGGCTGCGCGACGCGGTGTGCACCAACTTGATCCAGTCCATTCTGCACGAGCGTTACCGCAACGACCCGACGCCTTTCGTGGAGTACTACGTGGCGTTCTTCGCGTCGGCCTACTTGGGGGTCATCCAGCGGTGGCTGGAAACGGGCATGCAGGAGGATTCCGAGGAGATGGCGCTCATTGCCATGCGCTTGTTCTTCATCAAGCCGGGCGAGTCGATAACGCTGTGATCGGGACGGGAAGGCGAACGGGGCGGGGGAAGGCATGACTTCGAAGGAGAACGTCGTGATGGAAGAAGCCAAGGAAAACGGGTTTGGGCAGGAGCCGACAGAGGCTGGGGCGCATGCCGCAGGCGCGCCTGCCGGGGAAGCCGCAGGTGTGCCCGCCGGGACTGCCGTTGCGGCCGACGGCGCCGCGCCCGCCAGCACCGCCGACGCCTCCGCCGCCGAAGCGCGCGCGGAAAGCGCGGCGGGCGAGACGCTGCGCATCGGCATCGACGTGGGATCCACCACGGTGAAGCTGGCCATTCTGGACGAGGCGAACGCCATCAGGTTCTCGGTGTACCGCCGCCACCATGCCGACGTGCGCGCCACCATCGTGGAGGTGCTGGCCGAAGCCGCAAAAGCCCAAGACGCCGCAGGCGATGCGTTCGGCGGCCAGACCATGACCATCGCCATCACCGGTTCGGGCGGCCTGCTTCTGGCGCAGTGGCTGGGCGTGGAGTTCGTGCAGGAGGTCATCGCCAGCAAGACGGCCGTGGAAACCTTCATCCCCAAAACCGACGTGGCCATAGAGCTGGGCGGCGAGGACGCCAAGATCATCTACTTCGACCAAGGCATCGAGCAGCGCATGAACGGCACGTGCGCCGGCGGCACGGGCGCGTTCATCGACCAGATGGCCGCGCTCTTGAACACCGACGCCGGCGGCCTGAACGAACTGGCGCAGGGGGCCACCACCATCTACCCCATCGCCAGCCGCTGCGGCGTGTTCGCCAAAACCGACGTGCAGCCGCTGCTCAACGAGGGCGCGCGCAAGGAAGACATCGCCGCGTCCATTTTCCAGTCGGTGGTCACGCAAACCATCTCCGGCCTGGCGTGCGGCCGCCCCATCCGCGGCAACGTGGCGTTTCTGGGCGGGCCGCTGCAGTACCTGCCGCAGCTGCGCAAGCGCTTCTACGAAACGCTGGAGCTGGACGAAGGCATGCGCATCGTGCCGGAGAACGCGCATCTGTTCGTGGCCTGCGGCTGCGCCATTGCCGGCGCGGCCAGCGAAACGGTGCGCGCCGAACGTTTGGACGACGTGCTCGTGCGCCTGAAGGGCCTCGGCGACATCCAAGGGTCGGAAGTGGTGCGCCTGCCCCCGCTGTTCGCCAGCGAGGACGACTACGCCGCTTTCAAGCGCCGCCACGACGGGGAACGCGTGCGCAAGGGCGACCTCATGGCCTACACGGGCACGGCGTATCTGGGCATCGACGCCGGCTCCACCACGTTCAAGGCGGCGCTCATCGGTCAAGACGGCTCGCTTCTGTGGAGCCATTACGCCAACAACAAGGGCGACGTGCTGGGCTGCGCGAAATCGGCACTTTCCAACCTGTACAACGCGCTTCCGGTGGACGCCGAAACCGGCGAGCCGTGCGTGCGCATCGGCCACGCCACGGTGACTGGCTACGGCGAGGGGCTTTTGCTGGAGGCCCTGCGCGTGGACTCCGGCGAGATAGAAACGGTGGCGCACCTGCGCGGCGCGCAGGAGATGCTGCCGGGCGTGGAGTTCATTCTGGACATCGGCGGACAGGACATGAAGTGCCTGCGCGTGAAGGACGGCGTGATAGACCACATCATGCTGAACGAGGCCTGCTCGTCGGGCTGCGGCAGCTTCATCGAGAGCTTCGCCACTGGCCTGAACTTGGACGTGTCGGAGTTCGCGCAGACGGCCATTCGGGCGAAGAACCCCGTTGATTTGGGCAGCCGCTGCACGGTGTTCATGAACAGCCGCGTGAAGCAGGCGCAGAAGGAAGGCGCCACCGTGGGCGACATCGCCGCGGGACTGGCGCTTTCGGTCATCAAGAACGCGCTGTTCAAGGTCATCAAGATACGCGACCCGCACGACGTGGGCACGAAGGTGATCGTGCAGGGCGGCACGTTCCTGAACGACGCCGTGCTGCGCGCCTTCGAGCAGCTGGCCGAAGTGGACGCCGTGCGTCCCGACATCGCCGGCAACATGGGCGCCTACGGGGCGGCGCTTCTGGCCCGCGACCGCTACGCCGCCGCGGTTCGCGCCGCCGGCCAGGGCGAACCGGCAACGGAGCAGGGCGGCGTTTCGCGGGACGAAGCGAATTGCGTTGTTGTGCATTCTGTCATCCCGAGCGAAGCGACCGCAGGGAGCGCAGTCGAGGGATCCAAGGAGCAAGGGGATCCTTCGACTGCGGCGCTGCGCGCCTCCGCTCAGGATGATGAAAACGTGCGGAAGGCGGAAGGCGACCCTCGGTTCAACCCGTCTTCGACGCTTTTGTCCCTCGAGGAGATAGAGGCGCTTTCCCCCACGCACAAGACCGTGCGCTGCAAGGGTTGCTCGAACAGCTGCCTGCTCACGGTCAACGACTTCGGCGTGGACGCGGCCACCGGCAAGCACCGCCGCTTCATCACCGGCAACCGCTGCGAGAAGGGCGCGGGCACCTTCGACGAAAGCAAGAGCGTGCCGAACCTCTACGAGTACAAGAGCCGCCGCCTGTTCGGCTACGAGCCGCTGGCTCCCGAGGCCGCCCCGCGCGGCAGCGTGGGCATTCCGCGCGCGCTGAACATGTACGAGAACTACCCGTTCTGGTTCACGTTCTTCACGCGGCTGGGCTTTCGCGTGGTGCTGTCCGACCCGTCCACGAAGAAGACCTACGAGGCGGGCATCGAGTCCATGCCCAGCGAAAGCGTGTGCTACCCGGCGAAGCTCTCGCACGGGCACGTGATGAACCTGCTGGGCAAGTCTGGCGATGACGCCGTGGACTTCATCTGGTTCCCGTGCAGCAAATGGGAGCGCCAGGAGGACGAAGGCGCCGGCAACCACTTCAACTGCCCCATCGTGGCCAGCTACGCCGAGGCGCTGCGCCTGAACATAGACGAGCTGCGCACGTCCGACGTGCCGTTTCTGAACCCTTGGCTGCCGTACGACCGCAAGGAGAACCTGAAGAAGGTGCTGTTCGCCGACTTGGTGCAGGCGCATCCCGAGCTCATGGGCGCAGGCGCGCCCGCGCCGACGCAGGCCGAGGTGGACGCTGCGGTGGAGGCCGCGTGGGCCGAAGACGAGGCCTTCAAGCGCGACATGCGCGCCAAGGGCGAGGAAACGTTGGCGTGGATGGAGGCCACGGGCACGCACGGCATCGTGCTGGCGGGGCGCCCCTACCACAACGACCCCGAGATCAACCACGCCATCCCCGAGCTTCTGACCAGCTTCGGGCTGGCCGTGCTCACCGAGGACTCCATCGCGCACCTGGGGCAGCTGGAACGCCCCATCCGGCTGGTGGACCAGTGGATGTACCACACGCGCCTGTACGCGGCGGCCAAAGTGGCCACCGAGCGCAACGACCTCGACCTCATCCAGCTGAACTCCTTCGGCTGCGGCCTGGATGCGCTCACCACCGACCAGGTGCAGGAGATTCTGGAAGCCGCCGGGAAGGTGTACACCGTCCTCAAGATAGACGAGGTGTCGAACCTGGGCGCGGCGCGCATCCGCGTGCGCAGCCTGCTGGCGGCGCTGAAAGACCAGGCCGACGAACGCGCCGAGGCCGAGCGCATGCCGCGCGGCTGCCCAGCCGCCGCGCTGGAGGTGGGCGCCCTGATGGCCGACGCGAACGCGCGCATCGACGCCAAGACGGGCACCACCGAAGGGCGCATCGCCTCCGAGTTGGCCGCATCCGGGGCCGCCGGGGCTGCGCCCGCGCCCACCGAGGTCGGGGCCGCCGCGCCCGCCGCTCCCGCCGCGCCCGCCACCGGCGCGCCCGAGCACTTCACGGAAAAGGCCGCGCCCGAGGTGCGCGCGCGCATCAAGCAGCGCGAGGGGGCCACCACCGAGTTCCCGCGCGCGGTGTTCACGCAGGAGATGAAGGAGGCGGGCTACACCATCCTGTGCCCGCAGATGGCGCCCATC
>CAJFUR010000068.1 GCA_904420215.1 uncultured Eggerthellaceae bacterium
GCCCTTGCCGCCGCCCATGGGCAGCGTGGTCAGGCTGTTCTTGAAGATCTGCTCGAAGCCCAGGAACTTGATGATGCCCAGGTTCACGGACGGGTGCAGGCGCAGGCCGCCCTTGTAGGGGCCAAGGCAGCTGTTGAACTGCACGCGGAAGCCGCGGTTGACCTGCACCTTGCCCTCGTCGTCAACCCACGGGACGCGGAACATGACCACGCGCTCGGGCTCCACGATGCGCTCGAGCAGGCCCGCGGCCTCGTACTCGGGGTGCGCCTCGATGACGGGCTCGAGCGAGGTGAGCACCTCGGTGACCGCCTGGATGAACTCGGGCTGTTCGGCGTTCTTGGCCTTGACTTGTTCGATGACTCGTTCGACGTAGCTCAATGGAACCTCCTGTACGACGTTGTATAGATAATTGGCATTATAAGCAATGAAGGGCCTTGCAGGTGGGCCGGCGCGGGCGATTTAAAGAAGATGAAACAATGCCGTTGGACGGGCGGGACCGCGAGTGGGGGAGGGAGCGGGCGGCGAGGCGGCGTTGGGGGCGGGTGCCCCCCCCCACAGCGCGGTAAGGCGGGCGGGGCGTCAGCGCTTGCCGCCCGCGGCCTCGCCGCGTGCCGCGTGCCTGGCCGTGCCGCGCACGGCCGCGGGCCGCTAGGCGGGTTGGCCTTCCGCGTCCGCGCCATCCGGCAAGGGGGCGCCGCCACCCGCACCCGCCGCATCCTTCCCGGTGCCGTCCGCGGCCGCTTGCGCGCGCAGGTCTTCCTGCTCCAGGGCGCGCGCCTTCTGCAGCGCCAGGAACCGCACGAACGCCACTGCCGCGCCCGCCGCCAGCAGCTTCCCCACGAACAGGGGCACGATGAGCGTGGGCTGGAAATTCGCGGCGAAGGACAGGTGGTCGCCTATCAGGAACGCCCCGCACACCGAAAACGCCACCGTCTTCACCTTGTCCTCGGCGCGCATGTCGCGCACCATGGGGAAGAGCGCGAGCGCGTTGGCCGCCGCCGCCAGCATGCCGGCCGTGGCCATCTCGCTCAGGCCGAAAAGCCTTCCCAGGCGCCCGAGCGGCTTGGCGAGGTAGGTCTTCACGAGGTAGACCATGGGAAACGCCCCGGCCAGCATCATGGCGATGCTGCACACCACCTCCACGGCACGCTCGAGGCTTTCGGCGTCCGCCATGATGGGATCGAAGCCCCAGCCGCCGAACGCGAGCGTGAACACCCCGGTGAAGTGCTCCAGGATGCAGCAGACGAGCACGGTGCGCGCGGCGTAGTCGATGAAGCGCCCGAACACGGTGAACCCCCTGATCATGCCGTTGGGGATGAAGTGCAGGCCCAACGCTATGAGCACGCATGCCACCACCAGCGGCACGAGGTTCTGGAAAATGAGGCCGAACGAGAGGGCCAGCTGGTAGGTGGCCTCGGCGTTGGTGCTGATGACGTCGCGCACGACCGGGTTGGCCAGCGCGGTGATGACGCTGGCGGCCAGCACGCCTATGGGGATGGCCAGAAACCCGCACATGATGCCGAGGGCGAAGTACTTCTGGTCGTTCTTGCCGATCATGCGCAGGCCGATGGGCACGGTGTAGACGATGGTGGCGCCGGCCATGAAGCCGGTGTACATGGCCATGATCCAGCTCTCGCGCGTCTGCGCCAAGGCGTCGGCCGCTTGGTAGCCGCCCATGTCCACGGCGATGACGGTGGTGGCCGCCATGGCCGGGTCGGCGCCCACGAGCGCGAACAGGGGGCCGAACGCCCCTTCGATGAACTGCACGAGGAAGGGGATGGACGCGAAGATGCCCGCCACGGAGAAGAAGATGGGGCCGATGGAGCAGATGCCCTCCACGAACTGCTTTCCCAGTTCGCTTTCGGGCTTCACCATGGACGCCACGCCGCCCGCGACCATGCAGGCCATGATGAGGTAGACGATGATGTTGCCGAGGATTGCCACGTGCTCCGCCCTTCCCGTATGTCCTGTGTGCGCCGCGCGCCCTGCATGGCCGCGCGTTTCGCGTGCATGCCGCATGTTGCGTGCACGCACGGACTGCGTGCTGTACGTGTGCCGCGTACCGCGCGGGGTCCCATGGGGGCATTTCCCGCACGACCGGAGGCCGCGCGTTTCGCGTTGCCCGCGTCTCCCGTGCGCTAGCGTTCAATTCAATGGAAATTATCACGGAAATGAACAGCAATGTAAAGAACCCGTAAGCCGGTAGGGTGCTTTTCCAAGATGGCCAGCAGTTTTCCAAGACGGTCAACGAGTGTGCAGAATTTGCCCGAAAAAGCAGCATGGATGCGAATTCTCGGAAAGGAGGCTCTGGCTGCCCCCCCGGAAAGGAGATTTCAGTTGCGCCGAACAGGCAATATCCGAATGCCTCAGGGTCGCGAACCCGGGATGTCTCAATGTTGGAAGACCCGAATGTTCCGGCACCGAGAACCTGACGCCTCGGGGCCGGGAGTCCGAATGCCTCAATGCTGGGAATTCAAATGGTCCGACATCGGAAACCCGAATAAAAACCCAGATGGTCCGACATCGAAAGCCCGAATGCCAGAAACCCGAATGCCATGATGGGGGAAGTCCGAGTGGGCGGGGTGGTCTGCGTGCGGCGCTCCGCGCTTGTAAAAGCTGCGGTATCCCGAAAAGCCTTGCTTTGGGTGCCTCTCTGGCGCAAAACTGGCGATTCCTGCATCTTGTGTGGGAGTGCAACGTCCTTCCGTTTCCGCGATCAGGTGTTTTCCTGTGTGGGTGCCAACGGTTTCAAGCGGGCGGCGCGGGAAATGTCGAAAATCGGCGAAAAAGTGGCCGCAGAACGTCCGTGCGGAGTCGGTCCGCGCGGCGGCGCGGAGGCATGGCCTTGCGCGGCGGTGCGGTGGCGCGGTCCGTGCGGCGGTGTGGTGACACGGCCTGCGCGGCGGCCTCGGGCTGCCAGTTGAGCTATGCCTCCATATAAGAGGATGCGCTGGGTATTTCTATTGCTGTTTTCATGCGGGGGTGGGTACGCGATTGTGTCGCGCTGCCACGGCGGGCGTCAACGGCCCAGGAAGTGGCGGATGGCGGCGACGGGGTGCTTCGTCAGCATGCGCGGCCCGGCGTAGCGCATGACGGCACGGACGGCCTCGCGCATGTCGGGCCGGTAGCAGTGGTTGCCGCATTCCTCGCACGAGGTCTTGACGTCCATGTTGCGGCAGCGCTCGGTGCGCGCAACGGCGTAGGCGTCCAGTCGCGCGCACTCCGGACACACGGCCTCGCCGCAATGCGCGCGCTCGGTGCGCGTGGCCACGTCGTGGCTGCCGGCGCAGTGGATGGCTATCATTTGGGACAACGTGCGCTTCTCGCGCTCGCGCCGCCGCGCGGTCCTCGGCGTGTCCGACATCTGACTCCTTCCTTTCGGGTCCAGCACATTGTAATGCATACGGGGTCTTGCGCCCCAAGCCGCGCGCTCGAAAAGCGCTGCGGGATCAAGCTCCCTCGCCGCGCCGCCGACGAACCAGGTTGCGGCGGCGCGCGCCGCGAGGAAGGGGCGAGGTCTTCAGACGGCCGAAAATGCACGGAGCCGGCAGGTTGACGCGCTTCGGCGAGAATAGCCGTGCACGTGGGACTCGCGCCGCGCGAAAAACCGCGGGAAGCCGCTGGTTGGCGGGGTGCCGCAAAGGGCTGTGGAAGGCAACTGGTTTGAGGGCGCCGCAAAAGGGAAATCCAAGGGCGGTGCGCCGCGGGGCGCTTGCCCGCATCGATCTGGGCGCGGCATCTTGGGCTGCTGTGCAGGCGCCCCCCGCAGCGCGGTTCTGCCGAGAGGGGGTTCTGCCGAGAGCGTGAAGGGGCGTCACGGCGTGCGGGGGTGCCCGTGCGCGTTTGCTATACTGGGGGCATGAACGAACGAAACGGACAGGGGGAAGGCGCGCGCCTTCCGGAAGGCTTTGCGGACGGCGACGCCGGCGGGTTCGTGCGCTGGGACGCGCCGGCGGACGGCGCCCCTGCATCCGGTGCTGATGCAGGCGGCGCGGCGACGCCGTGTGCGGGCGGCGCTGCATCTGCGGCCGGCGTGCCCGCAGGCGGTGCGGATGCAGGCGCCCCGGACGCGCCCGCCCCCGCGCCCGCTGACGGCGGCCTCGCTGGTCCGCTCGCCGCAGGTGGCGCTGGCAACTCGGTCCTGTCGCCCGTTGACTCCTCTTCCGTGTCCGGTTCCAGCCCCGTCGTTTCGCCCGCCCCCGCGCCCGCCGCAGGTGCCGGCGGTCCCGCCGCATCCCGCGAGGACGCCGCCGGCAGGCTCGAGCGCATCAAGCGCGAGCTGGACAGCGTGCCGGCGCTGCCGGGGGTGTACCTGTGGAAGGACGCCGCCGGCGAGGTCATCTACGTGGGCAAGGCCAAGCAGCTGCGCGCCCGCATGCGCCAGTACGTGAACTTCCAGGACGCGCGCGCGAAGATCCCGCTTCTGGTGGAGCAGATAGACAGCTTCGACTACATCGTGGTGGAAAGCGAGCACGAGTCGCTCGTGCTGGAGAAGAACCTCATCAACCAGCACAGCCCGTTTTTCAACGCCGACTTCAAGGACGACAAGTCCTACCCGTTCATCGCGCTCACGAAAGGCGACGCGTTCCCTGCCATCAAGTACACGCGCGAGAAGCACCGCGCCGACACGCGCTACTTCGGCCCCTACACCGACAGCCGCGCCGCGCGCGAGATGGTGGACATCGCGCGGCGCGTGGTGCCGCTGTGCGCCGCGTCGTGCGCCGACTGGCGCGCGCTCAACCGCCGTTTGCAGAAAGACCCGCTCGCGCTGCTCGGCCGCGAGGCGCGCCCGTGCTTCGACGCGCACGTGGGCCTCGGCCCCGGCGCGTGCTGCGGGCGCATCACGCGGGAGGAGTACGCGGAGAACGTGCGGCGCATCGAGCGGTTCCTTTCCGGCCAGCACCGCGAGTTCGTGGACGAGCTTTCGGCCGAGATGCAGGAGGCGGCCGCCGAGCTGGACTTCGAGCGCGCCGGGCGCGTGAAGGCGCGCATCGACACCATCAACGGCCTTGCCGACAGGCAGCATGCCGTGTCGGCGCGCAACCTGAATGCCGACGTGGTGGGCCTGTTCCGCGAGGAGACGGTGGCGGGCGTGCACGTGTTCATGGTACGCGAGGGGCGCATCATCAATTCGAACGAGTTCGTGCTGAACCGCGGCCGGGACGTGCCCGACGACGACCTTTTGCACATGTTCCTCTTGCGCTACTACGACGCCACCACCTCCATCCCGCACGAGGTCGTCCTGCGCGAGGTGCCCGAGGACCGCGAGGGCATGGAGGCGTGGCTCACGGAGAAGCTGGCAAGCCCGCACGGCGCGAAGGTGCGCCTCGTGGCGCCGAGCCGCGGCGAGAAGGCGGAGCTGGTGGGCATGGCCGAAACCAACGCGAAGCACGCGCTCATGCGTTACAAGGTGCGCACGAACTACGACGACAAGCGCATCAACGACGCGCTTCTGCAGCTGGAGAGCGCCCTTGCCCTGGACGCGCCGCCGATGCGCATCGAGTGCTTCGACATCTCCACCATCCACGGCTCCTACACGGTGGCCTCCATGGTGGTGTTCACGAACGGCAAGCCCGACA
>CAJFUR010000069.1 GCA_904420215.1 uncultured Eggerthellaceae bacterium
CGGGCGTGGCGGAATTGGCAGACGCGTACGGTTCAGGTCCGTATGGGGGCAACCCCATGGAGGTTCAAGTCCTCTCGCCCGCACCATTCGAACTCAAAGCCGCAGACGCGGCTTTTTTCATGCGTCACAAATCCCCTTCCACCAGTTTGGCGAAAACGTCCACTATGGAATTGAGGTTGGCGGCGTTCCATATGAGCGACGTGTGCTCGCAGTATGCCTGCGCAAGCCCGATGCGCCGGATGCCGGGAAGCGCAAACGCCTGATGGCCAGCCGGCAGCACGCCCAGGCCGAACCCCA
This sequence comes from uncultured Eggerthellaceae bacterium, assembly GCA_904420215.1. GTDB lineage: Bacteria > Actinomycetota > Coriobacteriia > Coriobacteriales > Eggerthellaceae > CAJFUR01. The sequence continues at coordinate 298 of CAJFUR010000069.1, forward strand.
GCTCGATGCAGGTGAGACACGTGGACACGCCGTCACAGGGCGCAAGCTTCGGCATGAAGCCGTGGCTGCGGCAGAAATCCGTCCAGCGCAGGGCGGCTTCCGACTGGACGCCATCGGAAAAAAGGAACGTCTGCTTTGCCACGTCGCGCGGAGCCAATTCGTCGGGCAGGGGGGAATGGGCGGGGGCAGCCAGACAGACGGGTTCCTTCTCCACGTCGATGCGCGACGTGCCCGCAGGCAGCTCCGCCCCCTCGATGACGGAGGCGAGCGCGAAATCCACTCGCCCGTCGCCAAGCGCCTCGAACAGCGGACGGGCGTCCAGCCGCACCGGCTCGATGGCCACGAACGGCATGCTGGACAGGCAGTACCGCACGGCGGACACCACCACTTCAGGCAGCGCAAGGCCGGTCTGCACGCCCAGAACCATGCGCCCGCGCATGCCCTCCTTCACCTGTTTCACCAGTTCGATGGTGCGCTCCAACTCGTCGGCGGCGCGCGGGAGGTAGGTGGCGAGCACGGCCCCCGCCGGCGTCAGCGCCACGGTGTGCTTGTTGCGGAAGAACAGGATGGCGCCCAGCTCGTCTTCGAGCGCCGAAATGGAGCGCGACAGCGCCGACTGGCTGACGTAGAGCGCCTCGGCCGCCCGCGAGAAACTCAGCTGCCGCGCCACTTCCATGAAGTATTCCAATTGCTTGAACGTCATCGGCGTTCCTCCCTTTTCCCGGCGGACGCTTTCCGCTGCTTTCCCCCATGATACCTCGTTGTTATGCACTGAATGCATAACAACGAGAATTATTGCTATTTTACTTTCGTCGAGCAGGGCGATAAGGTTCCCCGTAATGAGCTGGAAACAACGTGCGCGCATCGAAACGCACGCGGCTGGCGGGCGCGAGTGGCGGACACACGCCGAAGCGCGCATGGCCGGCAGACGCAGGCGGCAGGGCCGCACGCACACGCCCGGCAGCCGCGCGGCAGGGCCGCACGCACGCGGCTGGCGGGCATGGGCGGCAAGCACCAACAGGCACAAGCCGCATTCGTGCGGCTGGCAGATGCAGGCGCTGCAACACGCACGGCAAACGAAAGGATGGGAACTCATGGACATGAAGAAGTGGGTCGCCGACACCATTGCGGCGGAGAAGAAGCAGGCGCTGCCGGTGTTGTCGTTCCCGGCCGTGCAGATGATGGGCATCACGGTGGCCGACCTCATCGGTTCGGCCGACCAGCAGGCGGAAGCCATGCGGCTGGTGGCCGAGCGCGTGCCGAGCGCGGCCAGCGTGTCGTTCATGGACCTGTCCGTGGAGGCCGAGGCGTTCGGCTCCACCACCGTGGTGACCGACGACGAGGTTCCCACCGTGGTGGGCTCCATCGTGGACGAGGACACCGACCCCGAAGAGCTGAAGGTGCCGCAGGTGGGCGACGGCCGCACGGGGCTGTACGTGAAAGCCATCGAGAAGGTGCTGACGCAGGTGACCGACCGCCCGGTGCTGGCCGGCATGATTGGCCCGTTCTCGCTCACGGGCCGTCTGATGGACGTGACCGAGGTCATGATCATGTGCTACGAGGAACCCGAACTGGTGGAGGGCGTGCTGGACAAGGTCACCGACTTTTTGGTGGAATACGCCCGCACGTACAAGGAAATCGGCGCGCACGGCGTGGTGGTGGCCGAGCCGCTGGCCGGCCTGCTTTCGCCCGAGTTGGTTGAGCAGTTCAGCGCCCCGTTCATGAAGCGCATCATCGACGCCGTGCAGGACGACACGTTCGCCGTCGTGTACCACAACTGCGGCGCGGGCACGGTCGCCGCGGCGGAGAGCATCGCGGCGCTGGGCGCGGCGGGCTACCACTTCGGCAACGCCATCGACATGGCCGACATCCTGCCGCTGATGCCCAAGGACGCGCTGGTCATGGGCAACGTCGATCCGGCCGGCGAGGTGCGCAACGGCACGCCCGAAAGCGTGCGCGCGGCCACGCTGGCGGTTCTGGAGAAATGCGCGCAGTACCCCAACTTCGTCATCTCCACCGGTTGCGACGTGCCTCCGATGGCCCCGTGGGAAAACATCGAGGCGTTCTTCGCCGCCGTGGACGAGTTCTACGCGAAATAGCGCAGACCCCCTTCCGCAGCGCGGCGCGACCCGATGGCTCGCCGACGCGCGGCGCGCATTGCAGACTGGAACGCGGCACGCGGCGCAGCCACCCGCCGGGCAGGCAAAGGCGCTCCGGATACGCTATGATAGGCGCGACACCTCTTGGTGCCGCGCCTTTTTCATGGCGGACGGCACGGGCGGGCGCACGCACAAAGCACGCGCGCAAGGCGAACGCACACGGCAACGGGAAGGGCGCGGCCCTATGGCACGCACGCAGCTGATACTCGACCGGTACCGGCCCATCGCGAAGGCGGGGGCGGGCGGCTTCGGCACGGTACAGGTTGCATGGGACACGCGCATCCAGCGCAAGGTGGCCATCAAGTGCATCGAGTTGAGCGAGTTCGACGCGCTGCGCGTCCATGGCATCGCCGTGCCGGAAGCGGGACGCGAAGGGGCCGGTGGCCCGCCCGGGAGCGACGCCTTGGGAGCGGCGCCCGCGCCGGGAGCGGCGGCAGCGGCGGCCGCAGCGGCAGCGGCACCCACGTTCGCAGCCATGCCGGGGACGGCGCCCACGTTCGCGGCGCCGCCCGAAGACGCGCCCTTTTCCGCGGACGTCGGCGAGACGGAAAGCGAGTCGCTGCTGTTCGACGACGGCGCCGGAGCCGAAACCGACGCCGAAGACTTCGTTTTCGAACGCTCGCTCGCCCACGTTCCCGGCCTTGACGAGGCGCGCACGGCGGCCATGCTTGCCGATGCGAACATCGTGGCCGTATACGACTTCGAAGTGCAGGGCACCACCGCCTACCTCATTATGGAGTACGTGGAGGGCATCACGCTCACGCAGCTTCTGCGCGAGCGCGGCGACGCCCTTTCGCTGGACGTGGTGGCGGCCGTTTTCGCCTCGGTGGCGCACGCGCTCGAGGTGGCGCATGCGCATCAGGTGCTGCATCTTGACATCAAGCCCGACAACGTGCTCGTCAACCACCAGGGGCAAGTGAAGGTGACCGACTTCGGCCTGGCAACGCTGGCCGACGCGAGCGGCTGCGGCACGACGGGCGGCGGGACGATAGGCTACATGCCGCTGGAGCAGATGCGACAGGAAAGCCTTGACGCGCGCAGCGACGAATGGGCGCTCGCCAGCCTGACCTACGAGATGCTGACCGGCGAGAACCCGTTTCTCGCCCCCACGCTGGAACGCGCCGAGGCGGCCATCGAGGACGCGGAGCTGGTGCTGCCGTCGCTGTGCTGGGGAGACATGGACGCCGAGGTGGACGACGTGCTGTTCTTCGCGCTCGACCCCGACCCCGACGAGCGCTACGACACCGTGGCGGGCTTCGCCGAGGCCATGGAGCCGTTTCTGGGCGATCCGAAGCGGGGGCACCAGGAACTGGCGGAACTGGTGGGGCACGCCGAGGAGAAGGCCGAGCCTGCCGAGCCGCCCGCACCCCACATCCCGCTGGTGGAGCGCGTGAGCGACCGCGGAGGCGCCGTCCTCGCGCGGCTGTTCTGCGCGGCGGGCGCGGGGCTGGCCGGCACGGTGGCGGCCGCCAACCTCCCGTGGGTTTCCGGCTGGGACAGCCCGCTTCTGTGGGGGCTGGCGGCGCTGTGCGTTCTGGCGGCGGCCGTCAAGCCGCATGCGGGCGCACTTGCAGCCTTCGCGCTGTGGGGCGCATCCATGGCGCTCGCCGGCGCGCCCCTGCTGGGATGCGCGCTGGTGGTTGTCACCGCACTGTGGTGGTGGTTCGTGGGCCGCGTGGGCAATGCGCCGGCCGTCGCGGCGCTGGCGCAACCCTTGCTGGGAGCCATTGGGTTCGCAGGGTTCGCACCCCTCATGGCGGGTTGCTTTCTCGGCGTGCGCAGGGCCGTGGCCACGGCCGCGTTCTCGGCGTTCGCCGCGCTGCTCATGTCGGGACTCAGCCTTAGCTCCAGCCCCTTCGGCTTGCCGGGGCTCGACAGCCTTGCCGGATGGAGCATGACTGCGGCGCTGCCCAACGGGTTCTGGCTCTCGTCGTTTCCCGGAACCGATGCGAGCGGGTTCGTGACAATCCTCGCCGAGCCGGGCGTATGGTGCACGGCGGCAAGCTGGGTGGTCGCCGCCGCCGCGTGGAGCGCGTTCTGCCTGCGGGGCACGCGCGTCTTCGACGTGCTGGGAGCCATTGCAGCATGTGCCATTCTGGTGGCCGGCGGATGCGCGGCCGCATGGATGACCGTGAACGTGACCCTGTGGGCGCCGGCGCCGCCGCCGTTCGCGACGGCGCTGCTGTCCTTCTTGCCCAATGCCCTCGTCCCCGGCATTGCCGCCATCGTTGCCGCTGCCTGCGGCGTTCCCGACCGCGTCCGCTGGGAAGCGGACGAAAAGGAGTAGCGGGAAGCCCCCGGAAGCGGCACCGGGAGCGGGCGCGCCCAACCTGCAGGCGCGCCCACCGCGCTTGACCGCCCTGCGTTACTTCAACAGGTCGCACACCTTGCCCAGAAGCGGCTCGAAGCTCACGCCGCGCGCCTCGAATTCGGGCTGCTGGGCGCTCACGATCATGGCGTCGTGCACGAAGTCGCCCGCGAAACGCACCGCTTCCTCCAGCGAGCGCCCGGCCATGACGGCGGCAAGCAGGCACGACGCGTACAAGTCGCCGGTGCCGTGCAGCATGTAGGGCACGTACTCGTTGCTCACTTCCACCACGTCCATGTCGGCGCCGCCCACGAAGTTGCGGATGCGCGACTCGCCGGCGCGCTGGATGCCCTTCAGCACCACGTGCTTCGCCCCCTTGGCAACCAGGGCGTCAATCATGCGCCGCGCCTCGTCGTCGCCGATGTCCGTGCCGCACCAGGCGTCCCCGATGGGCTCGCCCAGAATGATGGCCGCCTCGGTCAGGTTGGGCGTCAGGATGTCGGCGCCACACGCCAGCTCCGCCATGGCGTCGCACAGCTCGGGCGTGTAGGTGGGATACACCTTGCCGTGGTCGGCCATCACCGGATCCACCACGCGCAGCGCATTCGGGTACATGCCGTACAGGTCGCGGATGCGGTCCACCTGTTCGGGCGCCCCCAGGAAGCCCGAGTAGATGGCGTCGATTTCCACCCCGATGTTCTTCCATGCCGCCAGATAGTCAGCCAGCATGTCGGTGGTGTCGTGCATGTACCAACCCGGAAACGCCGTGTGCGACGAGAACAGGCCCGTCGGCACCGGGCACACGTCGCATCCGGCCGCCGAAAGCACGGGGATGGCAACGCCGAGCGAGCACTTCCCGTATCCGCACAAATCGTGAACGGCGGCAACGCGCGGAATGTAGGCGCCTTCGCGGCGATACAGGTGCAGCGGCTTTTCGGTCATGGCTTTCGTCCTTCTTTCATGTCCGGCAACAGAGAAGCGCCGTGAGGCGCTTCGTTTGCATGATAGCGCTTCGCGCGCCTTTTGCGGCGGTGCGTAACGCAGACGAAACAGCCGAAGGCGGGAAAACCACAATCACTGGAAGGCGGGCGGGGCGAGCGGAAAACGGGCGGCATTCGCGAGGAGCCCGGCCCTCCCCCGCACGAGAGAGAACGCGGAAGCGCAGGCTGCCGTGCTACTTCTTGGCCTCTTCCCCGTCTTCTTCCTCGTCGTCGTCGAAGAACGACCAGTCGTCTTCCTCGGGTTCGCGGTCAACGAAGCGCTTGCGCGTGCGGCGCTCCATGATGACGCATGCAACGATGCTCGCCACCAGGCCAATGCCAACGAGGCATCCCAGACCGGCAAACGTCTCGAACAGGAAATGGTACAGTGCTCCGAAGTCCATAGTAGCCCCATCGTCTCTATCGAACAGGCAGAGTGCCCCACCTGCATGCTCCGCCACGTATGCCAATGCGTGTAGAGTATACTATGTCCGGCCGATTCCGGCACTTCCCATCCCATAATTACCGGAAATGCCCCGCCTGCCGGGAACGATTCCTCGCTGAATGAACTGGAAGCACCCCACCCGCTGGAGATGCCCTACCGGCGGAAAATGCCTGACTGCAGAACGCGCCCACCCACCGGAAGCACGCCACCGCCGGAAATGCCCCGCCCGCTTCTACTTGTGATAGGGTTCGCCGCGCGATATCTTCATGGCGCGGTACAGCTGCTCCAGCAGAACCACGCGCGCAAGGTTGTGGGGCAGGGTGATGCGGCCGAACGACAGCGTCTCGTCCGCACAGCGGCGCACCGCATCGCTCACCCCGTCCGACCCGCCGATAACGAAGGCCACGTCGCTTGTGCCTTGCAGCGCCAACGCGTCGAGGCGATGCGCGAACTCCACACTCGAACGCTCCTTGCCGCCAATGTCCAGCAGCACCACGTGGGTCCGGTCCGCAACGCGCGCAAGCTCCGCCAACACGCCAGCGCCCTCCTTGTCGCAGGCGGCGCGCTCGCCTCCCACCCGTCCGGGGTCAACGTCGGCGACCTCCCGAACCGCAACGCGCGCATACGGCTGCAGGCGCTTGAGATATTCTGCGCAGGCCTCCGCCCAGAAGCGCTCTTTCAGCTTGCCAACGGCCACTATGGTGATTCTCATCGGAGCTCCAGCGGAATATAGGCAAAAACCCGGCAGGCAGGCTCGGCACAACGGGGTCCTGCGAAACGGGGCTTGCCAAGGCGCATGCTACGCCCAGTCGGCGCCAATGACCACCAGGAAGTCCGTGTCGAACGCGTACTCCCCGGCGTTCTGGACGGTCAGGCTCACGCCTATCGTCTGTGCGATTTCTCGCGCCGCCTCGCTTTGGCTGCTGTCGTTGTACACGACCACCGTGTTCTGGTAGTTGGTGCTGTTGGCGTTGCCCGTGTCGGTGGTGTAGCCCAAGGCCTCAATCTGTCCGGCCGCATCGGCCGCCAACCCCGTCACGCCGGTGCCGTTGCGCACGGAAACCGTGCCCGAACGCGTTCCCGCCGACGACGAGGACGACCCGCCGTTGGCATTGCTGGCGCCGCTCGCGTTCGCCGACGCCGAAGACTTGGAGGACGCACTCCCCCCATCGCCCGCGCTTGCCAGCACCGTGCCCGTGGCCGCATCCACCTCGTCTTCCTCCGTGGGCGGCAGCCCTTGGTCCACGCGGCTCATCATTTCCTTCCAAGCCGTCTCGTCAAGGTGCTCGTACCACGTCTCGTTGATGTATTCGGAGGTGGTCGGCTCCATGGCGGAGTAAATGTCGTTTTCGACGTCGATGCCGCGCATGTTCTGGGCCAACGCCACAATCTCGGTCACGTCGAAGTCGGTGGTGATGTAGCGGGAAAGCGCCTCCACCGTGCTCACCATCGTGGCCGGGTCGGAAGCCAGGATCTTCTTGGCGATGGCCGCCAACACGAGGCGCTGGTTCGCGGCGCGGTAGCGGTCGCCGTCGCCGTAGTCGTCGTAGGCGTGCCGCGCACGGCACAGGATGAGGGCCTGGTCGCCGTTGAGCGTCTGCAGGCCGGCGGGAACGTAGCCGCCCGCCATGCTGTCGTCGATCTCCATGGGAACATCCACCTCGACGCCGCCCAAGGCATCCACGATTTCCTTGAAGCCGTCGAAATCGATTTCGGCGTAGTGCGAGATATCGACGCCGGCCATTTCCGACACCACCTGCACCGTGTAGGCCGCCCCGCCAATGGAGTGCGCCGCGTTGAGCTTCTGGGTTCCGTTGACGCCCATGTCAATCATGGTGTCGCGGTGCAGGGACACCATGGTGACTTTCTTCCCCTCGGGGTCCACGCGCACGAGCATCATGCTGTCGGAACGGAAGTTGTCTCCTTCGTATTCCGCCGAATTGGCACGTTCCTCCGACCCGTCGGTGCCCATGAGCAGCATGTAGAACGGATCGCCGGCATACTGCGTGTCCACCAGCGTGGTTTCCAATTCCTCGGTGATGCCTTCGTGCATGTTGGCGTTGATGGTTTGCAGGTAGGCGAATGCGGTGCCCACAGCGCCCAGAACCAGCACCAGAACGATAGCAAGGGAGACGAGCGCGATGGTTTTGCGCTTGCGCTTCTTGCGTTGCCGCGTGTAGTCGGCTTGCGTCACCCGGCGGGAATAGGGGTTGGAAGGATGCTGCCCATCTCCCCCGAACGGGGCGGGACGCGTGCCATACGTTGCTCCCCGTCGGCCAGCATAGGCGTTTGACGAGGGGCTTTGATGAGACGAATACCCATTTGGCGAAGTGCGCCGAGAGCGTCCCGGGTAGCGTCCTGCGCTGTTCTTGTTCGCATTCATGCCTGTCATTCTGCCGGGACGCCCCCGGGATGGCAAGCAAAATGACGGCATTTCTGGGAAATAGCCACAGGATGGCCACGAGCTTTCCACCGTTGCCGTGATCAGGACGGATCAACCGCCGCTTGAGGACATGCCCTTGGAATTTGACATTGATCAGGAGAAATGCATGTCCTTTGACGAGCAGCCGGCGGGGCGCCGGCGGAGGGCGGGGCGCAGGAAGAGGCGGCGGGCGGGGGCGCCGGAACCGCGAGGCAGCCATCGCCGACGGCGGCTGGCCGGCGGGGCGGCCCATCGCCGGCGGCAGCAGGCGACCTCCTAGCCAATGTTCAGGCGCACGCGCATGAACTCGTTGGCGGCCTTTTCTTCCGTGTCGTCCAACGGCGCGAGCGCAAAGGGCGCGTTGCCGGTGCGGCGGGCCCAGCGTTGTGCGGCACGCTCCAAAAGGGCGTCGGCCACCTCGGGGTTCTTCGAGAGCAGCGGGCCATGCAGATAGCTGCCCACCACGTTGCAAAAGCGCACCCCGTCCTCTTTCCCCCCGTCGTTGTTGCCGTGCCCCGCCGAGGACACCACCTGGCCAAACGGTTCCACGCCCGCATTCAGGTAGGTTCGGCCCGCATGGTTTTCGTAGCCTATTACCGGAAGGTCCGCCAAAGGGGAGCGCAGCACAACGTCGCCGACAAGGCGGTCGGCCGACGTGCCGGGGCGGCGGGTTTCTATGGCGGCCAGACCAAGGCCCTCCACCGCCTCGTCGCCCAGAAGCCATGTGGTGCCAAGAATTTGGTAGCCACCGCAAATGGCCAGCAAGACGCCGCCGTCTTCCACAAAAGCGCGCAAATCGTCCTTCATGCGCATGAGCTCGCCGGAGGCCAGCCGCTGCTCGCGGTCGGGGCCTCCGCCCATGAACGCCAGATCGACGCCGGCCAAGTCCACCGGCTCGCCATGGCGCACGCGCCGCACTTCAACCGGAACGCCCCGCCAATGGCAGCGCTGCTCCAGTATGCGCACGTTGCCGCCGTCGCCGTAGAGATTGAGCAAGTCGGGGAACAGGTGCGCGATCACCAGCGGGACAGAGGAAGCAGCGGAAGCGGTGCCGGAGGGGGCAGCCGACGCGGCGGGAGTTGCAGATGGGGCGGGCATGACCGATGCGGACGCGGCAGGGCACGCGGAAGCTGCGCCTGCAGAGGAGGCGGAACCGAGCGGGCGGGCCGCATCGGTGGAAAAGGCAGCTTGTCCGTCGCAGGGCCTTTCCGCATCGGCAGCCGACGCCAGACCCCGGCTGCCTTCCTCCGCAGCGCGCATGCGCCCCAGTTCCTCATGAACGGGCGGAAGCGCCGTGTAGTTCGCAATCAGGTACACGCTCGCATCCGCAGGCAGCACGCGCCCGTCCGGCAGCGTGGCCTGCGCAAGACCCGCAAACATGTCGGACGCCGCATCAATCAGACGCGCCCTGAGGCCAGCATACTTCAGGCGCACCTGCAAGTCGTTCTTGCGCAGGCCGCCCGCGAACACCACAACGTCTTGGCCGGCCAGTTCTTCGAAGTCGATATCCCACAGCCACGAAATGTCGCGGCCGTCGGCCTCTTTGTCGTTGACGAAGAAGGCAACGGCCTTGGGAAGTTCGTCCTCTTCGATGATCTTGAGATTCTGATTGAAGCCAGTCGGGTTCTTCGCCAGATTGAGTAGGACGCGGCGTCCTTGCAGAGAGTACGCTTGCAAGCGGCCATTCTGCGGGTCGAACGCGTCAATGGCCCGCTGCAAGGCGGCGTCGCCACAACCGAGCAGGTCCGCCGCGGTTGCCACCGCTGCCAAGTTGTACACCATGTAGGCGCCGCCGAGCGTCGCGCGCACCGGGCGGCGCCTGGCGCCTTCGGCCCGCGGCGCAGGCACGGGGCCGCCGGAAACGGGAGTCAGGGCAGACGCGTCGGACGCGGAAGCGGGAGCTGCGGGAACGGAGACGGCGGACGGCGACATGGCCGCAGACGCAACAGCAGGTGCCGACGCCGTTGCAGCCCGCGGCGCAGGCGCGTCGGACGCGGCGGCAGGGGTCGATGCGGACGCGCTTTCCGCGCTGCGGGGCCCCTCGAGCACGAACGAAACGCCGGAAGCGGCAACGCCGGCTTCGAGCACCGCGTAGTCGAGCGGCGGGCGGGAGAATCCGCACTGGGGGCAGCGGTAGTCCCCCAGCTGGCCATACTGGCGAAACGCGTAGTCGAACATGGTGGAGCAGCGCTGGCACATCTGGGCGTCAACCACCGAGTTCTGCGGCAGATGCATGTCGTTGGCAACGCCGAACGCGATGGTTGCGTTGTCCACCCGGTCGGCGATGTAGGCACACAGCGGGTCGTCGGCGTTGTAGATCAGGGTCGTGCCGGGGGAGCTTTTCAACGCGCCCGCTATGCTCTCCTGAATGCGGTCGATTTCGCCGCAGCGGTCCAATTGGTCGCGGAACAGGTTGAGCAGCAGCACATATGTGGCCTGCAAGTGGGGCAGGATCTTCGCGAGCCACAGCTCGTCGGATTCGAACACGCCCCAGTCGGCGCCTTTCGAATGCAGGAGCGCGGTTGCCACGCCGGAGTCCAAATTGGCGCCCGTGCGGTTGCACACCACCGTCTTGCCGCTGGCTTCCAGCACGTCGGCCAGCAAGTTGGTCGTCGTCGTCTTGCCGTTCGTTCCCACCACGACAACCGACCCTTCGCGCAAGCGCGAGGCCGCATGGGCAATCAGGCGCGGATCCACGTACAGCGCCACCTTGCCGGGGAAGTTGGCCGCCGGACGGCGGAACACGTGCTTCAACCCCCAAGTGGAAACCGCGCTGACGGCGCGCGCGGCCGCAAACTGCAATCCCATATGCCTCTCCGTTGCCTCGCCTGCTCGATTCGCCTGCTGCGCCGTGCCCGAAGCGCAGCGCTTGCCACCAGTATAAACCGACCGCCAAGCGCTTCCGCACGCACTGCCGCCTCCCGGCCCGGCACGACAGAAATTCTGCATGTTTCGCACCGCGCCACCTTGCGCCGCGCTTCCCCATTCGGTATACTTCATGTTCGCGCTTCGCAAAGAAGCGGCAGGCCAACGTGGCTCAGCTGGTAGAGCAACGCACTCGTAATGCGTAGGTCAGCGGTTCGAATCCGCTCGTTGGCTCCAGAGAATGTGCA
>CAJFUR010000070.1 GCA_904420215.1 uncultured Eggerthellaceae bacterium
AAGCGCCTTGTCCACCTTGGTCTGCGTGGCGATGCCGGCATGGTCGGTTCCCAGCACCCAGCGCGTGGGACGTCCCTGCATGCGCGCCCGGCGGATGCAGGCGTCTTGGATGGTGTCGTTCAGGGCGTGCCCCATGTGCAGCATGCCCGTGATGTTCGGGGGCGGGATGACCACGGTGTACGGGGCGTTTGCACACGCGCCGAACCCCGGCGTGCGCTGGAAGTAGCCGGCGTCCTTCCACGCCTCGAAAAGCGGGCGCTCGTGCGCCGCGAAGTCGTAGCCGGCGGCGGCGTTGGTCTTGCCGTTCGTGTTCTCTGCCATGTCGTGCTCTTTCGTCGTTTCGTCTCTCGATGCGAAAGGCGGGCGCCGCACTTCGCGATCCGCCCGCCCGCCAAGCCTTCTGCAACCGCGTCCCGCCCGGAAAGGCGGCCCGCCGCGACCCCTTACGCGCTTTGCCTTTCCGCGGCCTCCACCGCCACGATCTCCGGCTTGGTCTGCCCTGCAATGTCGCTCGCGCGCACGGTCACCGTGGAGGCGCCCTCGTGCTCGGGCAGGTCGTACATCACGTCCATGAGCACGCGCTCGCAGATGGAGCGCAGGCCGCGCGCGCCCGTGCCGTGCTCCGCCGCCTCGTGCGCGATGGCGGCAAGCGCCTCCGGCTCGAAGGTCAGCTGCGAGTCTTCGAAGTCGAACATCTTCGTGTATTGCTTGACCAGGGCGTTCTTCGGCTCGGTGAGGATGCGCACCAGGTCTTCCTCGGAAAGCTCGGAAAGCGACGTGATCACCGGGATGCGGCCCACGAACTCGGGGATCATGCCGTACTTGTTCAGGTCTTCGGGCAGCACCTGCGCCAGAAGCTCGGCTTCGGCCTGCTTCTTGCTTTCCGGCAGCTCGGCGGCGAAGCCCAGGCCGCTCTTGCCCACGCGCTGCGCCACGATGTCGGCCAGCCCCACGAACGCCCCGCCGAGGATGAACAGGATGTTCGTGGTGTCGATGTGGATGAGTTCCTGTTGGGGGTGCTTGCGCCCGCCCTGCGGGGGCACGCTGGCCTCGCAGCCTTCCACGATCTTGAGCAGCGCCTGCTGCACGCCCTCGCCGGACACGTCGCGCGTGATGGAGAGGTTCTCCGCCTTGCGGGCGATCTTGTCTATCTCGTCTATGTAGACGATGCCGATCTCGGCGCGGGGGATGTCGAAGTCCGCCGCCGTGATGAGCTTCAACAGGATGTTCTCCACGTCCTCGCCCACGTAGCCCGCCTCGGTGAGCGTGGTGGCGTCCGCGATGGCGAACGGCACCTGCAGCGTGCGGGCGAGCGTCTGGGCCAGAAGCGTCTTGCCGGAACCGGTGGGACCGAGCAGCATGATGTTGCTCTTGGCCAGCTCCACGTCCCCTTCTTCGGCGTCCGCGCCCAGGCTGATGCGCTTGTAGTGGTTGTACACGGCCACCGAGAGGGCGCGCTTGGCGGCCTCCTGCCCCACCACGTGCTCGGAGAGGTTCGCGTACAGCTCGTGCGGGGTGGGCAGGCTTTCCAGCACGGCCGCCGGGTCGGGCGCGTCCGCGTCGGGCGCGGGTGCATGTGCCCCGCCTGCCCCGCCGCGGCGCGCATGGCGGGCGAAACCCGCCTCGGGCGCGGCGGCCTCGGCGTCGAGGCCCGCGATGCCCGCATCCTGCGGCACGCGCAGGCCCAAGTCGCGCATCATGGCGTCGGCGCACACCGAGATGCACTCGTCGCAGATGTAGATGCCGTTCGGCCCCGAAATCATGGCCGTCACCTGCTGCGGCGTCTTGCCGCAGAACGCGCAGGTGATGTCTTGCGGGTCGCCCGGGAAGGCGCCGTCTCGTCGATCGTTGACCATGGCCGCTATTCGCTCTTCCCGCTCGCCGAACCGTGGTGGGTGATGATCTCGTCCACCAGGCCGTAGGCCTTCGCCTCTTCGGCGGTCATGTAGTTGTCGCGCTCGGTGTCCAGCTGGATGGTCTCGAGCGTCTGGCCCGTGTTGTCGGCCAGGATCTTGTTCAGGCGCTGGCGCGTCTTCAACATGAAGTCGGCCACGATGGCGATCTCGGTCTGCTGCCCCTGCGCGCCGCCGGAGGGCTGGTGGATGAGCACCATGGAGTTCGGCAGGCAGAAGCGCTTGCCCGGCGTGCCGGCGGAAAGCAGCACGGCCGCCATGGAGGCG
>CAJFUR010000071.1 GCA_904420215.1 uncultured Eggerthellaceae bacterium
CTTCGTGCGGAAGAAGCCGATGGTGCGGATGATGTCCTCCACGTCGCGCACGTCGGCCTGCGCGAGGTCGGCGGGGGTGGGGTAGCGTTTCCAGAGCGCGGGGGTCACCTTGTTCACGGCCTTGTCGGTGGTCTGCGCCGAAAGCAGCACGGCGATGGTCAGCCTGAACGGGTCGCCTTCGTAGACGAGCGCGCATTCGGCCTCGGGGTAGTGGACGTTCATGCGCTCCTCAACGGCGATGGCGCGCTCGCGCTTCGCGGCTTTCGTCTCCCGTGGCATGCTGGCCTCCTGTGTCCTTGTCCTGCGTTTGCCTCCCCGCAGCAAAGTATAGCGAACCGATCGCGTGCTGCAGTGGGAAAATTGCCAGACAGGCCCGGAGTCTTTCGTTCGGAACCCGGCTTGGTTGCCGTTCCGCATGCGGCAAGCCTTTCATGGGGGATTGGGCATGGGCGCAGGCGGAAGACGCTATAATAGGCCTCCAAGGCAATTCGGAAAAGCCCGTGCCTTTCGCAGGGGCATGGAGACAGGAAGCGACCGTGAACGAAACGACCGTGTACCACGGCAGCAAGCAGACAGTCGAGTTCCCCGAGATACGGGTGGCGAAGTTCAACAAAGACTTCTACTTCGGGCTCTATTGCACCGTTTTGCCCGAGCAGGCGAGGCGATGGGCGTGCCGGTTCACGGGCAAGGGCATCGTGAACGAATACGTCTTCGAGGCGGACGAGGCGCTCAATGTGTTGGAGTTTCCCGAAATGACAGAGGAATGGCTCGATTTCATTGCGGCATGCAGGAACGGCAGGCCCCATTCGTATGATGTCGTCGAAGGCCCCATGGCAGACGGCACCATATTCAATTACGTGCAGGATTTCGTTGACGGAAAGATCTCGCGCGAGGCGTTCTGGGAGCTTGCGCGGTTCAAGCGGCCGACCCATCAGATAAGTTTCCATACGGCGCGCGCTCTTGCCGCCTTGACGTTCGTGACAAGCTACGAGGTGACCGATGTTGGATGAGAATGCCCTTTTCTTCGCGTGCAGCCTGATCGAATACATTGGAAGGATGCGCAAACTCAAGCGTTCCGACGTGGTGGAGCAGCTGGGTCCCGACGTCGTTTCGCGCATGTACCGCTACGCGGATGTGCTGCACAGCGAGCCGATCGAACGCGTGGCTGACGAGTTCGTGCAGGTGGGTGGCATCGGCAAGGGCTTGTTCGACAACGTTGCGGCGTGCAGGTACGAGGTTCCCGACTACTGGGCCATCGGGGCGGTGTACGCGCGTTTGGCGGCCGACGTCGCCGAAGGCGACGACGGGGCCGAAGCGATGCAGGCCGTCTATTTTTCCTGGATAAGCGACGCCTTGTCCAACTACAACACCGATTTCTACTATCAGCCGCGAGACTACCTTGCCGAGTGCTTCCGGGCCGGCGAGGTGCTTGAATAGGGACGTGCCATGCTCATAGACTCGCTTACGTTCGTGCTGGAGAAGTCGGGATGCCTGGATGCGTTCTGGGGCAAGCTGGACGCCGGCGAAGACGCGACGCTGGGCGTGGCGGCCTCGGCGCGCCCGTTCCTCGTGGCCGCGCGCTTCGCGCACCGCCCGCAGGCCACGCTCGTGGTGGTGGCGGGCGAGGACGCCGCCGTGGCGTTCGCGCGCAACGTGGCGGCCTACGTGGGCGAGGAGCGCGTGCTGCGCTTCCCCGCGCGCACCGACTACCCCTTCGCGCCGAAGAAGGCCGACGCGGCCCAGGTGGCGCGGCGTATGGAGGCGGCCTGCGCGCTCGCCGAGGGGCGCCCCGCCATTGTGGTGGCCTCCGCGCGCTCGCTGCTGCGCCAGCTGCCGCCGGTGGGTTCGGGCGTCTGCAAGCCGCTTTCGCTGGTGGCGGGGTGCGAGCTTGCCGACATGCCCGGCGCGCGCGCCTGCGGCGTGCGGGAGTTCGGCGACGTGGCGCGGGCGTTGGAGGAGCGCGGCTACGCGAACACGGGCGAGCTGGACGGGCCGGGCACCTTCGCCGTGCGAGGCGGCACCATCGACGTGTTCCCCGGCAATCTGGTGTATCCGGTGCGACTGGACTTCTTCGGCGACGAGCTGGACGAGATGCGCCGCATCGTGCCCGCCACGGGGCAGACCATCGCCTCGCTTGACGCCGCGGAGGTGTATCCCGTGGTGGAGTACGCCTGCACGCCCGAGGCGCTGGCCCGCGCGCGCAAGAAGCTGGCCCGTCCCGCGCTCACGAACCCCGCCCTGCGCGACGTGCTGGAAAAGTTGGAGGGGGGCCTGCGCTTCGACGGGGCGGACGTGCTTTTGCCCTACCTGTACGACAAGGTGGCCACCTTGGGCGACTACGCGCGCGCCGACACGCTTTCGGCGGTGGTGGAGCCGCGCTCGCTTTTCGACGACGCCACGCACGCCTACGACGATTTGGCCGGGCGCGCGAAGGGCACGAACATCGCCCTTGCGGGTCTGTACGCCGAACCGGCGCAGATGGCCTTCGGCTCGGGGCAGCGCGCCACCTACGTGTCCATCATGCGCGTGGGCGGGCAGGTGGACGAGGAGCTGCCCGTGAAGCGCGTGGACGTGGCGGGGCACCCCGACAAGCTGTTCGGCAAGTTGCGGAGCCTTCTTGAGGAAGGCTACACCGTGGCGTTCAGCGCGCCGAACTTCCGCGCGCGGCAGGACATGAGGCTCGCGCTGGTGGACAACGGCATCCCCATCCAGGAGGCGTTGGACGTGCTGGATGGCGCCGAGGCTGCCACCCTTCGCCCTGATCAGGCCGCCGTTTCCCTCTGTCATCCTGAGCGAGCGGAGCGAGTCGAAGGATCTTCGCCGGGTGGGGAGATCCTTCGACTCCGGCCTGCGACCTCCGCTCAGGATGACAGGCGGGGGGCACGACCTGCGGCTCCCGGCCTTGGCGGCGAAAGGGGGGGCTTGGCTTCCCCCGACGACAAGGCCTTTGCCAAGCGGCGTCTGCGGCGGGGGGTGGTCAACCTGGTGGACGTGGACATCCCGCTCGGCATGATCGTCCCCAAGGCGAAGCTGGCGCTGGTGTCGCTGTCCGACACGCAGGGCGCGCGCACGGCTTCGCGCGCGCGGCGGCACGTGGACATCACCGAGGTCACGTTTCCCTACCAGCCGGGCGACTACGTGGTGCATGCGGCGCACGGCGTGGCCCACTTCAAGGAGCTGGTGCGCCGCGACGTGGACGGCACGGCGCGCGACTACCTGCTGCTTGAATACGCAGAAGGCGACAAGCTGTACGTGCCCGTGGAGCAGCTGGACCGCGTGACGCGCTACGTGGGCCCGGAAGGGGCGAGCCCCCGGCTCACGCGCCTGAACACCTCCGACTGGTCGCGGGCGCTCGGCCGTGCGCGCAAGGCCACGAAGAAGCTGGCGTTCGACCTGGTGGACGTGTACGCCCGCCGCGCGGCCACGCAGGGCTACCGCTTCGGGCCGGACACGCCGTGGCAGCGCGAGATGGAGGAGGCCTTCCCCTATCAGGAGACGCCCGACCAGCTGGCGGCCATCGCCGACGTGAAGGCCGACATGCAATCCGCCCGCCCGATGGACCGCCTGGTGTGCGGCGACGTGGGCTTCGGCAAGACCGAGGTGGCCCTGCGCGCCGCGTTCAAGGCCACGCAGGACAAAAAGCAGGTCATGGTGCTGTGCCCCACCACCATTCTGGCGCAGCAGCACTACACGAACTTCAAGGAGCGCTTCGAGCCCTTCGGCGTGCGCGTGGAGGTGCTTTCCCGCTTCCGCACGCCGGTGCAGCAGGCGGAAGCCCTGCGCGGCTTCGCGGAGGGAGAGGTGCACGTGCTGGTGGGCACGCACCGCCTGCTCTCGCGCGACGTGAACCCGCACGACTTGGGGCTGGTGGTCATCGACGAGGAACAGCGCTTCGGCGTGGGGCACAAGGAGCAGCTGAAGAACCTGCGCGAGAGCATCGACGTGCTCACGCTTTCCGCCACGCCCATCCCGCGCACCCTGCAGATGTCGCTTTCGGGCGTGCGCGACATGAGCCTCATCCTCACGCCGCCCGACGAGCGGCGCGCGGTGGAGGTGCACGTGGGCGAGTGGGACCCCGACCTGGTGAGCGCCGCCATCCGGCGGGAGCTCGCGCGCGGCGGGCAGGTGTACTACGTGAGCAACCGCGTGCGTTCCATCGACGAGGCGGTGCGCCGCGTGACGGCCGCCGCGGGCGAGGCGCGCGTGGGCGTGGCGCACGGGCAGATGGGCAAGGACGAGTTGGAGCGCGTGATGGAGGACTTCAGCGCGGGCGAGTTGGACGTGCTGGTGGCCACCACCATCATCGAGAGCGGCATCGACAACCCGCACACCAACACGCTTGTCATCGAGGACTCGCAGCGGCTGGGGCTGGCGCAGATGTACCAGCTGAAGGGCCGGGTGGGGCGCTCGTCCACGCAGGCCTACGCCTACTTCATGTTCCCCGAGCACGTGAGCCTGACCGAAGAGGCCGAGGCGCGCCTGACCGCCCTGAACGAGCATCAGGACCTGGGCAGCGGCATGCGCATCGCCATGCGCGACTTGGAGATCCGCGGAGCGGGCAGCATGCTGGGCGCCGAGCAGTCGGGCAACATGTCGGCCGTGGGCTTCGACTTGTTCGCGCAGATGCTGGCGCAGGCCGTGAACGCCACGCGCGAGGGCGACGTGCAGGCCGCCGACGCGCTGCCCCCGGCGCTCTCCGACATCACGGTGAACGTGCCGGGGCACATGTACCTTCCCGAGGACTACGTGCCCGATGCCGACGAGCGGGTGCTGTGGTACCGCCGCATCGCGGGCGCGGCCACGGTGGAGGACGTGGACGCGCTGCGCGCCGATTTGGAAGCCAAGCGCCCCGACATGCCGCAGGCCGCGAAGAACCTGCTCGACAAGGCGCGCGTGAAGGCGTTTGCGAACGAGCACCGCATCAGGACCGTTTCCGTGACGGGCGGCAAGCTGGTGGTGGAGCCTTTGGACGTGCCGCGCGACAAGATGACGCCGCTGCGCCGCGCGGGCGGACGCTACCTTGCCGACAAGCGGCGGCTCTCCTTGCCGCTGCGCTACTTCAAGCTGGACGAGGGCGACAACCTGCTCGGGCCCATTGCGCGCTTCCTGGAGGACATGGCGTGAGCGGCGTGGAAGGGGCCGGGGCCGCCGGCACGGCTGCGGACGGGAGCGCCGCACTTGCGGATGCCGCGGGCGCGCGGAGTGCTGCGGCGGATGCGGGAGTTGGCGGCGCGGGCGCGGCGGCGGGCGCTGTGGTGGCGGATGCCGCGGGCGCGCGGGAGGCGCAGGAGGCGCGGGAAGCGGCTGCGCGCGGCGGCGCGGCCGACGCCGGCGCCGGCACCGGCGTCGCAGC
>CAJFUR010000072.1 GCA_904420215.1 uncultured Eggerthellaceae bacterium
GCGGAGCCTCCCAGAAGCCTGTGCCGTCGCCCGTGATGGTGGCGGGCTCGCGGAAGTACTCGCTGTCGCCGCCCTTCACGGCCTCGATGAGCTCGTTCACCCATTCCTTCATGAGGCCGGCGATGTAGAGCGTCTCTATCTGGCGCACGGCGGTGCGACCAAGCGTGGACTGGGCGGCGGCGATGTTGCCCGGCTCGCCCAGCGCATCCAGCAGGGCGTCCACGTGCTCCTTCACGAACGGCACGTTGCGCTTGTAGGCCACCAGAATGCGGGACAGGCCGCCCGCCTCGTAGGACTTGCCGTCGTAGGCGGGGCACTTGATCCAGCTGTAGCGGTCGTTCACGTCGTAGGAGGTGAACTCGGGCTCCGTGACGAAGTAGGGAGACTTGTAGGTTTCCTCGCCCTTGTACCACGAATGCCCCAGGTACTCGGTGATCTTGCCCTCCTCCACGTCGGAGAGACGCAGGCTGTCGTCGAGCACGCCGGCCGGCAGGTAGCGGTCGTTCATCTCCATGCTCTGGTTCTCGAACACGCCCCAGGCGATGTAGCGCCCGCAGCCCTTGCCCCAGTTCAGCGCATCCATGTAGAACGGGGCGATGGCCAGCGTGTCGGGGATCATGGTCGCTTCCACCCAGTCGTACACCTCGTCCACCATGGTCTTCAGGTCGTCGAGCTTCTGCTCGGTGGGAACGAAGGCCGTGCCGCCGGGGACGATAGTCATGACGTGAGGCATCTTGCCGCCCAGAAGCGCGGCGATCTCCGATGCGCGGGCCTGCATCTTCAGGGCCTCCAGATAGTGGGCCGTGCAGATGAGGTTGATCTCGGGCGGCAGCGTGTACTCGTTCGAGCCTTCGGCGTACTGTTCCGGCGTCGGGAACCAGTTGCCCGAGAAGATGGACAGCTGCCCGTTTTCGGCGAACTTCTTCAGGCGGTCCTTGAGCGCGAACAGGTCGCTGTTCATGGACGTGCCGGCCTCCTGCGCGCGGGCGTAGGCGTCGGCCACGTCGGCCTCGAGGGCGTTGATCGGGTCAACGTAGTCCAGCGCGGCCAGGTTGTAGAACCACAGGATGTGGCTGTGCAGGAACTGTGCGCCTTCCAGAAGATTGCGGATGATGCGCGCGTTGTTGGAAATCTGAATGCCGTAGGCCTTCTCGGCGGCAATGGTGGACGCGTGGGAATGCGACACCGGGCAGACGCCGCAGATGCGCTGCACGATTTGCGCCGCGTCCTCGGGCGTGCGGTTCTCCACCACCAGTTCCATGCCGCGGAAGCATCCGCCCGACACCCAGGCGTCGGACACCTTGCCGTTCGTGACTTCCATCTCGACGCGGAGGTGACCTTCGATGCGGGTGATCGGATCAATAACTGAACGCGTCATTTAGGCCTGGCCTCCCTTCGTGTCTTCCTCGTCGGCCTCGGGCGCGGCATGCCCCGCGCTCGCCTCGTAGGCCTTCTTCTGTTCTTCGGGCGTGAGGTCGTAGGTGCCGATGGGCTTCTCGGGATGCTTGGCGTCCCAGCCGCGCACCTTCTCGAAGTCGGCGCCGCCGTCCATGCGGCCAGAGATCTTCATGCCGAAGCCGTGCACCACCAAGGCGCCGGCCACGACGCCGGTGATGACGAGCGCGATGGTGCCGGGCTGGATCATCCAGTCGCCGATGCGCAGGTCGCGGTGGCGCTTGTAGAACGGCGTGTTGACCTCCACCCAGTTCTGGCCGGGGTCGTTGGGGTTGGCCTCGCAGCAGCCGATGCAGGGGGAACCCGCCTGCACGCACCAGCTGCGGCGGTTGTTCCACAGCGTGACGCCGCAGTTGGCCTTCGTCTGCGGCCCGCGGCAGCCCAGGGGGTACAGGCAGTAGCCCAGGGCCTCCTCCTCCGAGCCGAACGCGTAGACGAACTCGCCGTTCTCGAAATGCCCGCGGCGCTCGCAGTTGTCGTGGATGGTCTGGTTGAAGATGCCCGCCGGCTTGTTCTCGGAGTTGAGGTCCGGCAGCTTCTGCATCATGACCACGTCCACCAGCACCGCCATCAACCACTCGGGGTTGGCCGGGCAGCCGGGAACGTTCACCACCGGCACGTCGATGCCCACCTTCTGCAGGTACTGCTGCACGCCGAGCGCGCCCGCCGAATTGGGATGCGCGCCCATCCAGCCGCCGTTGACGGCACAGGAGCCAAGCGCCACGACGGCGTTGGCGTTCGCGGCCGCCTCCTCCAAGTGGTGCGTGCCCGGCAGGTCGGCCACGCGCAGGGCCTGTCCTTCCCACCCTTCCAGCACGGCGCCCTCGTAGACGAGGATATAATTGCCGGCGGCGATGGTCTGCGCCTTGGCCTCCTCCATGGAGTGGCCGGCGGCGGCAGACAGCGTCTCGGAGTAGTTGAGAGAAATCATCTCAAGCACGACCGTTGCGGCATCGGGAGTTTCCACCTGCGCGAACGACTCCGTGCAACCCGTGCACGACGCGCCTTCGATCCAGATGACGGGATACAGGTTGCCCTTAGTCACGCCAATCACGGATTTTTCGAGGGCCTGCGCCACGCGCGGCGCCGCGAGCTCCGACAAGCCCGCCGCAACGGCTATGGCACCACAGAGCTTCATGAAGCTGCGGCGCGTCACTCCCCGCGCTGACAGCAATTCCTGAAACTCTGAAACAGTGGCCTCTGTTTCCATGTGCACACCTCCTCAGGTGCTCTCGTCTGCTGTTGCTACTGGGGCTATTTTCCACGAACCGGCCCGCAGTTGCGCGCTCGTCAGCGCGAACGTTACGATTCGCCCGCAAATGGCTTGAAAATGTTACGGAATTTTTACCTTGTAACAACTGCGGCGAATACCGGGAATTTTGACGAAATCGCAGCAGGAGGGCCGGCGTCGGGCTATCATGTCTGCTTGCAGGAAAACGCCTGAACACCGACGCAAGAGGATGCACGCATGCACACCATCGACCCGACCGACCACCCGACCATCGCCTATCTGGGGCCTGCCGGCACCTATTCCGACGAAGCCGCGCGCGCGTTCGCGAAGCGCCTCGGCAGCGACGAGCCGCGCCTTTTGGAATGCTCGTCGTTCGACGAGGTGTTCGACTGCGTGGACCGCGGCAAGTGCGCCTTCGGCGTGGCCCCCACCGAGAACTCGCTCGAAGGGCCGGTGACCGCCACGCTCGACAACTTCGCCTTCAAAAGCGCCGCCACCATTCTGGGCGAGGAAGTCATCGACATCCACCACTGCCTCGTGCTGCACCCCGACGCCCGCATGGAAGACGTCGAACGGGTGGCCTCGCACGCGCAGGGACTGGCGCAGTGCCGCCGCTTCCTGAACGAGCGGCTGCCGGGACGCGCCACCGTCACCACCTCGTCCACCGCCGAAAGCGTGCGGCTGGCCATGGATGACCCGCGCGTGGCAGGCATTGCGAACGCCTTCGCGGCGCAGCTGTACGGCGCGCGCGTGGCCGAGGCCGACATCGAGGACCACTACGGCAACCAGACGTCGTTCGCGCTCATCGCCCGCCCCGGGCACCCGCCCGTCTTCGAGGGCGCGCGCCACAAGACCTCGCTCGCGCTGTTTTTGCAGGCCGACAAGGCCGGCGCGCTTCTGATGATCCTCTCGGAGTTCGCCTACGCCGGCATCAACCTGACCAAAATACAGTCGCGCCCCACGAAGCAGGCGCTCGGCGAGTACATGTTCTTCATCGACCTCGAGGGCTCCACGAACGACGTGGCCGTGCAGACCGCGCTCAACTGCCTGCGCCTGAAGCTGCGCGAAGTGAAGGTGCTCGGCAGCTACCCCGTGGCGTGAGGCGGCGGGACGCCGGGCGCACCCGCAGCCCCTCCGCCCCACCCGGGCGCCCTACGGCTCAGAACGCGATCACGCCCAGATGTTCCAGCAGGATCTTCGTGCCGATGAGCACGAGCACGACGCCCCCGGCGAAGGTGGCGGGGCGCTCGAAGCGCGCGCCGAAGCGGTTGCCCACCGCCACGCCCAGAAACGACAGCAAAAACGTGGTCACGCCGATGAGCGCCACCGAAGACGCGATGTCCACGCGCAAAAACGCGAACGTGATGCCCACCGCCAGCGCGTCGATGGAGGTGGCCAAGGCCAGCATGACCAGCTCGCGGTAGTCCAGTTTGGCGGCGGCCGGCGCCACCGCAGCGCCGGCCGCTTCTTCGCCCCCGCATTCCGCGCAGCCGTCTTCGTGGAAGCAGTCCCACAGCATCTTGCCCCCAATGAAAGCCAGAAGCGCGAAGGCCACCCAGTGGTCCACCGGCGTGATGAACTGCTCGAACTGCGTGCCGAGCGCCCACCCCGCAAGGGGCATGAGCGCCTGGAACGCGCCGAAGAACAGGGCGATGACCACGGCATGGCGCACGTTCACGCGCTTCATGCCCAGGCCCTTGCACACGGCCACGGCGAACGCGTCCATGGAAAGGCCCACCGCGATGCCGAACAGCCCTACGAAGTCCATGCTCCCCTTCCCGTCCTCTCTTACCGCACGCCGCGCGCGAGGGCACGCGCACAGGCGCGCCGCGCCGGCAGTCCCGCCGGCGGCCTCACGCCCGCAGCGCCTCCCCTTCGCGCCCGAAAAAGCCCTCGGCCACCAAGTCGTCCACGATGGACTCGAACAGCGCGCGGTCCACGCTTCCGCGCCCGCCGGCGGCCTCGAACTCGTTCAGGCGCTCATGCGCCACATCCGCCGTCACACCGGGACTGCCGAGGACGATGCGCAGCACCTCGGCGCGCTTCTGCCGCCGCGAGCCTGCAAACGCGCTCTGGCGCGCGTGGTGGGCGCTGCGGCGCGAGGGGTTCGCCACCGCCTGCTTCAGGTGGGCACCGAAGTCCAGAAGCGCGTAGTACCACTCACGCGCGTCGTCGGGCGGGCACGTGTCGGCCACCAGCGGCACGATCTCGCGGTCGGCCACGCGGTCGCGCTCGGGGAACAGGCAGTGGATGAACACGGCGCGCACGTTCGTTTCCACGTACACCGCCGGGCGGTTGCGCGCGAACGCCGTCACGCCCGCCGCCGTGGCGGGGCCGATCCCCGGCAAGGCCATCAGCCCCTCCGCCGTCTCCGGCAGCCTGCCGCCGAAATCGGCGGCGCACACGTCGGCGGCGCGCTTGAGCGCCAGGGCGCGGCGGTTGTAGCCCAGCCCCTGCCACAGTTCCAGCACCTCCGCCGGCTCGGCGGCCGCGAGCGCGTCAAGCGTGGGAAAGGCGGCCAAGAACCGCTCCCAGTACTTGGCCACCCGCGCCACCTGGGTCTGTTGCAGCATGATTTCCGACACCAGCACCGCATACGCGTCGTCCACGTTGCGCCACGGCAGGTCGCGGTAGTGAAGTGCGCCTTGCGCGCGCACCTCCTCCACGAATTCCGCGCGCGCAAGGCCGCCCTCGGGCCACGCGACGGTGCCGGCGCGTCCGGGTTCGGGCCGCTCAGGCACGCGCGCCCCCTGCAGCGCCCGCTCCGCCCGGCAATGCGCCCGCGCCCGCCGGCGCGCCCCCGTCCCGCGCGGCGCACCCGGCGCCCTCCGGCACGCCTGCCGACGCGCGCGCCGCGGGCGCGTCCTTCCCCAGCGCCTCGGCCACCACCGGGTGCGCCGCGCCCATCTCGAAAAGGCTTTCCAGGGTGATCTGCGAGAAGTACGCGCCCAGAAGGCGGTCGGCCCCCTGCCACACCTTGTTGTAGGCGCACCCCGCATGCTTGTCGCAATACGCAGGGTCCGCCACGCACGCCGAAATGCTCACGGGCCCCTGCAGGGCCTCCAGAATGTCGAGCATCGTGATCTCGGCGGGATCGCAGGCCAGCATGAGCCCGCCGCGCGCGCCGCGCACCGTTTTTATGAGGCCCGCCTTCACCAAGTCGTGCTGGATGCTCCGCGCGAACGCGTAGGGAATGTCCTCTGCCTCGGCTATGCCGGAAACGGAAACGTAGGCGTCCTTGCTCCGATAGGCGGCGCGCAGTATGCGGCATGCGTAGTCGCAGCGGCGCGTGATGTCCATGATGCTCCTTCGGTCCCGCTATTTCAGCAGGTCGTCTATGTGGTCCAAATCGGCGCGGAAATCCCGCACGCACGCCTCTTCGAGCGCGCGGTACTCTTCCGAGTCCAAAGGCTGGTAGGCCGCCAGCTTCTCGAAGAGGTTCTCGCGGGTCACCGGGACGTAGCGCCTGAGCGCAAGGCCGTCCTTGTACGCCTCTTCGATGGCCTCGCGCGCCGCCATGTACATGTCGAAGCGCGGCATGCCGGCCGAAAGGCGCACCAAATCGCTGCGGTTCACGCCGCGCAGCGACGGATGCTCCCGCGCGATGTCCATCCACACGTCCACGCGCTCCTCGGGCGTGGGGTAGTCGATGTCCACGATGGACACCGGCTCCAGAAGGTCGAGGAAAAACGGGTCTATCTCCTCCACGTTCGCCGCAGACGCCATCACGTGCACCTTGGGGTTCTCCACCGCCGAGCGGATGAGGTTCAGGGCCTCGCACGCGCCGCGGGAAAGGCGAGCGAACGGGAAGCCCCCGAAGTCGTCGCCGAAGTCGGCGGTGGGCGACCCCCACAGGTCAAGGTCTTCCAGCATGAGCGCGCCGGCGCCCAGGATCTCGTTGCGCGCAGAGTTCAGCTGGGGCATGTTGTCGGCCTGGGCCATCACGCACAGAACCGGCATGCCCTGCAGGTTCTCGTCCATACGCATGCGGATGGAGGGCACGTCCAGCTCGCCGAGCGTGGCCTCCATGAAGCGGCTCGCGTCCTCGCGCGCGGGCGAGCGGAACAGCAGCGTGTCGGCGGCGGGCATGCGGCCCAGCCCGTGGCGCGTGTTCAGCAGCTCCACCAGCTCCTTGAAGTCGGCATCGTCCCGCATGCCCACCCCGAAGTCGCGCATCGTCTGGATCACGCTGTCGTACCCGGCCAAGTCGGCATACGTGACGCGCTCGAAAGTTGGGGCGACTTTCAGCCCCGCCTCGTCGATGGCACGCGCCAAAAGGCTCTGCACGGGAGCGGGGGGCTTCTTCTGCGCGCCACCCTTCGCCGCAGGCGCATCCGGCGCATCCCCGGACGCGCCGTGCGCGCCGGGTCCGGCCCCGGGGGACGCCGGGACGCCTTTCGCCTCGGCGTCCCCACCGGCCGCCGCATCCGCCGCGTCTTCGGCCCCGTCGGCGGACGCGGCGGCATCCGCGGCGTCCCCCTCGTCCGCGCCGGCCTGCAGGCGCCCGGGATGCCCGCAGGCGGCCTGCGCAGAGGCCAGGCTTTCCGCCAGAGACGGCCCGGTCAGATGCTCCACCAACACGTTGCCGCCCATGCCGAGGAAGTCCTGCGAGATCATGTCGGTCATGTCTTCCAAGTCCTCGCGCGAAAGCCCGAATTCCTCCAGCTTGTCGAGCGCCATGCGCTGAAGCTGCTCGGCACAGCCCGCCACCTCGTCGGAGGTCAGGAAAGGCTCCATCTTCTCGAAGATGTATTCGGCAATGGAGCGCTCCTTGAGACGGCATGCGAGCGCCCATGCCTGCTTGAGGCCGCCGATGGCGTCCTCTTCCGGCACGCCGGACGACGCCGACGCGTTCTCGAAGGCGGCCAAGTACAGGTGCATGCCCAAAACGGCATTGCCCGCGGCGCACGCCTGCGCGGCGCGCCCGAGGTAGTCTGCGGACGAGCTGCCGCGGTCGTCGCCGCAACCCGGCACGTTGCCCGCATCCGAATTCTCCAACATGGTTCCACCTCCATTCCGTCCGTCGAAACGCATGCCCCGCATGCGTAGACGTTACCGTTCGGGTATCATTCTATCCGAGATGCCCGCGCGATCATAGGGCTGCGCGCAGAAACATCAAATATCGCGCCCCACGGCCCAACCGAGCAGCCACGCGCGGGCCGCGCGGCCCGGCGACCGGCGCGCCGCACCCACTGCCGCCCGCAGCGCGCGCCCGCCGCAACCGGCACGCCCTCCGCGCCCGCA
>CAJFUR010000073.1 GCA_904420215.1 uncultured Eggerthellaceae bacterium
CAAGGTGAAGGACGCCATCGGCCGCACCTGGCAGTGCTCCACCGTGCAGGTGGACTTCAACATGCCGGAGCGCTTCGAGCTGACCTACCGCACGGAAGACAACACCGAGGAGCGCCCCTGGATGCTCCACCGCGCCATCTTCGGCTCCATCGAGCGCTTCCTCGGCATCCTCATCGAGCATTACGCCGGCGCGCTGCCGCTGTGGCTGGCGCCCGTGCAGGTGGTGGTGCTGCCCATCGCCGACCGCCACAAGGAGGCGGCGGAAGACCTGGCGCGCCGCCTGAAGGCTGCCGGCGGGCGCGTGGAGGTGTACGACCAGAACGAGCCCATGCGCGTGAAGATAGCCAAGGCGCAGGCGCAGAAGGTGCCGTACATGGTGGTGCTGGGCGACAAGGAGGTCGAGGACGGCACCATTTCCGTGCGCGACCGCCACGAAGGCGATTTGGGCGCCTGGCCTGCCGAGCAGCTGTTGGAGAAGATCCGCGAAGCCGCGCTCTAGGACGCTGTGCCCCCTTCGTCTCTGCCGTTTCAAGGCGCGGCCCCGCACCGTTGGGGCCGCGCCTTTTTTCGCATGGGCGCGGCGGCATGGCCGGCACCTCGCCGTGCCGCCCCGCGCGCCTGCGGGAGGGGCGCGCTCTGGGCCGCCGGAAAGGGCGCACGGCGAAGCCGCCGGGGGCGCGGCGGCGCCGGGGGCGCATGCGCCGCGCACGCCCGGCGGGCTCATCCCAGCCAGAGGCGGTGGGCGGTGGCTAGTTGCGGGCGCGCGCCTGCTCCATGCGGGCGATTGCCTTTCGGGTGGCCTCGCGCGGGCCTGCCTGGCCGCTGTTCAGGAAAGGGCGGACGAGGGGGACGAGGGAGGCGTCCCCGAACGCGGCGAGGGAGGCGATGGCGTTCGTTGGGATGCGGTCTTTTCCCAGCCGGTCGCATATGATGGGGAGCGCGTCTTCCACCTGCCACCGCGCGAGCATCCGCATCGTGAGGTAGAATGCGTCGGCGGGACGTATGAGGTCAAGGTAGAACGGAACCTTCCTTTTGTCCTGAATCCTTGCGAGGGCGTTGTCGATGGTCTCTTCGACGGGCTTCGAAAGCCTCCCTTCCGCCCGCAGCTGCTGAATCCAGCTTTCCAGGAAGTCGGCGCAATCCGCGTTCCCTTTTCTCCAGAACTGCTGCGTCACGAGGTTTTGCGCGAACCCGACGTTGCGGAAGCGCGGGAGGTATGCGGCGAGAATGGGAATGCAGGCGTCGTCTGCAATGGTCAGGTGGCACAGGTCTTGAAAGGAGCGCGTTTCCACGCCCAGCTTTTCGCGCAGCTCGTCCCGCAGGAGGTCTGCGAGGGCGTAGTCTTCCGCGTCGGTTCCGGCGGCCCGGTTCTCGCGTTCCCTCGCGAGGGCCGATTCGTGCAGAACGGAATGGGCATCGGCGCGTGCCATGCGTGCTCCTTCTCGTCGTCTGGCTCCCGTCCGCTTCCGCCGCCCGCGGAAAGGGCGCGCGGTGGGCCGCCGGGGGGAGGTTACTCGGGGTCCCGCCGGGACGGCGCGGGGTCTGCGGGGGCGGTGGAATCCGTGTCCATGCCGGGGCGGCCCATCTCGGCCATGCGGCGGTTGTACTCGCGCACGGCGCGCTCGGCCACGCGCCGGCGGATCCGGTCGCGCCGCTCGCCGCGCGTGAGGGCGCGCCGGCCTGCGGGTTCGTCCTGCCGTCCATCCGCGGCGGCGTCTCCTCCGCCCCCGGAGCCTTCCGCGGCCGTTCCCGCCACGTTCCGCACGGCGTCCCCCAGGGCGGCATGCCGCGCGGCCATTTCCTGCGCCGCCAGGTCGCGCGCCTCGTCGAGCGCCCGCCTGCGCGCGGACGTGCGCTGCAGCGAGGCGGCCAGCTCCTCCCACGGCACCTCGTCGTCCTCGATGCCCAAACGGCGCCGCACCCGCCGCGCCAGCCGCGCCGACGCCTCCTGCCGCGCGAGCATGCGCTCGAGCGCCAAGTGCTCGCGCACGATGTCGCCCACGTCGCGCGGGTTGCGCGTGATCTCGCGCACGGCCTCGAGGGGTTTCGCGTCGGCCACGCGGTAGGTAATGGAAGCCAGAAGCGGCATGAGGAACACGGTGACGGCGCCGGCGGCCACCAGCACGCTGGCCATTTCCTGCGTCATGGCCTGGGCGCTCACGGCCACGGACGTGACGGCCACGATGACCGGCAGGGCGGTGGTGCAGTACAGCGCCACGGTCAGGCGGTTGTGCGACGA
>CAJFUR010000074.1 GCA_904420215.1 uncultured Eggerthellaceae bacterium
CGAACGCCGAGCGGCGCGCCGGCGCGCGGCCGGCGCCCGGTTGGCCGGCGCCGGGCGGCGGGCCGCAAACCGACGAATGGCAGGCCGGCGGGATTCTTTTCCCGCCGGCCTGCTGGTATCATACGTGCCGTGGGAAGCGAAAGGGGAGCCATGGCAGAGGTGGTGGAGCGCAAGCGCAAGAAGCTCATCGTGCGCTACGTCGCCATCATGACGGCGATCGCGCTCGTGTCGGTCAGCCTGTTCGGCGTCGTTTCCTACCGGTCGCAGATAGGGCAGCTGGAAAGCCAGATGCTCGCTGAGGCGCGCGTCCTTTCCCTTTCGGTGAAGGCCACGTGGGACTTCATGGACTACGAGCAGGCCAACATCAACACGGACCGCGACGGCTCCTACAACTTCAAGGGCCTGTACTGCTCCCTGGTGGGGAAAAGCGTGGGGAAGCTGTTCTCGGAAAGCACCGACTACCAGTACACGCTGCGCTACACGCGCATAGACCCGCGCAACAACCTGGACCGCCCGGACGAGTTCGAGTTGAGGGCGCTCGAGTCGTTCGCGCCCGGCGAGCAGCGCGAGGTTTACGGCACCGAAACGGACGGGGAGGGCGGAAGGAACTTCCGCTACGTGGGGTCCATCCTGCTCACGGAGAACTGCCTGCAGTGCCACGGCGAACCGGCCGGCGAGCTGGACATCACCGGGTTCGCGAAGGAGGGCCTGGCCGTGGGCGACGTGGGCGGGGCCGTGAGCATCACCATGCCTATGGACGCCTATCTGCAAAACGTGTGGGCCAACGTGGGCGCGAGCGTCCTGTTCTTCGTCGCGTTCCTCACGGTGGCGCTGGGGGTGAGCACCCTGTTCTTCCGCCGCAGCGTCCTGAAGCCGCTCGCACGGCTGGACGCCGCCATGGACACCATTGGCAAGGGCAACATGGACGTGGACGTGGGGCGGCTCAGCAAGACGCGCGAGATATACGACCTCGCGCGCCGCGTGGGCACCATGGCCGACGAGCTGGGCGACCTCTACGGCAACTTGGAGAACCGCGTGAAAGACCGCACGCGGCAGTACGAGGAGGCCAACGCGCTTCTGGAGGAACAGCGGCGCCAGGCCGACCGGATGAACGACCTGCTGGTGGAGGCGAACGAGAAGCTCAACGCGGAAAACCAGTACCGCTCCAACATCATAGCCATGCTCAGCCACGAGCTGCGCACGCCGCTCACGGCGATACTCGCGCACCTCGATTTGCTCGAGGAATGCGAGGATGAGCCGGTTGGAGGTGGGAGCGACAGGGAGCAGGGTGAGGGGCGGGCCGCAGCGTGCGGGCGGGAACGCGACGGGAAGCGCGGCGAAGATTGCGGCGGGGCGCGTGGCGAGGGGCAGGCCGCGGCGTGCGACAGGGAGCGCGAGTACCTTGCCGTGGTGCGCGCCCACAGCAACACGCTGCTCGAAATGGTGAACAACGCGCTCAGCATCGCCCGCATCGATTCCGGCAAGGCCGAACCCGACCTGACGGTGGTCGATCTCATAGACCTGCTCGAAGGCGTGGCCTCGGAGTTTTGCGCCGTCGCCCAAAGGAAGGGGATCGCCTTCGAAACGCGCATCGAAAGCGGCATCCCCTTGGTTTTGAGCGACTGGACGCAGTTGACGAGCATCCTGCGCAACCTCGTGGGCAACGCGGTGAAGTTCACCGAGCAGGGCGGCAGCGTTGCGACGACGATAGAGTTCGTGCCCGAGACGGCGGGCGAGGGCGGGGGTGTGGCTGACGGTGCGCCTGCGCCCGATGGCGCGAATGCAGATGCGCCCGACGGCACGGCGGCGTCCGGCAGCGGAAGCATGGGTGCAGCTGGGGGTGCGGGCGCAGCCACGCCCGACGGCGCTGCCACGTTCGGCCACGCAGCCGTTTCCGGTGGCGCGTCCCGCAGGGGCGCCATCGTCTGCACCGTCCGCGACACGGGCATAGGCATTGCCGAGGAGGACCTGGGGGCCATCTTCGACCGGTTCGTGCAGGTGGATTCCTCGAACTTCAGGAAGTACGGCGGAAGCGGCCTGGGGCTTTCGCTCGTGAAGAAGGCGTCGAACATGCTTGGCGGCGACGTGCGCGTCGAAAGCGAGCTGGGGGTGGGCAGCGAGTTCGTCGTCTCCATTCCCGCCGAGGCCGTGGATTGGAGCGTGGACGAAGAATGAAGATCCTGGTTGCCGACGACGAGAAGGACATTCGCTGCGCGATAGAGCAGCTTCTGGCGCGGAGGGGCCATGCCTGCGTTCTGGCGCGGGACGGCGACGAGGCGCTCGAGCTGTTCGAGCGGGAACGGCCCGACTTGGTCATCCTCGACGTCGTGATGCCCGGACGCAACGGGTTCGAGGCATGCCGCGCCATCCGGGAAGCCGACGCGCGGGTGCCCGTCATCATGCTTTCCGCCAAAAGCGACATCGTTGACAAGAGCGTGGGGTTCTCCGTCGGGTGCGACGATTACGTTTCCAAGCCCTTCAACAAAGACGAGCTGCTCATGCGCGTGGAAGCGGGCCTGCGGCGCGTCTGCGCCAGCAGGGCGGACGCCCCCGCCGCAAGCAGGGGGCGCGCCGTCGTGCGCATCCGCGACTTGGAGATCCACTTCAAGCGCAACGAGGTGCGCTTGAGGGGAAAGCGCGTCGAGGTGACGCCCAAGGAGTTCCAGATCCTCGCCTACTTGGGGAACCATGCCGGCGTCGCGTTGAGCACGCGCGAGATCATCGGCCACGTGTGGGGCGACGAGTACGTTCCGGAGTCGGCGAGCATCGCGGTGTTCGTCCGCAAGATACGCAACAAGATAGAAGACGACCCGTCGAAGCCCACGTACCTGCAAACCGTGTGGCGCCAAGGCTACCGCTTGGGCAACGAGGGCGAATCGGGGTTCAGGGAAGACCAGTAGGCGGCGCGGCGCCCCCGCCGCACTTTCCCTGTGGAAAAGGAACCCGCCGGCGGGCTTCTCTCAATGGGGCTGGGGTTGTTTTGGTATAGTGAAGATTCGTTGGGCCATGGGGCCCTTGGGTCATTCGCGGTGAGAGAGAACGCCATGTCTTTGATCGTATGCAAATTCGGCGGCACGTCGGTGGCCTCGCCCGAGCGCATCCAGATGGTGGCCAAGCGCCTCATCGCGCGCAAGC
>CAJFUR010000075.1 GCA_904420215.1 uncultured Eggerthellaceae bacterium
CATCGTGGACGGCAAGGTGACCAAGATCGTGCCGTTCGGCGCGTTCGTGGAGCTGGGCAACAGCATCGAGGGCCTGGTGCACATCTCCGAAATGGCCATGCGCCACATCGACACGCCGGCCCAGGTGGTGAAGGCGGGCGACGAGATCAAGGTGAAGGTCATGGAGATCAACCCGGATCGGCGCCGCATCTCGCTGAGCATGAAGGCCGCCGCCGAGGAGCTGGGCTTCGAGATCGAAGTGGACGAGAGCATCCAGGTGGAAGAGAAGCCGGCCCGCAAGAAGGGCGACAAGGCGAAGGGCGAGAAGTCCGGAGCCGCCAAGCCCGCGGAGGCCGCCGAGACGAAGGCTGCCGAAAAGCCCGCCGAGGCTGCCGCCGAAACGGCGGAGCCTGCTGCAGAGGCCGCCGAGTAGAAGGCACGTTGCCTGCGGGCGACAACAGAGGGCGCACGCGGGTGCGCGCAGAGGGAAGACGGGGCCGGCGCCATGCCGGCCCCTTTTGCATGGGAAAGGACGGGCATGGAGCGCGGGCGGCGGGTGGCCTTGGGCATGAGCGGCGGGGTGGACAGCGCGGTGTCGGCCGCGCTGCTTGCCCGCGCAGGTTGCGAAGTGATGGGCGTGACGTGCGTGTTCCAGCGCGACGAGGCGTCCGCGCGCTCCGTGCGCGACGCGGCGGCGACGTGCTGCCGGCTGGGCGTGGAACATGTCGTGCGCGACTGCACGCGCCTGTTCTCGCGCGAGGTGGTGGAGCCGTTCGTGCGCTCCTATGCGCAGGGGCTGACACCCAGCCCCTGCGTGGGATGCAACGCGCGCGCGAAGGTGCCTGCGCTTTTCCAGGCGGCCGACGAGGCGGGGTGCACCCACGTTGCCACGGGCCATTACGCGCGCATTGCGCAGGTGCTCCCGCCGGGGGACACGGGTACGGAGGATGCGGCGCCCGTGGGTGCGGATGCGCCGGCAGACGGCGCGCCGCCGCGCGACGGCATGGGTGGCGCAGTCGCCGCGCCGGGGGCGCCCGCGGACGTGGTGGGCGCCGCGCCCGCTGCCGCTGCGCCGCAGGCACGCCTTGCCGTGCTGACGGCGCTCGACGCGCGCAAGGACCAAAGCTACATGCTGGCGCTGCTTTCGCAGGAGCAGCTTGCGCGGCTGGTGCTTCCCTTGGGGGGCATGACCAAGGCCGAAGTGCGCGTGATGGCGGCCGACTTGGGGCTGGAGGTGGCGGAAAGGCCCGACAGCCAGGACATCTGCTTCATAGAGGGCGACTACCGCCCGTTTCTGCAGACGCATGGCGTGCGGGACGCGCCCGGCCCCATCGTTGACCGCGCGGGGCGCGTGCTGGGCACCCATGCGGGATTGAGCGGCTACACGGTGGGCCAGCGCAAAGGCATTGGCGTTGCGGGCCCCGAACCCTATTACGTGTTGGAGAAGCGCGCGGCCGAAAATGCGCTCGTGGTGGGCTTCGCCGACGAAGCGCGCATTGGCGGCGTGGTGGTGGGCGGCATGAACTGGCAGGGTCTGGCGGGGCTTGGCCGCCCGCTGGACGCCATGGTGAAACTGCGCTACCGCAGCGAGCCTGCAGCGTGTATCATGGAACCAATGGAAGACGGCCGCGTGCACGTGCGCCTGCGCAGCCTGCAGCCAACCACCGCGCCCGGCCAGTACGCCGTGTTCTACCGAGGCGCCACCGTGCTGGGCGGTGGCGCGATAGAGGAGGTTCTTGTATGAAGAAGCTGTTCATCATAGGCGGCATGGGCGCCGGCAAGTCCACGGCCCGCAAGGCGCTCGTTGACGAGGGCCTGCCCTACATCGACCTCGACCAAGTGGGGCACGACGTGCTCATGTGGGACACCGTGAAGGAGGAGCTGACCGAGACGTTCGGCGCGGACATCCTCGACGAGAACGGGGAAGTCGTCCGCTCCGCGCTTGCGGCCAAGGCGTTCATGAGCCCCGCCGACACGCGCAAGCTGAACCGCATCACCATGCCGCGCATCGAAGACGCCTACACCGACCGGCTGGCCGAGTGCGAGCGGGCTGGGCACGACGCCGTGGTGGTGGAATACTCGGTGTTCAAGAACCGCCAGTCGTCGCTGGCCTACGACGCCGACGTGGTCATGGCCGTGCTGGCGCCGCTGGACTTGCGCATCGAGCGCGCGGTGGCCTCGGGCTTCGACGAGGCCGACGTGCGCCGGCGCATTGCCCAGCAAATCACCGACGCCGACCGCATAGAGGCCGCCGATGTGGTGTTCAACAACGACGGCACGCCCGAGGAGCTGCATAACCAAGTGCTTGCCTGGTGGCGGGACTACCAGAAGAAGGCCTAGCCAGCAGTCGCCGCGCTGCGCCGCAGCGCGGCGACTGCCGCAGTGTGGTGCCACGCCGCAGTGCGCCCGCCGCAGCGCGGCGTGGCACCCGCTCCGTGCCGCCTGCCTGTCTCACGCCGCACAGCGCCCGTTGCGGCGGCGGGTAGTCGGGGCGTGTGGGGCTTCGCCGTGCCGTCGGCCCGTCTTGCGTTGCGGCGCGGGGCGCAGCCACAGGCTAGGGGCGCGGCGCGCTACCACAGTCCCAGCGCGTGTTGCATGCCCAGGCTGACTGCGGCGATGCACACCCAGCAGACGAAGCCCAGCAGGATGGGCTTGCCGCCGCTTTTCACCAAACTCACGACGTCGGTGTTCAGCCCGATGGCGGCCATGGCCATGACGATGAAGAACTTCGAGAGGGTCTTCAGCGGCTCGAGCGCCCCCTCCGGCACGCCTGCAAGGGCGGCCAGCGTGGTGACGAGGGCCGCCACGAGGAAGAACAGGATGAAGGTGGGGAAGGCGCGGCGCAGGCTGAACCCGCCCAGCTTGCCGGCACCGTCCGCGGAGGCCGCGGCCCGGCTTTCCCGGCGCGCCATCCATATGCCCAGCGCCAGCGTGATGGGGATGATGGCCAGCGTGCGGGTGAGCTTGACGATGGCGGCCTGATCGAGCGCGTTCGCGCCGGGGTGCATGCCGTCCCATGCCGCGGCGGCGGCCGTCACCGAGGAGGTGTCGTTCACGGCCGTGCCGGCGAACAGGCCGAACCCCTCGTTCGACATGCCCAGCATGCTGCCGAGCGTGGGGAACACCAGCGCCGCCACCACGTTGAACAGGAAGATGACGGAGATGGACTGCGCCACGTCCTCGTCGCGCGCCTTGATGACGGGCGCCGTGGCGGCAATGGCCGACCCGCCGCAAATGGACGATCCCACGCCGATGAGCGTGGTTATGTCCGACGGCATGCGCAGCAGCTTCCCTACGACGTAGGCCACGACGAGCGCCGTGGCCACGGTGGAGCAGATGATGGGCAGCGACAGGGCGCCCACCCGGGCGATTTCCACGAGGTTCAGCCCGAAGCCCAGCAGGACGACCGCGCACTGCAGCACCTTCTTGCCCGTGAAGGCAATGCCCGCCTGCGCCTTGCCGCGCGCGGGCGGCTTCCATGCCAATGCCACGAGCATGCCCGCCAGAATGGCGAACACCGGGCCTCCCACCAGCGGGAACGCGAGTCCCAAAAACCAGCAGGGCAGGGCGATGGCCACGCAGGCGGCAATGCCCGGAACCTTTTCCATGCAACCAGACAAGGGGCTTTTCAAGGGCGTCTTCTTTCCTTCGGCGGGTTTCCTGCCACATGGCAAGACAGCGATGCAAAAGTATAGCACGTCCGCCGGCCCTCCCCGGAATTGCCGCATGCCGAAATCGCCGCATGCGGCGCAGGTTCACGCCACGGCGAAGCAGACGGCGGCGGAAAGGGGGCTTTTCCGCTGGTCCTCGTTGACGCTGCGCACCTGCAGTCGGTAGTCGCCCGGCTGTGGCGGGTCCCACGTGAATTCCCAGCGCACCCAGCGTTCGCTGGTGGCGCCGTCGGTGGGGCAGCGTGTCCACGTTTGCCCGCTGTCCAAGGTGAACTCGATGGCGACGATGCGCTTGCCGAAGTCGTGCGCCCACCCCCGGAACGTCACCGGCTCGCCGAAGGGGTGGGCGTGCACTTGGTCGGCGCCTATGTTGGGAAGGTTGGTGTAGTCGGTGCCGTCGTCCACGAAAGGCGCGATGGCGGGTTCCTCGTCGCGCTGCTCGAAGTCTATCTTCACGATGTCGCGGACGAAGTACTTGGCGGGAAGGTCGGGTATCCAAAGCTGGTTGGCCGCGCCCATGACGCCCGCAATTCCCTCGCCGTTCACGTGCGAGGCGATGACGGCCCCCTTTTCCAGAAGCAGCGCGAGGGGGAATTCCTGCACGCGCCCGTCGGCCGACGTGAACACCACAGTGTTGGCTTTCATGGGGGAGCCTCCTTCTTCCTGCGTGTGCGGCGCGCCCTGCGCGCCATGCGGGGGTAGCGGGCTGCATGCGGGGCGCGCCTGCGTGCGGGCTGGCCGCGCCGCCTTGCAACCTGCGCCTTGAAGGCGGGCGCCGCCCGACGGATGGGCGTCGCAGAGCCCTTGCTCCGCCCTTCGCCGCCGAACGGCGCCCGCCTTCAAGG
This sequence comes from uncultured Eggerthellaceae bacterium, assembly GCA_904420215.1. Taxonomy (GTDB): domain Bacteria; phylum Actinomycetota; class Coriobacteriia; order Coriobacteriales; family Eggerthellaceae; genus CAJFUR01. The sequence continues at coordinate 4,496 of CAJFUR010000075.1, forward strand.
CGGTCGGGCGCCGGGTCGCTGCAAAACCCGGTGCCCGACGCTGCACTGCTGCGCGCGTGCGTCAGAGCGTGACGCCGGCTGCGCGTGCGATGGATTCCAGGGACACGCCCGAAACCTCGGCGTTGGCAATGGCCCCGCCGCCTGCGACGTTCGACGCGCAGGAGCAGGCCATGAGGAACGCTTTGGCGCCCTCTTCGCTGGCCATTTCGTCAACGGTTCCCACGAACTCGTTTCCGGCCGCAGACCCGCCCACGGAAATGGACAGGTCCTGCACGGCGGAAACATACGTGGGAAGCGATGCGCACACCGCCGCCGCGGCGCGGTTGAACACGCCGGAAATGGTGCCGTTCGGCGTCACCTCGTCCTGCGTGAAGCTGAAGGCCCCCTGCACGTTGCGGACCGTTTCCAGCCCCGTTGCCGCGGTCTCCTGCGCGTCCTGTTGCACGGCGTCTGCCGCCTGTCCGCCGTCCGTTTGGGCGGCAAGGGCCACGGCGGGCAGGTAGGCCGCCGCGCCGGCAAAGGCCAGCGTGGCCGAACCGGCGATGAGGGCGGCCTTCTTCTTTGTCGTACTCGTCACGGTAATCACCTACTCCGTCACTTTGACGATGACCGATGCAGCGCCCTCTTCGCCCGTGTAGGCGTTGGTGAAGGTTGCGCCGGTGTTGTCGAGCGCCTTCACCTTCAGCACGTAGGTGCCTGCTTTCTCGGGCGTCCACGTGGTTTTGAACTGCACCCACTGGTCGGGGTCGAGGCTTTTGTCGGTCATGTCGATGGTCGTCCACGTTTGCCCGTAGTCGGCGCTGATGGCAACGCCGGTGAGGTTGTGTCCGCCTGCCGTGTGGACATAGCCCCAGCCGGCCAGCTCCACCGTCTCGCCCACCTTCGCCTCGTAGCCGTCTTCGATGCCCAGCCAGCCGGCGTTCAGGTTGCCGGCGTTGGCCCCATACATCCAATTGTCGTGATACGTGGCGGCCTCGGACGAGAAGGTCAGGCCTGTGAGGTACTTGGTGCTCACGTTGCCGCCGAATCCGGGGATGTAAAGGGTGACGGGGTATCCTTGGTTCGCCGTCAGGTCGTGGCCGTTCACGGCGTAGCCGATGACCGTATCCTGCTCCAAGAGCACGCCCACGTCGAGCATGAAGCCGAAGCTGAACTGGTCATCGCTTGTAGTTGCGAGCGTGACCATGCCGTCCTGCAGGCCGCCGCACGCCTCGATGAAATCGGAAAGGCTTACGCCGGTGACGGTGAAGTTGGAAATGAGGGCGCCGTTCATGCCTTGGCCGGCGCAGTCCTGCGTGATGGTCTTCTCGGTGGCGGGCAGTTCCTTCAGCTCGTCGATCGTCCAGGTGCTCTTGCCGTTCACGCCCGAGACGGTGAGTTGGTAAGTGCTCATGTCCACTTCCCAAGCGCCCACGTTGGCCGCCACGAAGATGTCGTCGTCATCGGAAAGGGGCTGGCTCAGCTCGGCCGCACCCAGTTCTATGTTCGGCGTGGACACCACGTCAACCAGGCTGTTGTTCTGCACGCCGCGCATCGCGTTCCAACCTTGCGTGATCTCGCTCGACTGGTTGGGGTAACCGCCCAGTTCGGCCGTGTACTTCAAGTCGTCCCACAGCACCAACTCTCCGGCGGCGTTGTAGGCATGGCAGCTTTCGCAAATGCCGCCGCCGTCAACGAACGCCTCGGACGAAAAGTGGATGCTGTGAATGGCGTCTTCGAGCGCCGGCCCGGTGCCGGCTGCGCCGATGCCCATGTGGCACGCCGGCGTGCATTCCCGGTAGGTGTAGTCCTTGCCGTTGGCGGGCTTGCCGATGATGTGCTTGTAGTCGCCTATCTGGATGTTCGAAATGGTGGCATACATGTCGGCGTGGCAGGAACTGCAGCCCCTGCTGCCGGCGTTCAGCACGTTGGTGTTGTACCACGTGTCGGTGAACGGGCCTGCGTCGTTGTCAGTGAAGGCGTGCACCATGATGCTGGTGCCTTCAAGCGACGCGGTTGCCTCGGTGGCCTCGTTTTCCGCGGATGCGGAGTCTTGGCTGCTTGCCTGTTGGGGCGCGCAGCCGGCCACCATGCAGCACGACGCCACGGCAAGCACCGCGACGGTTGCAACGAGGCGCTTGCGCCAAGGGCGCCGCGCGGACGCCCTTGGCAAGGGCCCGCTGCCCTTGCTTCTCGTTCTCATGTTCCTCTCCCTTCTTTCGGTTTGCGGTTGCGCGCGGGTGATGCCCTGCCTGCCTCGCCTCCCTCCCGTTCGCCTGCGTGGTCGTGCGCGCCTGCCGCAATGGCGCGGCGGCCCCGCGTGGGCGCGCCGCAACGGGCGACGATACGCCCCCTGCGGCACCCCCGCTTCCTGTCCGGCTGACGAATTGGGCGCCCGCGACCTCATCAATGGTTGATGAGTTTTGGTTTCACCAGTTCATATGCCACTATTTGAGACTGGCGACAGGGGAGGCTGCGCTATAATCTTCCCAGCGGAAGCGGAAGCGGAAGCGGAAGCGGAAGCGGAAGCGGAAGCGGAAGCGGAAGCGGAAGCGGAAGCGGAAGCGGAAGCGTTTTTTTGCCGTGGAGGGGATTGCAGCAAAAGGCGCGCAGCGCGGATGGCGGGAGTGGCAAAGGGGGATTGCGCGTGCGGCGCGGGGAGGGCGGTTGGAGAACGAGGGCCGCGAATTCGAGTGGGGAATCCGGCGGTTCGGCATCGTCTTGCCGCATCGTGCTGCTGACTTGCGTCTCCATTGGCGTGCTGTGGACATGGGCGAGCGATTTCTCCGTCAGCCAAGGCGCCTCTGCGGGTTTGGGCGCTGTCGTTCCGTTTGCCACGGCGTGGGGCGTGGATTCAGCGTTTTTCGCGTTGGGATGCGCGCTGGGCGCCGTTTTGTCCATGGCGGCCTTTTCTCGCAATGAGCCTTTTCTGCCTCGGGGTTTTTTCTACGGCGCGGCCGCTGCCTTGAGCGTGGGGGATTTCCTTTTGGGGGCTTACGGCATTGGCGTCTTCGGCTGGACTGCACTGCTCGCCGGATTGCTGGCGGTGCTAATTGCCGCAAGTACGGCCAACAGCCTCGACGCCGTTGAAGACCCTCCGGCAATAGCCGTGTGCGTGCTTGCATTTTATGTGCCTTCGTGGGCTACGGGACAAGTCCTGCTTCCCTTGCTCGATTTGCTTGTCCCTGGTGTTCCTGCCCGAATGGTGCATGCCGCCCTGGTTTTCGTGGCATGGGGGCTTAACTGGTTTGCCATGCATGTCGCTTCGGGGGCGCCACAGACGGGCCCGGGTCAAAGGCGGCGTTCCCTGCCGATGGACGCGCGGAGCGCCGAAGGGGCCGAAGGAGCCGAAGGGGGAGCAAGCGTTCCTCTTTCTCGGAGGCTGTTTTCCACACCACGCAGTCGCTTGTGGGTTGCGGTGGGCGTTTACGCCTGCGTCGTCGGTTCCATGGGCGGCTTCTATCCGGCAACGGCGGCCTCCGAACAAATAATCCTTTGTCGCATTGCCTCGTCGCTTCTTGTCGTGCCGTTTTTGCTGGCGCTGCGCAAACGCGAGACGGCGCGTGGGGTGTGCCGCGAAATCGTGCGCGTGGTGTTCCCGCTCACGGTGTTGTCGTATCTGTTGCTTCCCCAGCTTGATGGCATGCTGCTGCTGGTGGTGACCTCGCTTGCGTTCTTCTCGGGGACGTACTGCATGCTGCTCGTGTATTGTGGAGCGGCGGTGGTGCGCCGGCAGACCGGCCTGTCGCTTGGCTTCTGTTTGGCGAAAGTGACGGTCGTTTGGCAGGTGGGAACGCTTTCCGGTGCGGTGCTGGGCTTTGTTCTGGGGGAGTTCTCCCCGTTGAACGGCGCTGCCCTTTCCGTGGTGGCCACGGTGGTGTTTCTGGGGCTTGTGGTGGTAACGTTCGAGATGGGGGTGCAGGAGGGTGCCAAGACCCTGTGGGGCCTCGAGGAAAACCACTCGCCGCGCGCCTTCCACGACCAGCGCCTGCTGGACGCCTGCAAGGCCCTTGCGCGCGAGGCGGGACTGTCGCGCCGCGAGGCCGAAGTGGTGACGTTGCTCGCCCAAGGCGCAACGCCCAAGAAGATGGCGGACGACCTGGTGCTTTCCATAACCACCATCAGGACGCACATTGCGAGTGCCTACCGCAAGCTGGACGTGCATTCCGCCGACGAGCTGCGCGAGATGCTCTGCGCCCGCACAGGAGGCAAGGGCTAGGCCCGCGAAGCGGGCGACCGGGGTGTGTCAAAGCGCGAGCCTTCCCTGCCGTTTCCTTCGGAAGTGTAACGAACATCTGTTCATGGTGTGGTAGCTGTGCTACACTATATGATTCCGGGAATTCCGCTGCGGGCGCGGGTTGGCGGATGCGGGCGGCTGGAGTACGCCTGCCGACGCAGGCTCGGGCGGGCACCTTGCCAACGCGCCCTGCTGGCGCGAATCTGGGTGCTCTGCCGGCGCAGGCTCGGGCGTCCTGTCGGCCCGAACCCGCCCGCACGTTTTCGTCTGCACCTTGTCGAAAGGACCTCTCATGGCGCATCTTTCCAACATCGAGGGCATGGAAATGGAAGGCAAGCTGCCCGACGTGCGCCTTGCCACCACGCCGCTTGAAGTGGTGAGCCCCTACGAGCCGGCGGGCGACCAGCCGCAGGCCATCGAGAAGCTGGCGCGGGGCGTGGAAGAGGGCCTGCGCTACCAGACGCTTCTGGGCGTGACCGGCTCCGGCAAGACGTTCACCATGGCGAAGACCATCGAGGCGGTGCAGAAGCCCACGCTCGTGCTGGCGCCGAACAAGACGCTCGCCGCGCAGCTGGCGAGCGAACTCAAGGAGTTCTTCCCGAACAACGCGGTGGTGTACTTCGTCAGCTATTACGACTACTACCAGCCGGAGGCCTATGTGCCTTCGTCGGACACGTTCATAGAGAAGGACGCCTCCATCAACGAGGAAGTGGAGAAGCTGCGGCATGCGGCCACCTCGGCGCTGCTCTCGCGGCGGGACTGCATCGTGGTGGCGTCGGTGAGCTGCATCTACGGCATCGGCAGCCCCATGGACTACGCGGGCATGGCGGTGTTCGTGGACAAGCAGAAGGAGGCCGACCGCGACGACGTCATCCACGACCTCATAGACATCCAGTACGACCGCAACGACTACGAACTCAAGCGCGGCACGTTCCGCGTGCGCGGCGATGCGCTCGACGTGTTCCCGCCCTACGCCGACAACCCCGTGCGCATCAGCTTCTGGGGCGACGAGGTGGAGGGCATCACGGAGATAGACCACGTCACTGGCGAGGCGCTGAACGAGTACGAGGCGCTGCCCATCTGGCCGGCGTCGCACTACGTGGCCTCGCGCCCGAAGATGGACCGTGCGCTTTCCACCATCCGCGACGAGCTGCGCGACCGCCTGCAGCAGTTCAAGGAGGAAGGCAAGCTGCTTGAGGCGCAACGGCTGGAAATGCGCACGAACTACGACCTCGAGATGATGGAGACGATGGGCTTCTGCTCGGGCATCGAGAACTACTCGCGCCACATCGACGGGCGCGCGCCGGGCGAGCCTCCCTACACGCTCATCGACTACTTCCCGAAGGACTTCCTGTGCATCATAGACGAGAGCCACGTGACGGTGCCGCAGATACGCGGCATGCACGAAGGCGACCGCTCGCGCAAGATCACGCTGGCCGAACACGGGTTCCGCCTGCCCAGCTGCCTTGACAACCGCCCCCTGCGCTTCGACGAGTTCGAGGAGCGCGTGCCGCAGTTCATTTACGTGTCGGCCACCCCGGGCGACTACGAGCAGAAAGTGAGCCAGAACCAGGTGGAGCAGATCATCCGCCCGACGGGCCTTTTGGACCCGGAGATAGTCGTGCGGGGCAGCGCCAGCCAGATAGACGACATCATAGACGAGGCGAAGGACCGCGCCGCCCGCGACGAGCGCGTGCTCATAACCACGCTTACGAAGAAGATGGCCGAAGACTTGACCGACCACCTGCTGGACCAGGGCGTGCGGGCGCGCTACATGCATTCGGACATTGGCACGCTGGAGCGCGTGGACATCCTGCGCGAGTTGCGGCAGGGCAAGTTCGACGTGCTGGTGGGCATCAACCTGCTGCGCGAGGGGCTGGACTTGCCGGAAGTGTCGCTGGTGGCCATTCTGGACGCGGACAAGGAAGGGTTCCTGCGCAACCACCGCTCGCTCATCCAGACCATCGGGCGCGCCGCGCGCAACGTGTCGGGGCAGGTGATCATGTACGCCGACAAGATCACCGACTCCATGGACCTGGCCATAAACGAGACGCGCCGCCGCCGCGAGATACAGATGCGGTTCAACGAGGAGCACGGCATACAGCCGCAGACCATCCGCAAGGCCATCAACGACATCATGAGCTACGTGACCGACGAGATGGGCTCCACCACCGCCGAGCAGGTGAACAAGGAGCTGGCCGAACTCTCGCGCGAGGAAGTGCTGCGCATCATCGCCTCCATGGAAGACGACATGGCCGCCGCGTCGCGCGGCATGGACTTCGAGGAGGCCGCGCGCCTGCGCGATCAGGTGATCAAGCTGCGCGCGAGCGTGGAGGGCACGAGCGAGGAAGACGTGCTGAAGAACCTGAAGAAAAGCGCCCGCAAAGGCAGTGCCTACGGCAACCGCAAGCACGCCGCCTACGGCTCGAGTAGAAGCTCGTAGGGGCGGCGGGGAGGGGCGCGCGCCGCGTCGCGCGGCCGAGGGGCCGGGTTGGTGGGCCGGCGGGCCGAGGCGGCACGCACCGGGTCGGCAGGCCGGCGGGGCTGGCGCGTGCCGGCGACGGGGAGGGGGCGTCGGTGCGCCGGGCCGGTGGGGTTGGCGCGTGCTGGGCCGGCGAACCGAGGTGGCATGCTGGCGGCGGGAAAGGGCGTGCTGTGGCGTGGGCCGATGGGGCGCACCGCAGCGAGCGTGGATCGATGTGGCACTGAATTGCGATTCTTGTGCGGGCAAGGGGGACCTTAGCGGGGCTGATGCGAGTTTTCCCAGTTCGGAGTTTTTGGTAGTGGCATGTGATTGCGATTTTCATGTGGGGGAGTGACTGGAATCGCGTTCTGGTGCCACTTTCACGGGATCGGGTTTTGTGGGTAACGTGCGATGGCCCTGCCGAAGGACGCCGCCCACCACCACGTGCGCCCCGAAAGGGAGGCGGAAGGCGCCTGAGCGCGGGCGGCGCGGGCGCAGGCGGGATGCGGGGCCGCGCGCCGTTTCGCCGTGCGGGCGGCGCGGGCGTGCGGGCGGCTGCACGTGGATGCAGGCGGCTGGGGAAGGCCGACGTCGGCGGTTGCGCGCCCGCAGCTCATTTATAGCCAAATTCATATATTCCTTAAAAAATATATCTGTAATAATATATAATACATATTCAAGTTTAGATTGGCACGACTAGAATGGCCGCCATGCCTTCGGGCGGGGTGGCGGCAGGCGCGTCGGCTGCGGCTGGTGGCGATGACTTTCCGGAGGGGCGAAGTGGGGGAGTTGCAGGAGACGGCGGGTCTGTCGGCGGCGGAAATGCGTGCCATGATGGACGGCGCCGTGCCCGACGACGAACTGGTGGCGCAGGCGCACGTCGTGGCGGCGCGGCATGCGGGCACCATGAAAGCGTCTCCCCTCATCCTCACGGGCAACTGCACCACGCGTCCCATTTGCCGCCATTGCAAGTGGGAGCACTTCAAAGCCGTTTCCGAAAACGAGTTCGCACTCGACCGTCCGCTTGCGGAAACGCTTGCCCGCGCGCGCCGGTTGGTGGAGGCGGGGGTGGGCAGGGCGTTTCTGGCGACGGGGTGGATGGGCTTCAGGCTGCCCGCGCGCTTCGTGGACGCTGTTGCCGCCGTGCACGAGGCCGAGCCGGAATTGCAGCTTTACGGCCTGTTCGGGGCGCTCGACCGCGAGAGCCACCGGGCGCTGGCACGGGCGGGGCTGACGGGCATGCTCACCAGTCTGGAATCGCCGAGCGGGGAGGTGTACCGGGCTTTCCGGCCGGGTGGCGACTCGCTTGCCGACCGGCTGCGTGCTCTTGGGCATGCACGCGAAGAGGGGCTGGCGGTGTGGACGGGCTTTCTGGTGGGGCTGGGCGAAACGCCCGCCGACGTGGCGCGCGGCATCGACCTCGTCCGGACGTTCGACCCGGAGTCGGTTTCCATCCTGCCGTTCGTGCCGTTTCCAGACACGCCCATGGCAAGCCACGCGCGCACCGACCCGCAGTGGCTCGCGCGCGCGAACGCGGTGGCGCGCATCGCGCTGCCCCGCGTGCGCTACTTCTTCAGCGACCACGCCGACGGGTTCGACGCTGACATGGAGCGGAGGCTGGGCATGAACGGGTCATACGAGACGGGCATCAGGTAGGTGCTGTCCGACCCCATGCAGCTGCCGGCGCCCGTTCGATTGCCGGCAGCTGCGCGGGACCGCCGCGGGCCGCTGGCGTGCAGAGCCGCCGGCAACCGCGTGGGGCTGCGGGTCGCAGCGTGCACGGGCGTGCGGAACCGCCGCCGGCCGCGCGGGGCCGCGGGTTGCAGCGGGCGCGGGTGGGCGGAGCTGTCGGCAACCGCGCGGGGCCGCGGGTTGCAGCGTGGGGCTGCGGCTGCGCAGAGCGCCGCGGACGGGCGCCATGGCAGACGAGAGGGCAACAACCCGCTTCGGCATGCAGCCGAAGCGGGTGTGGGACACACGAACAGAGAGAGGATTCTCATGGGCAACGAGAAGCACGAGCCGAACTTGCGGGAAGGCGAGGATGCGTTGAGCCAAGGGGGCGCCTGCGCCGCGTCGCCCGCACGCCCGCGTCTGCTGACCCGCCGCTCGTTCGCCGGCCTGGGCGCCTGCGCCTTCGCGAGCGTGATGGTGGGCGGCCTGTTCGGCTGCTCGTCGGGCGACGGCGCGGGCGAGCAGAAGGGCGACGGCGCGGGCGATCCGGCCGAAGCGCCGAAGAGCGAGACGCGCACGGTGACGAACCTGGACGGCAGCACCATCGAGGTGCCGGCCGAGGTGACCGGCGTGGCCGCCATCTTCGGGCCTTCCTACGAGCGCGTGGTGGCAGTGGGCGCCGAGGACACCATCGTGTGCGACGGCGACTTCCACATCGACGGGTGGCCGTGGTCGAACGTGGTGTACCGGCGCATCAACGACGTGCCGGGCATTCCCAACGCGCATTCCGACCTGAACGTGGAGGACTTGGTGGCGCAGGGCGTGCAGGTGGTGTTCTGCTTCCCGAACCCCGAACAGGCCGAAGCCATAAACAACGCGGGCATGGTGGCGGTTCCCTCGGCTTCCACCGGGGCGTTCCGCGACATCGCCGACACCGTCACGCTGTACGCCAACGTGTACGGCACCGAGGACGCCCTGAAGCGCGCCGAGGCGTATGGCGCCTACTTCGACGAGACGGTGGAAATGGTGCGCGAGCGCACCGCCGGGCTGTCCGACGCCGACCGCCCGAGCGTCTACCTCGCCTACACCGACCTGCTGCACGGCTATGGGGCCAAGTCCGACATGGTGGAAGTGATAGACCTGGCCGGTGGCGTGCTGGCGAGCATCGACTTGGAGGGCAGCTCGAACATCGAGGTGACCGCCGAGCAGCTGATCGCGTGGAACCCCGACTACGTTTTCGTGGACCACGCCGGGTCATCGGGCAACGCCTCGGCCGAGGACGCCATCGCCGAAGCGCTGGCGACGGGCGACTTCAACACCGTGGCCGCCGTGCAGAACGACCAGGTGCTGGCCACGCCCACCGGCGTGTTCTTCTGGGATGCCGGCATCCAGAAGATCCTGTATCTGGTGTACATTGCCAAGACCATCCATCCCGACCTGTTCGAGGACGTGGACATGAAGGAGATGCTGGTGGACTTCTACGCGCAGTTCTACGACTACGACCTCACGGACGACGAGGCCGAGCGCATCCTGAACCATCAGGATCCGGCGTAGCGGGCGCGTCCTGCACGGGTTTTCTCGGCAACCGACGGGGGAATGCACATGGCGAAGGGGGTTTCGGGCGGCAGGGCGCGCCGACGCGTGGCGGGGCGCACGGCAGGCGCGCCTTTGGGGCGCGGCGGCATGGCGGCGCTTGCCGTGGCCATGCTGGCGGCGGCCACGGCGTCGCTGGCGGTGGGGCGCTACAGCATAGACGTGCCGCTGCTCGCCGCCACGCTGGCGCATTTCCCCGATGCGGTGGCCGCACTGGTTTCGGGCGGCGAACTGGGCAGCGAGGAACTGGTGGTGTTCAAGATGCGCCTGCCCCGCATTCTGGGCGCCGTCCTCGTTGGCGGGGCGCTCGGCATGGCCGGCGCGGCTTTCCAGGGGATGTTTCGCAACCCCATGGTGTCGCCCGACCTGCTGGGCGCGTCGGCGGGCGCGGGGTTCGGCGCCGCCTGCGCCATGTTGGTGGCCGCCCCGGTTCTGGTGATCACGGGCACGGCGTTCGTGGGCGGCCTCGTTGCGGTGTTCCTCACCTACCTCGTCAGCATGGCGGTGGGCAGGGGGTCTTCCAACATCACCATCCTGGTGCTGGCCGGCGTGGTGATATCGGCGCTGTTCGAGGCGTGCATTTCCATCACCAAGTACGTGGCCGACCCCTACAGCCAGCTGCCGGGCATTACGTTTTTCCTGATGGGGGGCCTTTCGTCGGTCACGTGGAAAGACGTGGGCATACTGTTCGTGCCCATTGCGGCGGGCGCGGCCGTTCTGTACGGGCTGCGCTGGCGCATCAACATCCTGTCGCTTGACGACGACGATTCGCGCGCATTGGGCATGGACACGCAGCGCGTGCGCGCCATCGTCATCCTGTTCGCCACCCTCATGACGGCGGTGAGCGTGGCGGTGAGCGGCATCGTCGCGTGGGTGGGGCTGGTCATTCCGCATTTCATGCGTATGCTGTTCGGCCCCGACTACCGCAGGCTGCTGCCTGCCTCGTTTCTGAGCGGCGCGGTGTACCTGCTGCTTATGGACGACATCGCGCGCGGCATGTTCCCCATGGAGCTTCCCATTGGCATACTGACCGCGCTGGTGGGCGCGCCGGTGTTCGTGGCGCTGCTTTTGAAGTTCAAGGGCGGGTGGCGCTGATGGCCCTGGTGGTGAACGACCTGACGTGTGGATACGGCGACGATCCCGTGGTGGAGCGGGCGAGTTTCGCTCTGGCGCCCGGGCGGGTGCTTGCCGTGCTGGGGCCGAACGGCGTGGGCAAGACCACGCTGTTCAAGTGCGTGTTGGGGTTCCTTCCCGCACGTGGGGGGAGCGTCGAGATAGACGGCGCGCCCTTGGCGTCGCTTTCCCGCGCCGAACTGGCGCAGCGCATTGCCTACGTGCCGCAGATGCAGACGCTGCCGTTCGCCTACACGGTGGAGGACGCGGTGCTCATGGGGCGCGCGCCCTACCTCAGGTTGCTGCAGCAGCCGCGGCCGGAGGACTACGCCGCCGTGCAGCGGGCGCTTGCACTCATGGGCATAGAGCATCTGGCGAAGAAGACGTGCGCGGAGGTGTCGGGCGGCGAGCTGCAGATGGCCTTCATAGCGCGGGCACTGGCGCAGGAGCCGCGCTATCTGGTGATGGACGAGCCTACGGCCAGCTTGGACTTCGGCAACCAGATGCACGTGCTCGAGCGCATCATCGACCTCACGGGGCGCGGCATCGGGGTGCTTTTGACCACCCACGACCCCAGTCAGGCATTCACGCTCAAGGCGGACGTGGTGCTCATGCAGCGCGGCCGCCGGCAGCGCTGCGGCTACTACCGCGACGTGCTGACCGAGGACGCGCTGCGCGAGACGTATGGCGTGGACGTGCTGGTGAGGTCGCTGCCTTACGGGGAGAAAACGGTGGACTGCTGCATGGCCCTGCCGAAGGACGCCGTCCACCACCACGTGCGCCCCGAAGGGGAGGCGGAGGGCGCCTGATTGCGGGCGGCGCGCCGTGCCGTGCGGGCGGCGTCGGCGTGCGGCGGGCGACGCCGGGCGCTATTCCCCTTGGTCCGGGCCGCCTTTCGCGGGTTCGCCCGCATCGCCTGCGGCGTTGTCCGGGCCGTCCGCTGCCGCGGGGGCGCGGTCGAGGGCGCGCACGCTTTTCGGCAGGTAGATGAGGGCGCCCAGAACCAGGCAGATGACGCCGTCCACCACGAAGAACGGAGCGATGCCGATGCCTTCGGCCAAGGCGCCGCCCAGCGCGATGCCAATGGGCGAGGAAAACGAGATCAGCGACGTGGTCAGCCCCATGGCGCGGCCCATTTTCTCGCTGGGGACGTTGCGCTGCACGAGGGTGATCATCGGCCCGTTGTACCAGGCGCTCGCCACCGCCATCACGCCGCACAGGGCGACGAAGGCGGGGAAGGCGGTGGGCGGCATCAGGCCGCAGGCGACGGTGGAGGCCCCCACCACGAGCGTGGCGATGGCGATGAGCCGCGCGAGTTTCTTGCCCCCGCCCGTGGCCATGAGGACGCCCGACCCCACAATCATGCCCGCGCCGAACACGGCCTCGGCAAGCGCCGCCATGTAGCCGTCGCCGCCGAAGTAGTCGTAGGTCATGAGCGGGTAGATGGAGCCGAGCGGCGCGAACACGATCATGACGAGCGTGATGCCGCCCAGCAGCACCAGCAGCCCGCGGTTTTCGGCCACGGCACGCCACCCGTCGCGCAGATTGGCCACGACGTGCTGGTTTTCGGCCGCCTCGTCGCGCACGGTGGGGATCTTCGCCAAGGCGAGACCCGCCACGGCGGCCAGCGCCCCGAAGAAGTCCAGGAACATGACGGAATGGAATCCGATGGTGGTGTACAGCAGGATGCCGAACGCCGGGGCGCCGATGGAGGCGGCGGACACGAGCAGCTGGTCGAGCGTGTTGATGCGCAGCAGGTGCTTCTCGGGCACGAGCAGGGGCATGGACGCCATCATGGCGGGGCTGTGGAGCGCCTGCCCGATGCTGCGCGCCACCACCAGCACCACCAGCAGGCCGAGCGTGACCTGGCCGAGCAGGATGACGACGCCCAGCGCGAGCGACACCAGCCCCACGCCGAGGTCGGCGGCGATCATGACGAGCTTGCGGTTGTGCTTGTCGGCGATGGCCCCGCCAAACGGCGCGATGAGCCCCATGGGCAGGTATGCGCAGATGCTCATGGCTGCCAAGGCCAGCGCGCTGCCGGTGGTTTCGGTGACGTACCAGATGGCTGCGTACCCGGCGGCGTAGCTGGTCACCATGGAGACGGCTTGGCCCGCCCAGATGGTGGCGACGACGGCAAGCCAGCGCTTCGGCAGCGGCGTGCCTGCGGCGCTGAGGGATGCTGTGGGCGTTGGCGAGTCGGTCATGGGGTCCTTCCGGTCGGCTCGGTCGATTGCATGTCCGGCCAGTCTAGCGGCGCGTCCGGAGCCTTGTCAAGGGAAGGCGGCTTTCGCGGAAGGGCGGCTTGGGATGCGCGGCGGCGCGGCGCGGCGACCCGGCGGCGGGACGGGGGAGCCCCGTGGCGCACGCCGCCTGCCGGCGCCTGCTTCCGGCTGCGCGCTGCCCGCCGGTCCCGGCCCGCCCGTCGCCCGTCGGTTCCGATCCGCACGTCCCCGCCCGCGCCCTGCCGGCTCAAGCTGCGGCAGGCGCATCCTGCGCGGCGTTCCCGCCGGAGGCGGCGGCATGCTGGGCGCCGATGCGCTGGGCGTCCGCGAAGGACAGGTAGTCGTGGGCCACCAGCTTTTCGAGCACCTGGCTCTGGCGCTGGCGCGCCAGATCGGGGTTTTGCGTGAGCGCATAGGCCGAGGGCGCGTTCGGAATGCCCGCAAGCAACGTGGCCTCGTAGTCGGTCAGGTCGGAGGGCGCCTTGCCGAAGTACCCCTGGCTGGCCTCTCCTATGCCCTCGTAGCCCTCGCCGAAATAGATGGAGTTCACGTACAGCTCCAGGATCTCGCGCTTGGAGAAGTGCCGCTCCATCGTGAAGGCCATGAACACTTCCGCCACCTTGCGTTCGAGCGTCTGCTCCTGCGTGAAGAACTGGTTCTTGGCGAGTTGCTGCGTGATGGTGCTGCCGCCTTCCACGATGGCCCCCGCCTTGATGTCGTTCACGAGGGCTCGCCCGGTGGCTATGACGTCGAAGCCCGGATGGGCGTAGAACCGGTGGTCTTCCACGGCCACCACCGCCTGCAGGTAGATGTCGGGCAGCTGGTCGATGGGGGTGAAGCCTTCGCGTCCCTCGATGGATGCGGCCATCTCGTCGAGGCTTTTTGCCGCGAGGGCGTCTTGGTACAGCCCGAACCCGCGGGCGACGAAGTAGGCAGCCAGCACCAGGAACAGCGCGAACACGACGGCGAGCAGCCTGCCCACGACGCCGCCGAACGTGACGCTCCTGCCGCTGCGCGTGCCCGCGCGCATAGGGGCGGGCGTGTCCGAGCGCCCGCCTGCGCACCTGTTCGCGCTTGCGCGCACGCCCGCACCCGCGCACGCGCGTCCCGTTGTCCGCCCGCCAGGCCGCCATCGCCTCTCGCTTGCGCGCACGCCCGCGCCCGCGCACGCGCGTCCGCCCGCATGCGCTCCCATGCCCATGCCCGCACCCATGCCCGCGCCCATGCGCCTGCCCATGTGCCCGCCGGCATGCACGCTTGCGTTTCCCATGTCTCTGCCCGTCCTTCCTGCGGTCGCGCATTCTTCCAACCGCAACTGCAAGTATGGCAGGCGTTCCTTAATGCAACCTTACTGGCCGCTTGCCCGCGCCTTACATTCCCGCAAGGAAGGGGCGCGGCGCAGGGGCGGCGGAGCGTGGGGCAACCCGCGGCGGTTCTATGCGCAGCCCTCGGGCCACGCGCGATCCTAGACACGCGGAACTCCCCAGCCGAAGCATCGGAATGCGCTAGCCAACGCGCGGATATCAGACTCGCAGTCGTGCGCCGAAACAGACACGCCAAGGGAGGCTGCGGCACCCGGAGTGGCCGTAGCATGGAATTGGCCAGACCCGAAACAATACCGGGTCTGGCCAATTTTTGTCTCTTGGCAAACTTAGCTACATATCAGAACTCGCGCTTCTCGTACAGCCTGACGGCCAGCGCGCCGGAAAGCGCGAACAGGGCCGCCATGACGGCGACGGCAGCCAGGGAGGCAACGACCGTGCCGACGGGCGTGACCATCCATGCCACGAAGTCCGCGACGAACGCGGGCGGAGGCCCGGCCTGCTGCATGAGGACGGTGGCAATGGGCAGGACGGCCACGAAGGCGAGCGGCAGGAAGCGTACCGCCTTCGTCATGCCGAAGCGCGCGATGAGCGGCAGGGCCACGAGCCACAGCACGAGGGCGCCCACGACGCTCACGGCCACCATGGCGACGACGATTTGCCAGCTGACGCCCGCAGCGAGCGAGGAAACCACGGGGATGGTGGGTGCCACCTGCGCTAACGCCCACAAAACGGCCGTCAGGGCGCAGCCGAGCGCAATGCCGGCCAGCGTGGCGAGCGCGAACGTGGCGTAGCGTCCGCGCACGATGTCGGCGCGCGAAAGCGGCAAGGTCAGGCGCAGCTTCTCCCAGTCGTTGCGCTCGTCGTATGCCGCCAGCGTGAAGCCCACGGAATAGGCGAACATCAGGGCCAGGCAGGGAATGAGGCCAAGCGGCATGTCGGTGGCGCCGGCGAAGACGAGCGCAACGACGATGCTCACGACGACCTGCTGCTTCATGAACCCCCATGCGGTCAAAAGGTCGAACATGACCATGGTTTTCATCGTGTTTCTCCTTTCAGCATGAGCGCGAGGTAGCTGTCGATGGTGGCGCGGTCGATGGCCACGCCGGGGAAGCGTGCCGAAAACGCCTGCCGGTCGGGTACGAGCACGGACGTGCCGTAGGCGTTGCGCTGGAAGTGCATGGTGCCGGGCGCGAAGAACCCGCTGTCTGCAATGGCGTCGAACTCGGCGGCGCGGCACTGTGCGATGCCGGCGAAGTCGGTGATGAGATCCTTCTCCACCGAGAACACGATGCGCCCCTCGTCGATGCACACGATGTAGTCGGCGATTTTCTCGAGGTCGCTGGTTATGTGGCTGGACATGAGCACGGCATGCGTCGGCTCGTCCATGAACAGGCGCAGCACGTCGAGCGCCTGGTCGCGCGCCAGAGGGTCGAGCCCGGCCGTGGCTTCGTCGAGAATGAGCAGGTCGGGCGCATGCGCGAGCGCACACACCAGGGAGAGCTTCATGCCCATGCCGCGCGAGAGGTCCTTGACTTTCTTGTCGGGTGCCAGTTCGAATGCGCGCAGGAACGCGTGGAACGCGGCGGCGTTCCAGTTCCGGTAGCACTGGGCCATCAGCTTGCCCACGGTGTCCACCGTGAGTTCTTCGGGAAACGAGCAGGCGTCGAACACCACGCCGATGCGCTGCTTCAGCTCGGCGAGCCTCTTGGAGGGGGCACCGGCCGTCTCCTCGCCGAAGAGGGCGATGGATCCGGCGTCGGGCCGGACGAGGCCGAGGGCCGCCTTGATGGTGGTGGTTTTGCCGGCGCCGTTGCTGCCGACGAATCCCACGACGCTGCCGGCCGGCACGGAGAGGTTCACCTGCTGCAGGCTGAAGCCGTCGTAGTGCTTCTCGAGGTTCTGTATGCGCATGAGGTCGCTCATGGTAGTCGCTTTCTGTTCGGGGCCGCTGGCGCGCGGCGCGTGCTGTGCTTGTTCGGGGAGGCGCGCGGCCCGCGTGCGCGTGCTGTGCCGTTCGGGGCGGCGTGCGGTTTGGCTTGCGCGGCGCGCGTGCACCGCACGGCCTGTGCGGGCATGTGGCGCACGGCGCGTGTCGCTGCCATGCGTGCCCGCAGGCCGCCAAGCCGCAGCGCGGCGGGCTAGTCCTCCAGCAGCAGGTCGAGCATGTCGTGGAGGTCGCCCGCGGCGATGCCGCCGGCTTTCGCCTCGTCAACGGCGCGCGTCAAGTGTTCTTCGACGCGCCGCAGGCGTTCCTCGCGCAGCACCTCCATGTTGCCGCCCGCCACGAAGCTGCCCTTGCCCTGCACCGTTTCGATGAAGCCCTGGGCTTCGAGGTCGGTGTAGGCGCGCTTGGTGGTGATCACGCTCACGCGCAGGTCGTTCGCCAGCGCGCGTATGGAGGGAAGCTGCGCTCCCGCGTCGAGCACGCCGCTCAGGATGAGCCCTTTCATCTGCGAGGCTATCTGCTCGTAGATGGGCTTGTCGCTCGCGTTCGATACGATGATGTCCACGCTGTCCCTGCCTGTTGTCTTCCGTCTTCTCGGTTCGGGTGGTGCGGGGGCACCGCGGCGTCCCGGGGCGCCCCGGTGGCGCTTCGCGGCGTCCCGCTTGGCGCCCGGAAGGCCGCGGGCACGTTCCCCGCTTCCCTCCGTTTCCGGGTTCTGTACATTGTGTATATACCCGATATGCACACTATAACCACCCAAGGAGGCGCCGTCAAGGGCAAGCCCGCATTTTTCTCACGGCGCCTTGATGGCAATACGGCATTGCCGTATAGTGGGCGAAAGGAAGGAGCATGCCATGGGATCCACGCTTTGCAAGAGGCGAAGCCGGGGAGAACGTGCGCTCCGCATAACGCTGAAAGCGCCCGAGAACTGGGGCTCGAAACCGTTCAAGGAGCTGCTTGCGGAAGCGAGGGACGAGCGGTATGCGCGCCTTCTTTCTCGATGCGAACGCGGTTATTGACTTGCCGAGTGGGTTGGCGGACATGGTTGGCCGAGCGATGGGAGGGGGTTTTCATGGCGGGCGTGCTGTTCTTGGAGTATCCGAAATGCTCGACGTGCAAGAAGGCGAAAGCGTGGCTTGACGCGCACGGCGTGGCCTACGTTGACCGCCACATCGTGGAGGACAATCCCACGGCGCAGGAGCTGGCGGCGTGGCAGGAAAGAAGCGGCCTGCCGGTGCGGCGCTTCTTCAACACCAGCGGCATGCTCTACCGCGAGCGCAACGTGAAGGCGCTGCTGGATGCCGGCATGTCCGACGCGGAGGCGTTTTCGCTGCTGGCCGAGAACGGCATGCTGGTGAAGCGCCCCCTGGTGGTGGGCGAGGACTTCGTGCTGGCGGGCTTCAAGGAAGCCGAATGGGGGCAGAAGCTGCTGTAGGGAGGGGCGCCCGCACCGCGTGCCGGTGGCGCTACAGCGCGTCGGTGTCGAGCCAGAGGGTGAAGGGGCCGTCGTTCACGAGGTTCACCTGCATGTCCGCGCCGAAGCGCCCGGTTTCCACGCGGGCGGCGTCGCGGCGGGCGCGCTCCACGAACCACGTATAGAGGCGGTTCGCTTCGTCGGGTGCGCCGGCTTCGGTGAACGACGGGCGGTTGCCCTTCTTGCAGTTGGCGAAAAGCGTGAACTGCGACACCACGAGGACGCTGCCGCCCACGTCGGAAAGCGCGAGGTTCGTCTTGCCGTCGGCGTCCTCGAAGACGCGCAGGCGGGAGATCTTCGACCAGAGGCGCTCGGCCTCGGCTTCCGTGTCGCCGTGTCCCACGCCCAAAAGGATCAGCAGGCCGCGCCCGATGGCCCCCACCGCCGTTCCCCCGATGCTCACCTGCGCTTCGCTCACGCGCTGGACGACCGCCCGCATGCCCCGCTCCTTCCGTCCCGCAACCGCCTTTCCACGTTGCCCAGTATAGCATGGGGGATTGTTGCAGGTGGGAAGGACGCGCGCCCGCCGCAGGTGGGAAACCCGCCGGTCGCGCACTGGGGAAGGCATGCGGTCGGCGGGCGGCGGGCTGGGGGCGTCGCGGCATGCGGGGTTTTCCGATGGCTGGGCCATGGGGGGGGGCGGGATATTTGCGGACGACTCGCCTTGCCCGGCTGCGTTAATCGCCGGAGACGCGCGTGATGGCCTCTTCCGCAATGGAGGCGAGTTCGCGCCTGTTGCGAACCCCCAACTTCTCGTAGACATGCGAAGCGTGAGATTTCGCAGTGCCTTCGGCAATCACCAGTTCCGAAGCTATAGCCTGCATGCTTTGCCCGTGGACCAGACGCTCGAGAACCTCTTCCTCACGCGGGGAAAGCCGATGCGCCAGCGCGGTGTCCCGCACCCATTGCGCTGTCAGGGTTTCGCGTTCGAAGTGCGGGGACAAAGCGCCGGCCTCCAAGAATCGGATACCCCACTGGGCTTTCAACCCTCTGTCCTCGAAAAGCAGGAGCGCTCCCGCCACTGCAGCCAGTGCCAGCAAGGCCATGATGTACGGGCTTGCGGCGCCGGACGCACCAAGAGGCTCGATGCACAGCGCGGTGCGGAGGGCATCCCCTGCCAGTTTCGAGCCCATGCTGGCCGCCTCCTCGATGGAGAAAAGCCATACGGCCGATATGCCGAACCGTTTGGCGATGTCGCAAAGCGACGTGTCGACGAAGAAATAGTAAAGAAGGTAGCTGGCCGATATCAGGGGTCCTGCGAAAGGGGCTCCCAGCAAGGGCGAGAGGAGCACGGCGACAAAGCCCAACGCCATGAGCATCGGCGGCAGTTTTTGCAGCGCAATGACCGACACGCGGTCGGTGAGGAGAACCAGTGCCGCGAACAGAGGCGCTGTTATCAGGAACTGAATGGGGCCGGCGCTGGTGTCGGAATATCCCGTCAGCTGGATTCCGGAGAACCCGATGGAAAAGCTGTAGAGCACCATGATGGCAACGAGCCGCCAGGGGATGGTCTTGCGCCCTACGCGCACGAGTGCTCCCACCGGATAGCCGGCGCTTCGCGTTTTCAGCAGACAGGCTATGCTGGCCAGAGGCAGAAGCGCCGTGAAGCCCGCAAGGTAGGACGGATAAAAGCCGTTCATGACGAACACGAACACGGAACCCAGAGCATATGAGCCCGTGAGCCCCACGAGCACGCGGAAAGGCGACATGCCCGCATAGCGCTCGCTCCAAAGCACGATCATGAGCGTGGACCCAATTGAAGCCATGACGGTGAGCGGAACCGCGAGGGAATCGACCTGGAATCCGGCGGCCGATGCGAAACTCGCCGCGCTCAAGGGCATCATCAGTGCCGGGCAGGCCGCCAAGGCCCATCGCTGCGTCGTCAGCGGGGAAACGAACTTCGCCCCTGCGATGCCCATGAGGAATGCCGCCAGCATCACCAAATCGAAGAACTGATGGCTCGTGGCTTGCAGGAAAGGGATCGCTTCGGAGGGGGCCACGAAGGTGAGGTTCATCCACGCGCGCCATAGCGCCAAACCGAAAAAGGGGAGCGGGACAACTGCACCCACGTTGTGTCTCCTCCCCTCCATGCTACTCCTATTCCCGAGTCGGGATTCCATCGTTTTCAGCATCTTTCCAGTTCAGTGTAGAAGGTTGATGCAAGGTTGAGAAAGTTCAACCTTGCATGTCGCCAAGATGATGGACAAGCTCCCTCCATCTTAGCAGAATCCTTTCCCGCCGGCATGGCGTTTCGATTCGCCGAGGAAAGGCGCGGCCGTCGCAAGTTTCGGGCATGCCGAATGCACGCTGGAGTGGCAAAGGGGTTTCGGAGGCGGGGGTTGGGACGCCAGCCGGTCGGCTGTGGGAATTTGGAGACAGGACGCCAAAGAAAGGGAGTGGATGGACATGCATGAGACAGGTGTGCAGAAGACGGACGCGAGAAAGACGGACGAGCAAAAAGTACATGCGCGGAAGGCGGGCATGCGGGAGGAGGGCATGGACATGAATCGGCGCACCTTCCTCAAGGGGGTCGCGTTGTTCGGGGGTTCGGCTGCGGCCTTGGGTTTGGCGGGCTGCGCACCCAAGCAGGCAAGCGAAGCGAAGGAGACGGACGTGTCGGGAGGCGGAGCCATGCCTGGCTTCATGGTCGCGCCTTCGCCCATCACGGAATTCGCCGCCACCCACGACCACGAAATCGTCGTCGTTGGGGCGGGCGTCGCGGGCGTTTCGGCCGTCATGGCCGCCGCCGAAATGGGGGCCGACGTGGCTTTGCTCCAGAAGCAAGGCACGCCAGAATCCTCGGGGAACATGGCGGCAAGCGTTGCCCCCGACGTTTCCGAGGCGGGCAAATCGGCTCTGGTCAGCTTCCTCATCACGAAGAGCAACCACCGCTCCAAGCGCGAACTCATTCAGGCTTGGGCCGACAACAGCTACGAGGCCATCACGTGGTTTGCCGATAAGGCCTTGGCTGCGGGCGTCGAGGTGAACGAGAACGAGCCGGATGCCGAGCGCACCATCAACGTAAACGACTACCCTGTCCATCTGCATGCGAATACGTATTTCGGCGTTGGACACGACCAGGTGGTCAAGGCTTTGGCCGACACCATGGAGGCTCTAGGCGCCTCCTGTCATTACGAATGTCCGGCTGTGCAGCTGGTGCAGGACGAATCCGGTCGCGTGACAGGCGTGGTGGCTCAGAATGCCGATGGGGATCACGAGCTGTTCAATGCTTCGAAAGGCGTCGTGCTGGCAACGGGCTCCTACGAAAACGACGAGGAGATGGTCGCCTACTACAGCCCCGATTCGGTCGTGCTGGGCTTTGGGTTTCCCGGGCGCGATGGCGATGGGCACAAGATGGGCATGTGGGCTGGCGGGCAGATGGAACCGGCGCCCCATGCCATGATGGTTCACGATTGGCGCGTGTGCCGGGCCGATGCACCGTTTCTCATGGTCAATTACGCAGGCAAGCGCTTCATGTGCGAAGGGCCGCTGCAGGGTTACATCAACAAGTACCTCCGTCCCATGATCCAGGAGGCCGGGGAGGTTGCACACACCGCCTTCACGCTGGTCGATGCCAAATGGCGCGAGCAGGCAGCGGAGTGGCAGAAAGACGATCCTCTGATCGACATTCATAACGTAAAGTGGTATTTCGAAGGCCAGACGTGGGCGGAATGCGTCAAGGCCATGGAGGAAGACCCCGAGGCGGGCTGGACGGTGGACCCGGCCGCCATCGAGGAAACCGTCGCCCGTTACAACGAGCTGTGCGCACAGGGCGCCGACGAGGATTACGGGAAGAGTCCCCGCTACATGCGTGCGCTCGACACGCCTCCCTTTGCGATAATCCCCCGGAATTTCGACAGCTCCATGCCCATGGGTGGCATCATCGTCAATGCCGACAACATGGTTTTGGACAAAGATTCCATGCCCATTCCCGGCCTGTTTGCCGTGGGAAACACGGCGGGTCCCTTCTATGGGGGCACCGACTATCCCATGGACGTTTTGGGGCTTTCCATCGGCCGCGCCATCACCAACGGCTATTGTGCGGGCAAGTATCTGGCCGGGCAATAGGCGTGCGGCTGAGAATAGCGTGAAGTCGGATTCGCCCAGCAATGCCCCTTGACCCTCACGCTGCGTGAGGGTGTATGCTGGCGAAGGCGAGGGCACGAGGCGGCGGGCGCCCGAGGGCTCCACGCTCCAGTGGGTTGTCGCGTGGGGCCTGGGGCAGCTTGCGCCTCGCGCTGCGGGACGCCCGCGGCGACGCGCGCGGGCCGTCGCTGCAGGCAAGGACGGAAGGGAACCCATGGACGCGCAAGACGCCGGAGGCACCGTTTACACGGTGCGCGAGTTGGCCGAACTTTCGGGTGTGACGGTGCGCGCCCTGCACCACTACGACGAGATGGGTCTCGTGCGGGCGCGCCGCGCCGCGAACGGCTACCGGCTCTACGGGCCGGACGAGGTGGCCCGGCTGCAGCAGGTGCTGCTCTACCGCGAATGCGGCATGGCGCTTGCGGACGTGAAGCGGCTGCTCGACGAGCCCGCGTTCGACGCGCGCCGTGCGCTGGAGGGGCATCTGCGCGAACTGCGCCTGCGCCGCAGGCGTCTGGATGCGCTGATCGCGAGCGTGCAGAAGACGCTCGCCGGCATGGAAGGAGACGGGTCCGTGAAAGACGAGGACAGGTTCGAGGCCTTCAAGCGGGGGCTGGTGGAGGAAAACGAGCGCGCCTTCGGCGAGGAGGCGCGCGAACGCTGGGGCGACGAGGCCGTGCGCGCCAGCAACGCGAAGGTGATGGGCATGGACAAGGCGGATTGGGACGAAACGCAGGAACTGGAATCGCGCATGAAGGAGGCGCTGCTGGCCGCCATGGGGCAAGGCAACCCGGCGGGCGAGGAGACCCTTCGCGCCGCCGACCTGCATCGGCAGTGGCTTTGCCGCTTCTGGCAGGACGGGGCCTATTCCAAGGAGGCGCACCGCGAACTGGCCGAGGCATACGTGGCCGACGAGCGCTTCCGGGCATACTACGACGCCTTGGCCCCCGGTGCGGCGGAATTCCTGCGCGACGCCATCCGCGCCTACTGCGCGTAACCCCGTTCGGCGTTACAGCGTCGCCGCGCGGGTGCGGGCGTCCTTGCGGACGAAAGGGTCGTTTTGCAAAGGCAGGGAAAGGGAGAGGGCGGCGGCATCGGTGCTGATCAGATACGCGGCGTCATAGGAAAACGAAAGCACCCCGTCATGTTGGGCGATGCTCCCTACCCGCTGGCAGTCGCCTCCCTTTTCTCGAAAGACCCCGAGTTGTTCGAAGCTCCGTGCCATGATTCTGCTCCTTTGGGTTCAGCGGGGCCGCGTTACGAGCGAGGCGTTGCGGCATCGCGCAGAACCTATCTTTGCCGTTGGGCTGCTGGTATACTGGGAAATTCCAGAAACGAGGCGGCAAGAGGTGCGCGATGATCGACGAGATCCAAGTGGAGAACCTGGCGCTGATCCGCAAGGCGGCGCTTGAGCCGGCAAGCGGCCTGACGGTGCTGACCGGCGAGACGGGCGCGGGCAAGACGGCGCTCGTGTCGGCCCTGAAGCTGCTCATGGGGGAGCGTGCCGACAAGGGGTCGGTGCGCGACGGGCAGGACGCCCTCGTGGTTTCGGGGAGGTTCTTCGTGTCCGGCGCGGCTGGTGCAGAGGGCGAAGGTGCCCTCGCCGGGGCCCGCGCGGGCGGGGAGGCGCCTGCCGCGTCCGGTGCGCCCGGGGAAGGTGCAGCGGACGGCCTGGCCGAGGGGGGTGCGCCGGCTGCGCCTTCCGCCTCCGACGGCGACGCGCAGGCGGTCTTGCCGGACGAGGGCGAGCTGGTGGCGACGCGCCGGGTGGGCGCCGACGGGCGCTCGCGCGTGACCATGAACGGGCGCATGGCGAGCGTGGGCGAGCTTGCCCGCGCCGTGGCCCCCACGGTGGACCTGTGCGGGCAGCACGAGCACCAGCAGCTCATGAAGCCCGCTTCCCACCTGCAGCTTCTGGATGCGTGGGCAGGCGGCGAGGCGGCTTGCGCGCGCGGCGCCTACGAGCGCGCCTACGACGCGGCGGCGCAGGCGGCGGCGGAGCTGGCGCGCGTGCGCGACGCCTCGGCGGCCTCGTCCGCCAAGCTTGACGAAGCCCGCTTCATGTTGAGCCGCATAGACGCGGTGGACCCGCGCGAGGGGGAATACGAGGAACTGGCGGCGGACCTCTCGAAAGTGGAGCACGCCGAGGCGCTGGCCACGGCCGCCGATGCCGCCCACGAGGCCCTTGCGGGCGAATCCGGCGCGCTCGATGCAGTGGGAAGCGCGGTGGCCGCCCTCGACGCCGCTGCGCGCCACGACGCGCGGCTGGGCGAATGGGCGCACGCCCTGCGCGAGGCCGGCTACGTTCTGGAAGACATGGCGCGCGAGACGCGCGCGTACCGCGACGAGGTGGAGTTCGACCCGGAAACCCTTTCCCGCCAGCAGGAGCGCATGGCCGACCTGCAGGGACTTCTGCGCACGTGGGGGCCGCGCATGGAAGACGTGCTGGCCCGCCGCGCCGAGGCGGCCGACCTCGTGTCGCTGGTGGATGACGCCGCCGCGCGCGAGCAGGAAGCCCAGCGCGCGCTCGCCGAGGCGGAGGACGCCTTGGCGGAAGCCGCGCGCGTCCTTGACGCCGTGCGCATGCAGGCCGCGCCGCGCTTCGCCGAGGCGGTGTGTGCCCAGATGGACCGCCTGGAAATGGGCGGCGCCGAGCTGGTGTGCGCCGTTTCCCCCCTCGAGCGGGAGGCGTGGACGCGTGCGGGGGCCTCTGCGGTGGAGTTCCTGTTCCGCCCCGGCGCGGGCATGCAGGCGCGCCCGCTGGCGCGCATCGCGTCGGGGGGCGAGGTCAGCCGCGTCATGCTGGCGGTGAAGGTGGTCTTGGGGGCGGTCGATGGGGTGGACACCCTGGTGTTCGACGAAGTGGACGCAGGCGTGGGCGGCTCCACTGCCGTGGCGCTGGCCGACGTGCTGGCCGACTTGGCGCGCACGCACCAGGTGATCGTCGTCACGCATCTGGCGCAGGTGGCCGTGCGTGGGGAGGCACACTACGTGGTGCGCAAATCCGAGGGGCCCTCCGGCATGCCCGAAACCAGCTTGCAGCGTCTTTCCGCAGACGAGAGGCCCGCCGAAATCGCCCGCATGCTTTCCGGCGATGCCACCGAGGCGTCGCTCGCCCATGCCCGGGAAATGCTCGTGCAGGCCGCGCGCGGCTGAGGGGGCCGAAGGGCCGGGACCGTGCTTGCGCCACGCGCCTGCGCCCGCGCGCCCCGCAAGCCGCAGCGGTCCCGCGTGCTATTCGCCGTCGGCAGGCACGCCGTATGCCAGAAGCTCGTCCACGGTGACGAAGCGGTAGCCCTTCTCCTTCAGCACGGGCAGCGCCTGCCGCAGGGCCTCTACGGTTTGGGAGCGGTCGCCACCTCCGTCGTGCATGAGGATGACGTCGCCCGGCTGCGCGCTCAGGATGCGCTCGGCAATCACGTCGGCGCCGGGACGCCTCCAGTCTTCGGTATCGACGTTCCAGCCTATCTCGGCGGTGATGTAGGGCTGCAGCGTCCATACCAACTCGCCGAAGAAGTTGCCGCCGGGCGCGCGCATGACGCGGCTGGCCTCGGCGCCCGTTGCGGCGGAGATGGCGTCCATGCCCTTCTGCACCTCGGTCACCTGCTCGTCGGCGCTCATGTAGGTGAGGTTGACGCCTTGCCCGCTTCCCGACGCGTGGTCCCACGTGTGCGTGCATATCTGGTGCCCCGCGTCGTGCGCGCGTTTCACCGTGTCGGAGTGCGACTCTATCTGGTTGCCGATGGTGAAGAACGTCGCCTTGGCGTCGTTCTGTTCCAGGATGTCGAGGATCTGGCCGGTGGTGTCGGGCCATGGGCCGTCGTCGAAGGTGAGCGCGATCACCTTGTCGTCGCCCACGTTGGCGTTGTAGATCTTGTATTCCTCGTTGACCACGGGCTGCGTGTCTTCGGTCAGCGTGATGCCCGAAACGTCGCCGGTCTTGGTGGTGCGCACGCCGTTCGCGCCGGCGATGTAGACGTGCAGCGAGCCGCTCCAGTAGTTCTCGTCCTCCACGCGCGTGAAGGGGATCTCCTCGGTGGAGGACTGGAACGTTTCCGTGGCGTCCGCACCGTCCGCTATCTCCACCACGTCGCCCTTCCTGAGCTCGCGCGTCTCGTCGTTGGTGGCTTCGCCGTTGACGGTGGCGCTGAAGCGGTCGCCGCCGCCCTCGGTGATCACGCTGCCGTCGATGGCGAGCAGATTGCCGGGCTGCGGCGTGGCCATGCCCTCGTCCAGCGCCGTGGCCAGCGTGGCGCCCCGATCGACCGTGTGGGTGACGCCGTTCACCGTGATTTCGAACGAGAGCGGGTTCAGGAAAAGGTACACGCCCACGCCGATGGCCGCCAGAACGACGAGGGTGGCCACGATGGCCAGCGGGCTTTTGCGCCGCCGCTGCTGGCGCTGGTCGAGGTAGCGGGCGTAGTCGCTGTACTCGGTGGTGCCGGCGGGCCGGTTGCGGGCGGCCTGCGAGCGGGAGCGGTTGTAGGCGGGCGCCGCCGCGCCGCCGCGCCCGCCGGCGCCCGTCCTGCCGTTCGCGGGGCGCCGCGCCGGGTTGGCGCGGTTGCCGGCGTATGCCTGCTGGCCCTGGTAGCCGGCTTGGGGGCGTTGCGCGGGCTGCCCGCCCGTGCGGGTGCGCTGCTGCCCGCCGGCCTGGCCGTAAGAGACCCGGCCCATCTGCTCGCGGGAGGCCGCGCGTTGGCGCGGGGACGGGGGGTATGCGGCGTTCTGGCCTTCCGGGTGGCCGCGGTAGGCCCCTTGCGGGTACTCGCGTCCGCCTGCGTCGCGCCGGCGGGGCACGCCCCCCGCCTGATGGTAGGGGTCGCTCCCGTAAGGGTTGCGAGGTTGCTGGGTCATGCGCTGCTCTCCTTCGTGCCGCGCTGCAAGCGATCGTCGCGCGCGGGCATGAACCGCCAATTCTCCACTGTCGATTGTACGCAATGGGGCTTCGCTGGGGTGCGGCCTTCGCGCGGCCCTCCGCTTTTTCTATCAAAAAGCCATCTGCCGGCTTTCCGCGAAAAAGCGGAAGAAGGGTCTTGACAGGGCGCCGCTCCTCTATGCTAAAGTATGCGCCACAATTTAATATTCGAAACCGATGAGGCGAAAGTCAAGCCATCATGAGCACTCACAGAGAGCGGGCGTAGCTGGGATTCCCGTAGGAACGCTGGGTGGTAAATGGTTCGCCGAGGGAAAGGGGAAAGGCCGGTCGCGGCGCATGGGCGCAGGCGGGCAGCCGAGTATCTGGACCGTGAGCCTGCGTTAAGGGCAGAACATGTGTTGGCATGTTCGTGAGAGGGTTCTGGTTGCAGAATCAATAAAGGTGGCACCGCAGGTCGAAGACCTGTCCTTTATCGCAAAGGACAGGTCTTTTTTTGTTCTGCCGTTCTGACGAACGGCGGAACGAGCCGACGCTGCGGGCTTCCGTGGCACCCGATCTCGCGGCGATGCCGATGGCACGCGTACCGCAGTACGCTTCGCCACCGCCATCCCCGCGATCTCAGGCACCACGGAAGCCCTCGCCGACTTTGTTGGGCAAGCGATGGCCGGTCCCTCGTCCGCGAAGTTCGTGCCGGCAGACAGGACGCCCCGGGAGGGGCAACGACCGGCGGGGACTCCGCCAAGAAAGGACTGAGGGACATGGAACGGCAGATCGAGAACGGAACTGCACCCGAGACGACGGCCGCGGCGCCCGTTGGCGCTCGCAGGGAAGTGGCCTCGCAGGCGGCCGGCGCGGTGCCCGCAGGTGCCCGCAGGCGCGTGGCGGCCGCACCGCAGAAGAAAGAGGGCCTCACCACGCAGGACCTCATCCTCATTGCCGTGCTGTTAGCGGCAGGCGCGGTGCTGAAGCTCACCGTGGGGTCGCTGCTCTCTTCGATGGGCATGAAACCGAACTTCATCATCGCCATGTACTGCCTGGCCATCATCCTCACGCGCCCGAAGGTGGGGCAGGCGCTGGTGGTGGGGCTGCTTGCCGGACTGGTGTGCCAGGTGCCCCTGCTCAACGCCACGCCGCTTCTGAACATCCCCTCCGAGGTGCTGGGGGCGCTGGCGTGCGGCCTGCTCGTCAAGGTGCCCATGCGCATCGGCGGCAAGCTGGACCTGAACCCGCTCGTGAACACGTTCGTGTCCACCGTGGTGTCCGGCGGCACGTTCGCGCTGCTCTCCATCTACATCAACGTGGTGTCCACGGGCGGCGACGTCATGGTGGCGCTCGCCACCTACGCCGCCATCGTGTTCGGCACCGCAACGTTCAACGCCGTGCTGGTGCAGGTTCTGGTCCTGCCGCTGCGCAAAGTTTTGAAGCGTTAGGGGGTTCCGGCGGCTTGCCAGTCGCCGGAACAAGCCGACGCTGCGGCTTCGCGGGGTACCCCCATCTCGCGGCGAGGCCGAGGGCTCGCGTACCGAAGTACGCTTCGCCCTCGTCCTCCCCACGATCTGGGGCACCCCGCGAACCCTCGCTGACTTACTGCGCCAACCCACGACCTTTCAACCCACGACTTTTCAATCCACGACTTTTCAATCCACGACAGAAAGCATCCCCATGATCGAGATAAAAGACTTCACGTTCCAGTACCGCGAGGGCGCCGCCCCGGTGGCGCGCGAGGTGAACCTGTCCATTCCCGACGGAGCGTTCGTGGGCATCACCGGCGCGGCCGGGTCGGGCAAGTCCACGCTCACCTACGCGATGAACGGCATCGTGCCGCATTGCTATCCGGGCGACTTCTACGGCTCCGTCACCGTTGACGGGATGGACACGTGCGAGACGCCTCTCACCGACCTTTCGCGGGTGGTGGGAAGCGTCTGCCAAGACGTGGAAAGCCAGTTCGTGACCACGGTGGTGGAAGACGAGATGCTGTTCGGGCTGGAGAACTTCTCCGTGCCGCGCGCGCAGGCGGAAGAGCACGTGGCCGGCGCCCTTGCCGACATGGGCATAACGCATCTGCGCGGGCGCGCCATCGCGTCGCTTTCCGGCGGGCAGAAGCAGAAGGTGGCCATCGCCTCCATTCTGGCGATGCGCCCGCGCGTGCTGGTGCTGGACGAACCCACGGCGGAACTCGACCCGGCAAGCTCGCTGGGCGTGTTCGCGCTTCTGGCCGCCCATGCGCGCGAGCGCGGCACCACGGTCGTGGTGGTGGAGCAGAAGATAGCGCTCCTGTCCCAGTTCGCCGACATGCTGGTGGTTCTGGAAGAGGGCCGCGTGCGCTTCGCCGACGCGCCGGCCGCCGTGCTCGCGCATGCCGACGAGCTGCAGCGCATCGGCGTGAACTGCCCGCGCTCGACCACGCTGGTGAACCGCCTGCGCGCGGCGGGGGTGTACGCGGGGCCGAGCGTGCGCACCGTGCCGGAGGCGTGCGAGGTGCTGGCGGGGGTGGTCGCGTGATAGAGTTCAAGGACGTGCACGCTTCCTACGAGGCGACGCTGCCCATCCTGAAGGGCGTGAGCTTCACGGTGGAGCGCGGCGAGTTCGTGGCGTTCGTGGGAACGAACGGCGCGGGCAAATCGACCACGATGCGCCTGATCAACGGCCTTTTGAAGCCCGATTCCGGTCAGGTGCTGGTGGACGGCGTGCCCACTGGCGAAACGAAGACCAGCGCCTTGGCGCGCACGGTGGGCTTCCTGTTCCAGAACCCCGACAGCCAGATATGCTGCAACACGGTGCGCGACGAGCTGCTGTTCGGCTTCGAGGCCTTGGGGATGGGCGGCCCGCAGGCCGAAGCGCGCGTGGACGCGCTCGTGGAGGAATTCGGCTTCGACGCCGGCGAGGACCCGTTCCTCATGAACCGGGGCGCGCGGCAGCTTCTGGCGCTGGCGTCCATCGTGGCGCTCGCGCCGCCGGTGGTGGTGCTGGACGAACCCACGACGGGGCTGGACTACCGCGAGTGCGAGAAGGTGATGGACATCGTGCGCGGCCTGCACGAGGGCGGCACGACGGTGGTCATGGTGTGCCACGACATGGAAGTGGTGGCCGACTACGCCAAGCGCTGCATCGTGATGAGCGACGGGCGGGTGGTGGACGACGGCCCCACGTTCGAGGTGTTGCGCAACCGCGCCACGCTGGAGCGCGCCTCGCTGGTGCCGCCGCAGGTGGTGGAGGTGTCGCTGGAGATGGCGCGGCGGATGCCGCAGCTGGCCGGCACGCCCGTGGCCTGCGCGAACACGGTGGACGAGATGGAGGCCGCCGTGCTGGCGCGCGTGGGCGCGCGTGCGGCGGCGGGTGGCGCGGCCGGGGCGGCGCCGGGCGCCGCAAGCAGTGCGGGCAGGACGGCGGCGGGCGCCAGCGCCGCGGACGGTGTGGGTAGGGGTGCTGGGGCCGACACGGCGGCGGGCGCCGGCTCTGCAGACGGCGCGGCTTCGCCCGCCGGGCGCCGCGGGGAAGAAGGGGGACGGCTGTGAGCGCGTTTCTGGAATACGTTGCGGGCGAAAGCCCGCTGCACCGCATGAACCCGGTGGCCAAGCTGGGGGCGGCAGCGCTGTTCGCCGTCGCGTGCTTCTGCACGGGCAACCTGGCGTTTCTGGGCGTGCTGCTGGTGGCGGCCTTCGCGCTGTCCGCGTCGTGCGGCATGCTGCGGCAGACCGTGGGGCTGGCGAAGGCCGTGTTCGCATTCTCGCTCGTGTTGGCCGTGGTGCAGGTGCTCACCACGCCGTCCGGCGCGGTGCTGGTGCAGCTGCCGTGGGGCTACATCGGCACGGGCAGCCTGCTGGCGGCGCTCACCACCGTGGTGCGCCTGATGGCTGCGGCCATCCCGCTGTTTCTGGTGTTCTACGTGACGAAGATGAACGACATCACGAACTCCGTGGTCAAGGTGCTGCACGTGCCGTACAAGTACGCGTTCGCCTTCACGTCCACCATACGCTTCATCCCCGTGTTCATGAACGACATGGCCGGCATCATGGAGGCCCAGACGGCGCGCGGGGTGGAGTTCGACGCGGGCGGCATCGTGAAGAAGGTGCGCCTGATGGTGCCCTTGTGCGTGCCGCTGCTGGTGTCGTCGGTGCGCAAGACCAACAGCGCCGCCATCGCCGCCGAGGTGCGCGGCTTCAACCTGCGCACCCCGGCCAGCGGCTACAAGGAATACCCGTTCGCCGCGCTCGACGTGACAGCCCTCGCGGCGGGCGCCGCGCTGGTGGCCGCCGCCGTGGCGCTGGGCCTGCTGGGGTAGGGCGGGTGCGGATCGAACTGGAGACGGCACGGATCGCGTTTTGTGCACGGCTTGTCATCTCGGATGTTCGCCGCAGAAACTCGCGAACAGGTATTTTGCGAGTGGGCTTCCAACGGCGGCGGCTCGGCGAGGCGAAAATCCATGCACAAAGCGCGATCTGCGCCATCTCTTGATAAGCGAACATAAGTTCGCTATACTACACCTAGCGGCTGGATGCCCATCCTAACCGCAGGCGGGGCCTGCGGGACAGTCGCCTTCCTCACGGTCGGCTGTCGAACGAAAGGATTGGCCATGGCGTCCTGCCCTCGCATGTCTCCTTGCAGAATACAACATATATGTAGTATACTGCCGCAAGGCGGTGGTCGGCCATGAAGGTGGAATTCTATACTCTGCCCAATGGCACGCAGCCGGCAAGGGAATACATTCTTTCTCTGGATGAAGGATTGCGGAGCAAAACTATGCGGACGATAGGCATGCTCCGGCAATATGGACATATGATCGGGGAGCCGGAATCGAAACACCTCGAGAACGGGATTTTCGAATTGCGGACGACGATGGGAAACAATGCAAGTCGTGTGCTGTATTTTTTCGTCGTCGGGGACAAAGCGGTTTTGACGCACGGCTTCAGCAAGAAAACGAAAAAAACGCCGCGAAGGGAGATCGAAAAGGCGAAAAGCTATCGAACGGATTATTCACGGCGGATAGGGGGCGACGGCAATGGCTGAGGCGGAAAAGGACGACTACGATAAGCTTCTCGACGAGCTGTTGGAAGATCCCGAATTCCGGGAGGCTTGGGAGGCCGACGAGGCGGAATACCAGATGCGGTGCGCCATCATCGAGGCGCGCATCGAAACCGGCATGACGCAGCAGCAGCTTGCCGAGGCGACGGGCATGAACCAGCGTTCCATCAGCCGCATCGAAATGGGCAACACGAACCCCACCGTGCGCACGCTCGGCCGCATAGCGCGCGGTTTCGGCAAGAAACTCCAAATCAAGTTCGTGTAAGGGTTGCGCCGCCGTGCGGCCTGAGGATCAGATGCCGAAGATGGCCCCCAAGCGGGTCGGCACTTCGGCCATGACGTCTTCGCCGAGGCGGCCGACGACTTTGCAGGGGCGGGCATTCGGGTCGAATTCCATGGAGGCGACGTCGCCTTGTCCGATGCGGGGTTCATGGTGCAAGTTATAACTTGCAATCCTGCTTCGAATGCGCAAAGTGACGGCTATGTCTTTCAATTCGGGTCGAAGGCGGCTGCTGTGGCGCCGTGTCCTTCGGATGTTTCCCGGCTGTTTTTTGGTTGGCTGCTTGCGTATTGCGGGTTGCCGCGCGGCGAAGCGTTGCAAGCGGCTTGCACCACTGCGGAGAATCCGCGATTCGTTTCCCAAGACGGTGCTCACGTTGGACAGGCTGGGAACGGGCACGGCCGAAGAAGGGGTTCGCGTGGAGAACCTTGCCAGCTGGCTGCTGGGCAAGATGGGGTAGAATAGGCTCGCATTGCGAAGGGAGCAGCCATGGAAGAACGCCGCATGTACCGGGCCGAGCGCGAGACTTCCCGCGAAGAAGCGCTCGGGATTTTGGAAGAAGCCGCCTATTGCGTGATCTCCACCGTTGACGAGGACGGGGCGCCCTATGGCGTGCCGATGTCGTTCGTGCTGATGGACGGCAAGCTGTACGTGCACACGACGAACGCTTTCGGCCACAAGATGGACGATTTCCGCCGCGACGCGCGCGTGAGCGTGGTGGCCGTGGTGGATGTGGAGGCGTGCTACGAGGACGACTTCATGACCAGCCGCTACGGCTCGGCCATGGTGACGGGGCGCATCGCGCGCGTGGAAGAGGACAAGGACGTGCGCCGCGCGCTCGTGGCTCTGTGCATGAAATACCTGCCGGAATACAAGCATGAAATCGGCGGCGCCATCGAACGCGAGATCGCCGACACGGACGTGTGGGTCATCGAACCCGAAACCGTGCGCGGCAAGGCCGGCCGCCGCAAGAAGCGCGCGTAACGGGCGCTCCGGCAGCCGCCGGTTGCCGCGCGCCGCCAGCCGCCAGCTGGCGGCTGCCCCGCCCGCCGTCAGTCGCCGCGCCCGCGTCTGGCGGCTTTCCCGCATTCGCGCTATGATGGCGCCCGTGCGGCTGCCGCCCGTTCGGGCGCGTTGCCGCCGCCCGCCACCCGACACCGAAAGGACGCGCATGTTCACGCTGGGATGCCACCTCTCGAGCGCCAAGGGATACCTCCGCATGGCCCAAGACGCGGCCTCCATCGGCGCCAACACGTTCCAGTTCTTCACCCGCAACCCGCGTGGCGGGCGGGCGAAGCGCATCGACCCCGCCGACGTGGCGGCCTTCGCCGCCTTTGCGGAAAGCCATGGCATCGCGCGCATCCTCGCGCACGCGCCCTACACGCTCAACCCCGCCTCGGACAAGCAGCAGACGCGCGAGTTCGCGCTCATGGTGCTGGGCGAGGACTTGGCGCGCATGGAGGAAACGCCGCATCAGATGTACAACATGCACCCCGGCAGCGCCGTCGGCCAGCCGGCGGAGGCGGCCATCGCGAAGATCGCCGACGCGCTGAACGCCTCGCTGCAGGTCGGGCAGACCACCACGCTGCTGCTGGAAACCATGGCGGGGAAGGGAAGCGAGGTCGGCGGCACGTTCGAGGAACTGGCCGCCATCATTGACCGGGTGGACTTGGACGGCCATGTGGGCGTGTGTTTCGACACTTGCCACGTGTGGGATGCCGGCTACGACATCGTGGGCGACCTCGACGGCGTGCTGCGCGAGTTCGACCATGCGATCGGCCTTGGCCGCCTCAAGGCCATTCACCTGAACGACAGCATGAACCCCTGCGGGTCGCACAAGGACCGGCACGCCCGCATCGGCGAAGGGCAGATCGGCATCGATGCCCTTTCCGCCGTGACGAACCACCCGAAGCTGCGCGACCTGCCGTTTTATCTGGAGACGCCCAATCCCGCCCTGTCCGGCTACGCCGAGGAGATAGCCGCCCTGCGAAAGGCGCGCGCCTAGCCGCGCCGGGGTTGGGGCAGGCATGGAGACAAGGAGGGCGCATGGAGCGCATCACGCAGGTGGGGAAAGAGGGGCGGCGCAAGGTGGCCGGCCCAGCCGTCGAGGCGCTTGCGGACGGTGGTTGGGGCGGCGCGGCCATCGAGCGTCTGGCGGCCTTCGAGGATGCGCTCGAGCTGGTGGAGCAGCGCAAACGCGAGGTCGGCGAACGCCTGGACGCGCTCAAGGCGCAAGGCCGTCTCCGCTCGTCCACCGCGCAGCAGCTGCTGGTGCAGAAGCTCACGTTCTCCACCATCCTCCAGACGTTCTCCCTGCCCGACGACTGACGGCTGGCAGGGTGGCGCGCGGCGCCTTGCCGCCGCCGGCTGCCGGCTTTGGCGCCGCCTGCAGTCAGTTATCGGCCCGCGCCGCATTGTGTGGTTTCTCGCCATTCGCTTGATCGAACCCGGTCTTATGGGGAATACTGTGGGGCGCATCGTTTGCAAAAGTGCAAGCGATGGCCCTTTTCGCCGCCTTCCGCCCCGCGCCGCGGAGCGCGTGGCGGGGCCGTGTGTGCCGCGGCGCGCGGGGCGCGCGGAGCCGCGTTGCGGCGGGCGCGGCCGCACGCATGCACGTCGCCGGGGAAGGGCATGCCAACGACGGAAGGGATCGTTTGAGAGAGAACACCAGGCGCATGGAGCGTGCCTCGCGGGCGAACGCGGCTTCGCGGCCCGGCGCCCTCGCGGCCGCCGCGACGGCTTTCTTCCTTGCGGCCGCGCTCGCCTTGGGCGGGGCGTGGCCCTTGGGTGCGCCGACCGGCATCGCGCCCGCATGGGCCGACGAAGTGGCCGACGCGCAGGCGGCGCTCGACGAGGCCGAGGCCCGCATGCAGGGCATCGCAGACGAGTACGAAGCCCTGCGCGCCGAGGCGGACGCCCTGCAGGAGCGCATCGACGAGACGGCCGCTCTGGCCCTCGAGGCGCAGGACGCCGTGCTGGAGGGGCGCGAAGCGCTGGGCAAGTCGGCGCGCTACGAATACAAGGGCGGCTCGGTTTCAGTGCTGCTGTCGCTGGTCTTGGAGTCTTCGGACTTCGGCGATTTGTTGCGCAACGTGTCCTACCTGAACGACATCATGCAGTACCAATCCGACGAGGTGGCCGCGCAAAAGGAGCGAACCGAGCGCTTCGACAACCTGGTGTCCACGCTCAACGTGCAGAAAAGCGACCAAGAGGCCAAACTGCGCGAATTGGAGCAGAAACGCGCGGAAGCCGAGCAGGTGGTGGCGGCCGCCCGGATGCAGCTGGAGAATGCACAGGCCGAGGAGGCGGCCCGTCTTGCGGCGCTGGAAGCGGCGGCCCAGAGCATGGCCGCGCAGGAGCAGGCTGGCAGTGCCACCGTGGACGAGAACGCGAACACGGTGGACCGCGAAGATGCGGTGCCGGACGGCACGCCGGTGACTCCCAACCCGGATCCCGACCCTCCCGGAGGCGGCACGGGCGGCGGCTCGAATTCCGGATCGGGTTCAAACTCGGGCACGGGTTCGGGCGGCGGCACGTCGGGCGGTACCGAGGGGTGGCTCACGGGCATTGCCTCGGCCTATGGCGGCTCCACCGACAAGTACACGCCGAATCCCGGCACCACGGCCACGGGCGACGTGTGCGACGACTGGTCCATGGGCGTGGCGGTTCCCATGTCGATGCCGAACTACTGGACGTACTACGGCCGCACGGTGGAGATATCCTACAACGGCATGACGGTGTTCGCCGTGGTGAACGACTGCGGCTACATGGGCGGCGGCAGCCGCGTGCTGGACTTGCAGCCCGGCGTCTGGAAGGCGTTCGGCTTCTCGTCCTGCAACGGCTGGGGCCTGCGCACGGTGAGCTACCGCTTCCTGTAGCGCCCGCGGCGCCTCCTCGCCGGGCCGGCCAAAGTGGCACTGGATTGCGGTTCTCGTGCAGCCGCCGCGCTCCGGGGAGTCGCTGCCGTGCCGTTTGCCCTGTTCGGCATTCCCACGGACGGCGGCATGGCGTGGTTTTCGCGCATCCGGGCGCATTTCGGTGACCACGATCGCGTTTTCGTGCCACTTCGTGCGGTTTTCTTCGGAAAGCCGCGCATGGGGCGCCGGTTTGCGCTATACTTCGCTGTTACATGCGACGACGAAGACCGTATCGCGCAGGACGGTCGCTTCCAGAGACGGGCCTCGCCGGCTGAAAGGGCCCGGGCGGCATGCGCGAGAATTCCCTTCCGAGCAGCATGCCTGAACACGGACGCGCACGGCGCCCTTCCTGCGGCACCCGCAGGCGGCGGCAGCGCGCGAGACGGCGAGTAGGGCATGACGGGCGCTCCCGTGACAGGGCGAAACGAGTGGGCGGCACAGGTCGCGCCGCACCGTGCGGGTTGGGGAAGCGAAACGCGCTTTCCGGGCGGCGGGGCGTGCGGGCATGGGACCGTCAACCAAGGTGGTACCGCGAGAGCCTTCTCTCGTCCTTGGAGTGGGGGGATTCCCCCCGACGCCGGGATGGGAGAAGGCTCTTTTTCGTGTGCGGCCCTCGCGCCCGCGCGCCGCTTCGGCGGGACGCGCGCGGCGCGCCCTCCGCAGGCAGCGTGCGCGCTCCGCGGGCGCGGCGCGGCGGGGCGGCGGCGTTTCCGCAGGCGGCGCGCAGGGCGCGGACGCCTAGGGCGTTGCCGCCCGAGACGGCGGCGGCATTTCCGCAGGCAGCGGGGCGACCGATGCGGCTTTGGGGCTCTCGCGGGCCGCCCGCGCGCTCCGCCAAGCGGGAACGCTGTTCGGCGCGCGGCACGGCGAAGACGGAAGACGGAAGACGACGGAAGACGACGGAAGACGGGAAGGGACAGGCGACATGGCTATCGTGGAGGAAGTGGCGGCGCTGCGCGGGCAGGCGCTGGCCGCCATTGCGCAGGCCGCCGACACGGCCGCACTCGAAGCGGTGCGCGTGGGCGTGCTGGGCAAGTCCGGCACGCTGACGGGCTACCTGCGCGGCATGGGGCAGATGCCCAAGGAGGAACGCGCGCAGGTGGGCAAGACCGTGAACGAGGTGCGCGTAGAGGTGGAAGCGGCGCTCGCCGCGCGCAAGGAAGAGCTGGCGGCCGCCGAACTGGCCGCCGCCATCGACGCGGCCGCCGTGGACGTGACGCTGCCGGGACGCGCGCAGCAGATGGGCACGCGCCACCTCATCAACGGCATCATCGACGAGGTGTCCGAGATATTCCTCGGCCTGGGCTACTCGGTGGCCGAGGGCCCCGAGGTGGAGACGTGCTACTACAACTTCGAGGCGCTGAACGCCCCGGCCGACCACCCCAGCCGCAGCCTGGCCGACACGTTCTACGTGGTGGACCGCTCGGGCGCCGAATGCAACGTGCGCGGCGAGTCCGACGTGCTGCTGCGCACGCAGACCTCCGGCGTGCAGGTGCACGCGATGGAGGGGCGTAAGCTTCCCATCTACGTGATCGCGCCCGGCAAGGTGTACCGCCGCGACGTGGCCGACCCCTCCCACCTGCCGCAGTTCCACCAGATAGAGGGCCTGGTGGTGGACGAGGGCATCACGTTCGGCGACCTGAAGGGCACGCTGGACTTCCTGTGCAAGCAGGTGTTCGGCCCGGAGCGCAAGACGCGGTTCCGCGCGCACTTCTTCCCGTTCACGGAGCCGTCCGCCGAAGTGGACGTGAGTTGCGGCATCTGCCACGGCGAGGGCTGCCGCATGTGCAAGGGCACGGGCTGGCTGGAAATCCTCGGCTGCGGCATGGTGGACCCGAACGTGCTTTCCATGTCGGGCATCGACCCCGAGAAGTATTCCGGGTTCGCGTTCGGCATGGGGGTGGAGCGCATCGCCTGCCTGAAGTACAACGTCCCCGACCTGCGCATGCTGCTGGAAGGCGACATGCGGTTCCTGCGGCAGTTCTAGGTTCCATCGGCCTGCTGGCCGACGGAACGCGCCGACGCTGCGGTCGCTTGGTGCACCCCGCCTCGCGGCGAAGCCGAAGGGTCGCGTACCGAAGTACGCTTCCCCTTCGCCTTCCCCACGATTCGGGGCACCCCAAGCGCCCTCGCTGACTTTGCTGGACCTATAGAGGTTTGCAGATAGAAGAAAGAGAAGCAACGATGAAGATATCTCTCAAGTGGTTGTCCGAGTACGTGGACGTGCCGGCGGACACGAAGGCGTTCTGCGACCGGCTCGATCTGACGGGCACGGGCGTGGAAGGCGTGGAGAAGACGGGCGCGGCGCTCGACGGCGTGGTGGTCGGTCA
The DNA here is from genome assembly GCA_904420215.1 of uncultured Eggerthellaceae bacterium. Taxonomy (GTDB): domain Bacteria; phylum Actinomycetota; class Coriobacteriia; order Coriobacteriales; family Eggerthellaceae; genus CAJFUR01. Next base: position 43,033 of record CAJFUR010000075.1, read on the forward strand.
CGTGCAAACGTGCGAGGCGCATCCCGACAGCGACCACATGCACGTGGTCGTGGTGGACGTGGGCGCGGAGGAGCCCGTGCAGATAGTGTGCGGCGCGCCGAACGTTGCGGCGGGCATCAAGGTGCCGGTGGCCACCGTGGGCGCGGTGCTTCCCGGCGATTTCAAGATCAAGAAGTCCAAGCTGCGTGGCGTGACGAGCTGCGGCATGTGCTGCTCGCGCCGCGAACTGGGCATGGGGACCGACCACGAGGGCATCTGGATCCTGCCCGAGGATGCGCCCGTTGGCATGCCGATAGCCGACTACCTGGGGCTTTCCGACACCGTGCTCGACTTGGAAATCACGCCGAACCGTCCCGACTGCCTGTCGGTGACGGGCTTCGCGCGCGAGGTGGGCGCCATGTACCAGTGCGACTGGACGGACCCGCTGCCCGCAATGGCCGCCGAGCTGCAGCTGGACGCAACCGCGGTGCCCGTTGACGAAACGGTGAGCGTGGACATCGAGGACGCCGCGCGCTGCCCGCGCTACACCGCCCGCGTTATCCGCGGCTGCAAGGTGGGGCCTTCGCCCGACTGGATGGTCGAACGCCTGGCCGCCATCGGGCAGCGCTCCATCAACAACATCGTGGACGTGACCAACTACATCCTGTTCCTGTTCGGCCAGCCGCTGCACGCGTTCGACTTGGGCACGCTCGTGGGTGCGGACGGGCATGCGAACGTGGTGGTGCGCGCGGCCAAGGAGGGCGAGAAGCTGGTCACGCTCGACGGCGAGGAGCGCTCGCTCACCCCCGACATGACCGTCATCGCCACGCCCGAGCGCGGCGCGGTGGCGCTCGCGGGCGTCATGGGCGGGCTTGACACCGAGGTCACCGACGCGACGGTGGACATCCTGCTGGAGGCGGCCACCTTCGAGGCGGGGCGCACCAGCCGCACCAGCCGCAACCTCGGCCTCATTTCCGAAAGCTCCATGCGCTACGAGCGCGGCGTGGACGACCACGGCATCGAGGCGCGTTCGGCCGCCGCGGCCGCGCTCGTCGCCGCCGTGTCGGGCGGCACGGTGAGCCGCGCTGCCGGCAACGCCTGGGGCATCGTGGACGCGTGGCCGCGCGTTTCCGAGGCGCCGCGCCTGCAGTTCCGCATCCCGCGCTTCTGCGCCATGATGGGCGCGGACATCCCGCGCGACTTCGTGGAGGACGTGCTGCGCCGCCTGGGCTGCGAAGTGGGCGCGGGTCCCGACGCCGACGCGCTCGCCGTGACCGCTCCCACGTTCCGTCCCGACCTCGTGCGCGAGATCGACCTGTACGAGGAAGTGCTGCGCCTGTGGGGCATGGACCGCGTCCCGGCCACGCTTCCCGGCGGGCGCGAGCGCGTGGGCGTGCGCACCCCGGAGGCGCGCGCGATGGACGTGGTGAACGCCACGCTGCGCGCATGCGGCCTCAACGAAACGATGACCTATTCGTTCGCCGAACCGGGCGATCTGGAGCGTTTGCGCATGCCGCGCGAGGGGCTGGGGGAGGCGGTGGAGCTCATCAACCCGCTCAACGCCGGCCAGTCCGTCATGCGCCAGAGCATCGTCCCCGGCCTTCTGCGCAGCGTGGCGTACAACCAGAGCCGCGGCGTGAGGAACGTGCAGCTTTACGAGACGGGCATCGTGTTCTTCGCCCACGAGGGCAAGAAGCAGCCGAAGGAGCGCCGGCGCGTGGCCGGCGTGCTGGCGGGCGCCATGCGCGACGCGGGCTGGAACGAAGCGCCGGCCGCCTTCGACTTCTTCGACGGCAAGGGCGTGGTGGAAAGCCTCGCGCGCGAGCTGGCGCTGCCGAAGCTGCGCTTCAAGGCGCTTTCCGCCGACGAGGCGCCGCACCTGCAGCCGGGGCGCGCCGCGGCGGTGCTTTCGGGCGGCACCGAGCTGGGCTGGGTGGGGGAGGTGCACCCGCTTGCCGCAGAGGCGTTCGAGGCCGCGGCCCCGGTGGTGGCGTTCGAGCTGGATGTGGAGGCGCTCCTGCGCGCCGCGCGTCCGGCGCGCGACTATGTGGACGTGCCCACGCTGCCTGCCGTGTCCATGGACGTGGCGTTCGTGGTGGACGAGTCGGTGACCTGCGAGAAGCTCATGCAGTGCATGGCGTCGGCCGGCGGGAAGCTGCTGGAGGACGCGCGCCTGTTCGACGTGTACCGCGACGAGCGGCGCATTGGGGCGCACAAGAAGTCGATGGCCTTCGCGCTCACCTACCGGGCGGCCGACCGCACGCTCACCGGCGAGGAGGCCGACAAGGCGCACGAACGTCTGGTGAAGAAAGTGTGCGCCGCCACCGGCGCCGAGGTCCGCGGCTAGGGTTTCGGTCACAATAGGCAAGAGAAGCAAGGCGGGGCGCGCTCCGGCGGCCCCGCCGTCCGTTGCGGGAAGGCGCGCGAATCGAGCGCGCGAAGGGGGACTGTGCTTGACATGGGCAAACGCATTGCGGTGGTGACCGACACCAACAGCGGCATCATGCGCGACGAGGCCGGGCGCCTGGGGGTGTCCGTCGTGCCGATGCCGTTTTCCATCGACGGGCGCGAATGCTTCGAGGGCGTCAACCTGGACGCGGAGCAGTTCTACCAATGCCAGCGCGAGGGCAGCGACATCGCCACGTCGCAGCCGTCCATCGTGGATTTGGGCAAGCTGTGGGCGGACTTGCTGCAGGAGCACGACGAGGTGGTCTACATTCCCATGTCCAGCGGCCTTTCCGGTTCGTGCGAGACGGCCCGCCAGTTGGCGGAGCACTTCGAGGGGCGCGTGTTCGTGGTGGACAACCAGCGCATTTCGGTCACGCAGCGCGAGTCGGTGCTCGACGCGCTCGCATGGGCGCGGGAAGGCCGCGATGCCTCCGAGGTGCGCGCCCTCCTTGAGGGCGCGGCGCGGGAGGCCAGCATCTACCTCATGGCGGACACCATGGAGCATCTGCGCCGCGGCGGGCGCGTCACCCCTGCGGCGGCGGCCATCGGGTCGGTCCTGCGCATAAAGCCGGTCTTGCAGATTCAGGGGTCGAAGCTGGACGCCTTCTCCATTGCGAAGTCGGCGAAGATGGCGCGGCGCACCATGCTGCGCGCCATCGCCCGCGACGTTGAGGAGCGCTTCGGCGGGTGCCGCAACGTGCATTTGTACGTGGCCCACACGCACTGTGCCGATGCGGCGCGGGAGTTCGCCGACGAGGTGAGCGCGCGTTTCGGCGGCCAGGGCGTGTACGTGGACTCCCTGCCGCTCAGCATCGCCTGCCACACCGGCGCCGGCGCCCTCGGCGTCGGCTGCGCCCGGGTGCGCGGGGCGTGACGCACGCGCGCGGCGGCTATATCTCCAGCGTGAGGCCGTCGGCGGCGGGGCGCACGCGGCCTTCGTACTGCTGCAGGTAGTCCTCCAGCTGCGCCAGGGTGACGGGTTCGTCGTAGTGCATGGCCAGATGCGTGAGGTACAGGGTGCCCACGTCCAAATCCAGCCCCTCCTCGATGGTTTCCTGCACGCTGTGGTGCGCGTCGGGCGACCAGTTGCGCTTCCAGAACGTCGCATCCATGGCCATCACGTCCACGCTGCGCACGCGCTCGGCGGTGGCGTCGGGCAGCCTGCCGGTGTCGGAGGCGTAGAACAGGCGCGTGGCCGGCGTCTCTATCAGGTAGCCATACGTGCCGGGGGCGTGCGTGACGGGCAGGGCGGTGTAGGACGCGCCGTCGTACTCCACCGTTTCGAACGGGGCGAGTTCGTGGAAATCCAGACAGTAGGTCATGTAGTGGAACTCGGTCTGCACGCCGGCGAGCGCGTCGGCGCTGCCGTAGGTGGGAAGCGGCGCCTTCGACACCAGCTGCACCAGGTATTCCAGTTCGCCCAGGCCGCCCAAGTGGTCGAAATGGGCGTGGGTGTACAGCAGGCGGTCCACCGCGCGCACGTCTTCGCGCAGAAGCTGGTGGCGCAGGTCGGGCGGCGTGTCGATGATCAGGGTCTTCTCGCCGCGCACCATGACGCCGCAGTCGCCGCGCCGCGCGCGCGGGTCTTGCCGCGCCTCGTTGCAGGCCGGGCAGTCGCAGAAAAACGCTGGGACGCCGCAGCCGGCCCCCGTTCCCATGAAAGTGAATGCATGCGTGGTCATGTGGCCTCCTTGCCGTTCGCGGCCGTGCCGCCCTGTACGCTTGGAATTGCTCTGTGGACGCTTGGGATTATAAGTCAAATCCGCGTTTCGGGACGATTCGCGCTCGCCCTCGTCGCTAGGCGGCCCGCGTTCGCCTTTAGCCGCCGGGTGGCCCGCACCCGGCCTTGCCGCCGGGCGCCCTGCCGTCCGCTTGTCGCCGAGATGCTCGCAAACGAGGGCATTCGGCCACATTTTCGCCGATTTTCGACATCGCTCGCGTGCGGGCGCGTCCAGAGGAATTTCTGATCTGGCCTTTTGCGGGGCACGGTCGGCTTTCGATCCGTCAAAGGTTTTGGCGATCGCAGGAATCGTCGAAAATGTGGCGGCACGCCCGTCCCGCGCCCGCCCCACGCCCGCCCCACGCCTCTCCCACGCCCGCCCCGCGCCCGCCGCGTCCCCCCCCCTCGCCGCGTCCCCCCCCCTGCGCCCGCCGCGCGCCCGCCCCGCCGCCCGCGGCGCACGTCGCTGCGCCCCAGTGCCCCCCCGTGTGGTTTTCCCTCCGCCCTTCACCGGAAAACCTTATGCTTCGGTGGCATCCCGTCCTTGTAATGGCTATAATCAACTAGCCGATTCCATCTAGTACTGGTGCGTGTCGCGCACGCCGCGCGGCGCATCGGGAGGGACACGGCTTGCCGCCCGTCGGGCCGCAGGGCATGCGGACCGCGCGGGGGCGGGGCGGTGGGGGTCGGATGCAGGCGAGGTTGCACACAGGGAGTGCGAAGCCACGGGGCCCTTTGTGGAATCCACATTTCACCAGCGGTTTCCTCAGTGGGCGGACGAGGCGGGAGAAAGAAGCCCGGCATTTAGTACCATCGGGCTTATCGGCCGCCGGACTTTAGAACCTCCAGTGCGATGCGCACCGCGCGCTTCTTTTTGTACACTGCCTGCGCACGTTCGTGGATTGCGAGGGGCTTGCACGCAGCGCAAGCCGCATCGAAAGAGACGATCATGAGATTGGCATTGTTGGACGGACGAGGAAAGAAGAGGGGAAGGTAGATGACGGAGATTTCCAAGACGTCGAGCGGTCTCAAGGGCCTCGTGTGCCCCGACACCGAATCGACCGAGGTCGATATCCATCAAGACGGCGTCGAAATGATCAAGTCGCTGTGCTACTTCTGCCATGCTAACTGCGGCGTGCTCGCCTACGTGAAGGATGGCGACGTGATCAAGATCGAGGGCGACCCCAACTATTCGAGCCAAGGCGGCCTGTGCTGCCGCGGCACCAGCGCGCTTCTGCACGTGAACCACCCCGCCCGCATCAACCACGTGCTCAAGCGCGTGGGCGAGAAGGGCGAGGGCAAGTGGGAGCAGATCCCCTACGACCAGGGCATTCAGGAAGTGGCCGAGCGGCTGAACCAAATCAAGGCCGAAAGCGGCGCCGAGGCCGTGGCCTCCGCCGGCGGCACCACGCGCACCGACGACTGGGCGCGCCGCCGCTTCCTCAACCAGTTCGGCACGCCGAACGGCTTCCACAATGCGCTTCTGTGCTGGATCCCCACATTCATGGCGGAAACCTGCGTGGCCGGCTGGTCGCCCTTCGAGACCGACCTGGGCGGCGCGAAGTGCCTGATCCTCTGGGGCATGAACCCCGGCGCCTCCACCTTGGGCGGCATGAACGGCTACACCGACCTGCAGAAGGCCGGCATGAAGATCATCGTCGTTGACCCGCGCTACTCCGAAACCGCCTCGAAGGCGGACATGTGGCTGCCCCTGCGCCCCGGCACCGACGCCGCGCTGGCGCTGGCCATGCTGCACACCATCATCTACGAGGGCCTTTACGACTTCCAGTTCGTGAACGACTGGTGCGACGGCTTCGACGAGCTGCGCGAGCACGTGAAGGGCTACACGCCCGAATGGGCCGCGCCCATCACGTGGCTCGACGCCGAGCAGATCCGTGCCGCGGCGCGCACCTACGCCACGAACCGCCCCGGCTGCATCCAGTGGGGCTGCACGTGGGACCAGATCGGCCGCGCCTCCACCACCGGCTCCCATGCCATCGCGCTCATCCGCGCCATCTGCGGCAACCTGGACGTCCCCGGCGGCGACGGCATGCCCGGTCCTTCGCTGGGCTTCCTCACCGACGAGGAAATGGAAGCCAACGAGTGCCTGCCCGAGGAACAGAAGGCCAAGCAGATCGGCTCCAACAAGTTCAAGCTGACCTCCTGGCCCGGCTATCAGATCATCTCCGACAACGCGCGCCGCACGTGGGGCAAGACGCTGCCTACCGAGTGGTTCTGCGAGGCCCATGGCCCCAGCGTGTTCAAGGCCATCCTCACGGGCGACCCCTACCGGGTGCGCGCCCTCATCGTGAACGCCACGAACCCCGTGAACTCCTACGGCGACGCCAAGATGACGCTCGCCGCCTTGAAGCAGTGCGAGTTCCTGGTGACGGTGGACTATTGGATGACCCCCACGGCGCTGTTCTCCGACTACGTGTTCCCGGCGGCCGGCGCGCTCGAGCGCCCCACCATCGTCACGCACTACGGCGCCACCGACTCGTTCATGGGCGGGCGCCGCGCCATCCAGCCCAAGTACGACCGCCACACCGACATGGTGTTCTGGCGCAAGCTGGGCCTGGCCTGCGGGCAGGATCCCGCCATGTGGCCGTGGGAAACCGAGGAAGAGGCGTACTACCACATCCTGAAGCCGCTTGGGCTTCCCATCTCCAACTACAACGAGTTCGTTGACCGCGTGCGCATGTACTACCCGCCGCTGCACCAGAACAAGTACATCACGAACGGCGGCTTCTGGACGCCGTCGGGCAAGGTGGAGTGCAACTCGTCCATCCTGCGCGAACTGGGCTACGCCGGCATGCCCACCTATGTTGGCTGCTGCGAGAACGAGATCGACACGCCGGAGATCGCCGAGGAGTACCCCATCGTGCTCACCACGGGCGGCGGCTTCATGCCCTACCACCACTCCGAGCACTTCCAGATGCAGGGCATCCGCTACCTGTACCCCGACCCGTACTTCTCGCTCAATCCGGAACTGGCCGAGAAGCTGAACATCAAGTACGGCGACTGGTGCTGGATCGAGACGCGCCGCGGCCGCATCAAGATGCGCGCGAACGTGGAGCCCGAGGTGCATCCCAACGTGGTGTTCGCGCCGCGCGGCTGGTGGTTCCCCGAGCGCGACGGCTCGGCCGATTTGGACAACCCGTTCGGCTGCCTGGAGTCCAACGTGAACGTGCTCACCTCGGTGGACGACTGGGACTGCGACCCCATGGGCGGCTCGTGGGCCAACCGCGGCCTCATGTGCAAGGTGTACAAGTGCGGCGAGTTCGACAAGGAATACAAGAAGTCCGACACGCAGTTCTCCATCCCGGGTTCCGCCAAGGAACCGGGCATCCACATGAAGCCCAGCGAGATGAAGCTCGATCGCGAGCCCATCCCGTTCGAGAAGCCCCAGCCCGAGATCGAGGTGCCGGAAGGCTACGAGTGGGTGTGGCAGAACAACACGCTGTATCAGAAGGGCACGCATTTCCGCCTGGACGAGTCGGGCTGGCTCATCAACCCGCGCACGAAGGGCTACCACGACGCCTACACCGGCTGGCGCTACGATTCCGCCAGCGAGTGCCTGGTGGACGACGAGACGGGCAAGATGTACACCATGGAGCGCGAGGAAATCCCGTTTTTGGCCGGGGTGCGCTGCTATCCTGGGCAGGACGCGCCCTACGAGGTTCCCGAGCAGTTGACGTGGAACAAGGAGAAGGGCTTTGCACAGCTGGGCGACAAGCCCTACGTGTACGACCCGAACAGCGGCTGGATGCTCGACCCCGAAACGGGCGCCTACCACGACGCCTATTACGGCTGGCTCTACGACGCCGCCACGGCCAACTTGGTGGACGAAGCCACCGGCAAGCGCTACGACATGTCGTATGCGCCCATCGAGGAATAGCCGCCGAGCGGGAAGAAAGGATAGATAAATGACTCGTTACGTTATGGTCATCGACCAGCGTCGTTGCATCGGCTGCCACTCCTGCACGGTCGCTTGCCGCACGTGGAACAAGCTTCCGCTCGACATCGTGTACAACCCCGTGGTCACCGAGGGCGCGCAGGGCACGTGGCCGAACGTCCACAAGACGTGGACCCCGACGCTGTGCATGCACTGCGCCAACCCCGAGTGCGTTCCCTGCTGCCCCTCCGGCGCGAGCCAGCAGGACGAGGACGGCACCGTGTGGGTGGACCCCAAGAAGTGCCTTTCGTGCAAGGTGTGCGTGAACGCCTGCCCCTACGGCATGCGCGACGCATCCAAGTTGGAAGACCGCATGCACCGCTTCGTGCGCAAGTGCACGTTCTGCCGCGACAAGCGCCAGCTGGACCCCTCGGCGCAGCCCTACTGCGTGCTGACCTGCCATCAGAAGGCGCGCATCTTCGGCGACCTGGACGACCCGAACTCCGAGGTGTCCAAGATCATCGGCTCCGTGAAGACCGAGCGCCTCTTCGAGGAATTCGGCACCGATCCGCAGATATACTACATTCCTGACTTGGGAGGTAAGGCATAATGAAGCATCATTACTGGGAGCCGCCCATCGCGCTCTACCTGTTCCTGGGCGGTCTGGCTGGCGGCATTCTGTTCCTGTCTGCCATTTTCAACAGCTTCGTGATCCCGGGGTATGCCGAGATATTCGCCTTCCCGGTGCTCGTGTCGCTGGTGTGCGTGGCCATCGGCTGCGTGTTTTTGGTCGTTGACTTGGGGCAGCCGGGCGTGTTCTGGCGGGTGTGGACCACGTCGAAGTCCATCATCAAGTGGGGCGCGACGTTTCTGGTCATCGCCGCGGTGTTCGCCCTGCTGTTCTTCCTCGCGTTCATCGGCGACGCGTGGCCGGTGTTCGCGGGGCTGTCGGGCTTCCTGAAGCCTGCCGCCGACTTCTTCCTGATCGTCGCGGGCTTCTTCGGCCTGTGCATCATGATGTACACCGGCATCATGCTCTCCACCCTGAAGGCGCATGCGTTCTGGGCGACCCCGGCCCTGCCGGTGCTGTTCACCATCTCGGCCATCTCGACGGGCTGCGCGGCCATCGTGCTCTCCATTGGCGGCTGGCCCATGGCGGGCACGCTGGAGAACCTGTTCGCGGCCGTGGCGGTTGTGGAAGTGCTGCACGTGATCGACATCGTGCTGGTGGTGGCCGAACTCATCGTGCTGCTCACGATGGTGCTCTCGTTCCTGGGCGCCGGCAACGTGACGGCCAAGGCGGCCGCCCGCCGCTGGGTGCGCGGCTCCTATGCGCTGCTGTTCTGGGTGGGCATGGTGGGCCTCGGCCTGGTGGTCCCGCTGCTCATGTACATCGGCGGCGGCCATTCCGCCGCGTCCACGGTGGTTGCCCCCATTCTGGTGCTGTGCGGCGGCTGCCTGCTGCGCTTCATGGTGGTCAACACCGATGACCGCGCCGAGATCCCGGGCGAGAACCGCTACTACAACCGCGTGGCGAAAAACGACGCGGAGTTCATCACCCGCTGGACTTACGGCGACAACGAGTTCTAGACATACGACGAAAGCGGCGGGGGCGTTGGCTGCAGACGCGCCCGCCTGCGCGAACCGACGCGAACCCGGCCTGGGCACAGGTCGGGTTCGCCGTGGTCATACGGCAAAAGCGGCGCGGCGGCGCGGCGCTTTTGCAGGCAGCAGGGCGTTGCTGCAGGTGGCGGGTTGTGTCGGGTGACGCGCCTTCCGCGCAGGATTGCGCGCTGCGGCCCGCGTCGTTGCGGGTGATGGGACGCTGTTAGGCGGCGCGGCGTTGCCGCAGGCGGTGGGGCGCTGCCGGGCGGCGCGCCTTTCGCGCGGGGCTGCGCGCAGCGCGCCCCTGCGCCGCGCGTGGGAATGACGGATGGAAAATGACGGGAGCCTCCCCATGGAACCATATCGTTTCGAAGACGCCTTGACCGGCAAGACGGTCGCGTGCACCTATCCGGGGTTGCGGGCGTGGGTGGTGGAGGACGCGCCGGCGAGCGCCGGCGACCGCGCTGCCGCAGGCGGCGGGGCCGATGCGGACGCCGCCGGCGCGCACGGTGCAGGGGCGGGCGCCGGCGGCGAGGGCGCGGGTGCCCCCGCGGCGTGCACGGCGCTGTTCTTTCCCGGCTGCTCGCTCGTCAACTACGCCCTGCCCTTGGTGAGAAGCGTGTACGACCTGCTCGCGCAGGCCGGGCGCGTGGACGGCATGTCGCTTCTGTGCTGCGGCAAGATCTTGAGTTTCGAACCCGACGGGCAGCGCGTGCGCGCGGAGTTCGAGCGGCAGATGTGCGACCACGTGGTACGCGCCGGCGTGCGGCGCATCGTGGCCGCCTGCCCCAACTGCGTGGCTGCGCTGCGCTCGGCGCTCGCGCGGGACGCGCGCACGGCGGACGTGCAAGTGGACACGCTGCCGCAGGAGCTTGCGAACATGGGCTACCGCATCGACGAGGGGGTCTTGCGGCGCATGGTGGCGGCGGAGGCGCCGGTTGCCCCCGAAGACGTGGCGGTGTGCGTGCACGATTCGTGCCCCGACCGCTCCACCGGGGAATTCGCCGATGGCACCCGGGCGCTTCTGCCCGGGGGGGTGCTGGTGGAGACGGCCCACGTGCGCAACCGGTCGTTTTGCTGCGGCTCGCTCGTGCGCGCCGCCGGCAAGCTGGAAGCCGCGGACAAGCAGGCGCGCCGCCATGGGGAGGAAGCCGAGGCGGCCGGCGCGGCAGCTGTGGTGACCGCATGCGTGAGCTGCGCGTTCCAGCTTTCCACCGCGCAACGGGCGGTGCCGGTGTTCCACTATCTGGAACTGCTGTACGACTGGCGGGTGGACTGGGCGCATGCCGACCAGTACATGAAGCTGCGATTCCTGTTCGACGCCGAGCCGCCCGCAGAGGCGGGCAACCGGGCGTTCGTCGGCCTGGAGGGCGCGTGCGGGGCGGAGGACGCCGGCGCAGGCGTGGGTTTGCGGGACGCCGGCGCAGGCTCGCAGGGCACAGCCGATGCGGCTGCTGGCGCGATGTCGGGTGTGGACGCGGATGCGGAAGGCGCGGCGTTGGCCCCCGCAGGCGACGAAGGCGGCGCCTCCGGAAGCGCGCCGGCGGAAAGGGACGGGGCCGATGGCTGAAATCAAGCGGACGAACTGCCACTATTGCGGCTACTGCTGCGCATTTCTGGCCACGGTGGAAGACGGGCGGGTGACCGACTTGGCGCCCGACCCGACGCGCTACCCCTATGACGAGCGCATTCTGGCGGGTTGCCGCCGGTGGCGCATGAACCTGCAGGCGCTCGACGACCCGGCGCGCGTGAACCACCCGCTGCGCCGCGTGGGCGCGCGCGGCTCGAACGAATGGGAGCGCGTGAGCTGGGACGAGGCGCTCGACGACATAGCGGCGCGCCTGCGCGCGCTCGCAGACGCCCATGGGCCGGAAACGCTTGCCTCCATGATCGGCGGCCCGCATGCGTCGTTCTGGCCGCTGCACCGGTTCATGAACCTGTTCGGCTCGCCCAACAACATGGGCATCGGGCAGATCTGCTGGAACCCGCGCATCTGGATGGACGCCGTCACGTTCGGCTGGACCGTGGAGGCC
>CAJFUR010000076.1 GCA_904420215.1 uncultured Eggerthellaceae bacterium
CGTCGGCGTGGGCATGGGCAAGTCCCAGGAAGTGCCCATCGCCATCAAGAAGGGCGTCGAGGACGCGAAGAAGAACATGTTCACCGTTCCGCTGACGGCGGAAAAGACGCTGCCGCACGAGATTCTGGGCGAGTACGGCGCGGGTCGCGTGCTCATCAAGCCTGCCACTCCCGGTACCGGCGTTATCGCCGGCGGTCCGGTGCGTGCCATCATGGAGCTGGCCGGCGTCACGGACGTGCTCACGAAGTCGCTCGGCACCAACAACGCCATGAACATCGTGAAGGCGGCCGCCGAGGGCCTGAAGAACATGCAAAGCCCGCAGGAAGTGGCCGAGCGCCGCAACATGTCGGTTGCGCAGATCTTCGGTTGGAAGGAGAGCGAATAATGGCAGAGGCGAAGAAGTCGCTGCGCATTACGCAGGTGAGAAGCTCCATCGGCCGTCCGGCCGACCAGGGCAAGACGCTGCGCGCGCTGGGTTTGGGCAAGATCGGCCGCACGGTGGACCAGGTGGACAACGAGAGTGTCCGCGGCATGATCTTCAAGGTGAAGCACCTCGTCGAGGTTGAGGAGCTGTAAGGCTTCGGCGGCTTGGCGGGTTGTCATCCTGAGCGAGCGGAGCGAGTCGAAGGGTCTTCGTCCCCCGCTTCGCCCGCGGGAGCATTCGATGAGATGGAATGTCCGAAATCGTCCGGGCATTCTATCCCTTTTAGGATATAATGCGTGCTTGGCGCTTCGGGGCATCCCGGCGTCAAGCACGTTGTTATCAGACGTGACAGGGAAGTTTGCTGGCGGCGAGCTGCCAGCGCCGGACGGCGTGTCCGGAAGCGATCGCAAGGAGTTTACTGTGGAACTGAAAGACCTCAAGCCTGCCGAAGGATCCCGCAAGAGCCGCAAGCGCGTCGGGCGCGGCCCCGGCTCGGGCACGGGCAAGACCGCCGGTCGCGGCATGAACGGCCAGAAGTCGCGCGCGGGCGGCGGCAAGGGCGCTGGGTTCGAAGGCGGCCAGACGCCGCTTGCCCGCCGCCTTCCGAAGCTGCCGGGCTTCACGAACATCAACCGCGTGGAATACCTGCCGGTCAACGTGAAGCGCCTGGAGGAGAAGTTCGAGGCGGGCGACGTGGTGGATGGCGAGAGCCTCAAGGCCAAGGGCATCATCAAGCATGCCGATGCGCTGGTCAAGGTGCTCGGCGACGGCGAGATCACCAAGGCCCTGACGGTCAAGGTTGACAAGGTGTCTGCTTCGGCCAAGGCCAAGATCGAAGCAGCCGGAGGAAAGGTCGAAGAGCCTTGCTAAGCTCAATCATCGATGCCTTCAAGGTTCCGGAACTGCGCAAGAAGATCCTGTTCACGCTGGGCATTCTTGCGCTGTACCGTTTCGGTGCCTACGTGCCGGTGCCGGGCATTCCCTTCAACGAGTTCGCCACGCGGTTCGTGGAGGGCGGCGGCGTGTCCATGACCATGCTCGACCTGTTCACGGGCGGCGCGCTGTCGAACTTCTCGGTGTTCTCGCTGGGGATCATGCCCTACATCACGGCGTCCATCATCATGCAGCTCATGCAGGGCGTCATTCCCGCCGTGGGCCGCTGGGCCAAGGAAGGCGAAACGGGCCGCCGCAAGATCACGCAGGTCACCCGCTACCTGACGCTGGGTTTGGGCCTCATCAACGCCATCGGGTACCTGCTGCTGTTCAAGTCGCCGGCCTACGGCGTGGTGTTCTCCAGCGCGGTGCCCGGGTGGCTGACCGACGTCGTGATTGTGTTCACGCTGGTGGCGGGCACGGCGTTCATCATGTGGATGGGAGAGCTCATCACGCAGCGCGGCGTGGGCAACGGCATGTCGCTCATCATCTTCGTGAGCATCGTGTCGCGCGTGCCCTCCGCCATCTTCTCGTCGCTGAACCTGACGGGCAGCGGCATGGGCGTTGCGGTGACGGTGCTCACCATCGTGGTGGTGCTCGTGTGCATCCCGCTCATCATCTTCGTGGAGCGCGCGCAGCGCCGCATCCCCGTGGTCTACGCCAAGCGCGTTCAGGGCCGCAAGATGATGGGCGGCCAGACCACCTACATCCCCTTGAAGGTGAATGCGGCGGGCGTCATCCCCATCATCTTCGCCAGCTGCATCATCTATTTCCCGGCGCAGTTGGCGGCGCTGTTCAACGTGGACTGGCTTACCGCCGTGGCGGACGCCATCTCCACGGGATGGATCAACTGGATCCTCACGGTGCTGCTCATCGTGTTCTTCGCGTACTTCTACACGTCGATGGTGTTCAACCCCGAGGAGACGTCCGACAATCTGCACAAGCAGGGCGGATCCATCCCGGGCGTGCGTCCCGGCTCGGCCACGGTCGTCTACATCAAGAACGTCCTGCGCCGCGTGACGCTGCCCGGCGGCATCTTCATCGCCGCCATCGCGGTCATCCCGTCGATCATCTTCTACTTCACCGGCAACACGCTCGTCCAGGCGTTCGGCGGCACGTCCATCCTCATCATGATAGGCGTTGCCCTCGACACCATGGGCAAGGTGGAAAGCCAACTGAAGATGCACAACTACCAGGGCTTCTTCAAGTAGCCTAGCGTAAAGCAAACGCCCTGATCAGATAGCAGATCAGGGCGTTTTTCATTTTCGCCGCGCGTTTCGTGTACAAGATTTGCACAAGATTCGCACACAGGGTCTGCGCAAGATTCGTGTACGGGGTCTGCGCAAGATCGCCAAAGCGTGTCCGCATAGGGCCGTCTGCGGGATGCGCTCTGCGTCGAAAGCGTCCGGCTGCGAGGATGCTCGATGCCCGCGCCCGTCGGGTGCCCTGCAAGGCGGCGGCTTCCCGGCGTCTCCGCCAACGCTCGGCGTCCTGCGCCTCCCTCCCGCCCCGGCGTCTCCGCCTTTCCGGCGCATCTGCTGCCTGCGTCCGTTGGGCGCATCGCAGTTCTCTTTGCGCCCCCTCTTCCGTCGTTCTCTTGAAATGTGATCGGTTCGCTTCAACGTTTGGTACAATACTGCGCATCGAATTAAGACCGAAAGGAAACCTCATCATGAACATCGTGTTGTTGGGCGCGCCCGGCGCCGGCAAGGGGACGCAGGCCGCCAAGCTCGTGGAGGAGTTCCAGCTCCCGCACATTTCCACGGGCGACATGCTGCGCGCCGCCGTCAAGGCCGGCACGCCGCTCGGGCAGAAGGCGAAGTCGTACATGGACGCGGGCGACCTGGTGCCCGACGACGTGATCATCGGCCTGGTGACCGAGCGCTTGCAGGACGCCGACACGCAGAAGGGCTTCATCCTGGACGGCTTCCCGCGCACTTCCGCGCAGGCGGTCGCCCTCGACGCCGAGCTTTCCAAGCTGGAGCGCCCGCTGGATGCGGCGCTGCTCATCGACGTGGACCCCGAGGTCATCGTGCGCCGTCTGACCTCGCGCCGCATGTGCAAGGACTGCGGCTACATCGGCTCCGTGGCCGACGAGACGTGCCCCAAGTGCGGCGGCGAGATGTACCAGCGCGACGACGACAACGAGGCCACGGTGCGCAACCGCCTGGACGTGTACGAGAAGTCCACCAGCCCGCTCATCGACTACTACCGCGGCTGCGACTTGTTGGTCTCCATCGACGGCGACCGCGACCCGCAGGTTGTGTACGCCGACGTGAAGCAGGCGCTGGGCCTGTAAGGCCCGTGCCGGCACGGCAATGTCAGCGAGAGGCCCCGAGGTGCCCATGACCGCCCTCTTCGTGCCCACGGTCGCGCCGCAAGGCGCGCAGGCGCGGCGTTGGGGGTGGGGCGGGGTGCCCCGGGGCCTTGCCATGCGCCGCCGCACACGGGCGCGCCGCGCGGCTGCGGCACTGCGCGCGGCAAGGTAGGGTGCGCCATGCCCACCGTGCGCCAGAACATGGCCTACCTGTACGCCGACCACGTGCGCCCGCGCCGCGCGGCCATCAGGCACGTCGTCCGGGCGATCCTCGGCATTCTGGCCATTGCCGTTCTCTTGGAAACGTTCCTGTTCAACGTCAACTACTTCCGCACGGCAAACTACAACACCATCGACCTTTCCGGCAAGCTGGAGCTGCAGCAGACCTCCGACGGGCAGTACAAGCTCACCGCCGTGAACCACGTCATCGAGTTCTCGAACCTGAACACCGAGGTGCACAACGTGCGGGTGGACTTCGACTCCAGCCAGCCCGCGCAGCTGCTCACGCTGAAAATCCAGTTCACCGACGACGCGCACCACACCTATTTCGACTCGACCGAATACACGGCGGGCGTTCCCGACGTGCAGGTTTCCACCTTCTCGTCCCAAAGCGAATACCTCGAGCTCAACACCACCGGACTGGTGGACAACCTGCGCATCGAGGTGGTGGGCGACGACGTGTCGTACCCCATCGTGCTTTCCGGCATCCAGATAAACGCGCACCACCCGTTCGAGTTCAACACGACCCGCTTCGCCATCGCCGCAGGCGTGCTGGCCCTCGCATACGCGTTCCGCCCGCGCTCGGCCATCTACCGCATCGGCATCGTGCAGAACCCCCGGAAGTCGAAGGCAGGCATCGTGGCCGCGGTGGCCATAGAGGTGTGCCTCGCCGCGTCGTTTCTGTTCATGGGGTCGAACCTGGTGGGCGTGGCCACGCAGGGCTACAACTACGGCTCGTGGGACGGGCACAGCCTGGTGAACACCTTCGAGGTGGGCGGCGACAATGCGCAGCAGTACGCGGAGCTGGCGCGCGCCATGGCGAAGGGGCAGCTGTACTTGGACGAGGAACCCCCGCAGTGGCTGCAGGACATGGAGGACCCCTACGACAAGGGCGCGCGCGACGAGGCGCAGAAGGAGACGGGGGAGCCCTACCTGTTCGACGTGGCCTACCACGACGGGCACTACTACGTGTATTTCGGCGTGGTGCCGGTGCTGCTGTTCTACCTGCCGTTCTATCTGGTCACTGGCGCGAACTTCCCCACGGCCATCGGCGTTCTGGTGGCGGCGGTGGCCTTCGTGCTGGGCTGTTCGGCGCTGCTCGACCGCTTCGCGCGCTACCACTTCAAGCGGGTGAGCCTGGGGCTGTACCTGCTTCTGCAGATACCGCTCGTCGCGTGCTGCGGCGGCCTGTACCTTTTGAAGTTCCCCACGTTCTATTCGCTGCCCATCATGTGCGGGCTGGCGTTTTCCGTGTGGGGGCTGTACTTCTGGATGCGCGGGCGCGTGTCGGAGCATCCGGAGAAATGGTACGTGGCCGGGTCGCTGTGCATGGCACTGGTGGCGGGGTGCCGCCCGCAGCTTCTGGCGCTCTCGCTTCTGGCGTTTCCGCTGTTCTGGCGGTCCTACATCAAGGCGCGCCGGCTTTTCACGCCCCGCGGCGCGCGCGAGTTCGCCTGCCTGGTGGCGCCTTACGTGGTGGTGGCCGCCGGCCTCATGGGCTACAACTACGCGCGGTTCGGCTCGCCTTTCGACTTCGGGGCGAACTACAACCTCACCGTGAACGACATGACGAAGCGCGGCATGAACATCGGGCGCCTGGCGCCGGCGCTGTTCGCCTACTTCCTGCAGCCGCCCTGCGTATCGGGCGTGTTCCCCTACATTCAGGCGGCGCCCTTCGACACCACCTACTTGGGGCAGACCATCAAGGAGGTCACGTTCGGCGGCATCCTGGCGTGCCTGCCGGTGCTGTGGATCCTGCCGTTCGCCCCGCGCATCCTGCGCCTGCGCATGAAGGCGCGCTCGACGCGCACCATCATGGGCGTCATCGTGGTGCTGCTGGCGGCCGGCGTGGCGGTGGCGTTGCTCGACGCGGAGATGGCCGGCATCCTGCAGCGCTACTACGCCGATTTCAGCTTCATGTTCCTTGCGGCGGCGGTGCTGCTCGCGTTCGTGGTGAACGAGAACCTGAAGCCCGGATCGACGGCGAAGACGCTGCTCATGAAGGTGCTGATCGCGCTGGTGGCGGCAAGCGTGCTGTACAGCGTGCTCGTGTGCTTCGTGCCGGAGACCGGCTGGTATTCCGACGTGTACCCGTGGGCCTACCACGACGTCATAGAGATGGCCCAGTTCTGGACGTGACGGGCGGGCTGTGGGTTTGCCGACGGCGCGGCGGCAGCGCCTGCAGGCCCCGGTCTCGCGCCTTGCGTCCGTAGGCGTCGGCCATGCCGCGCGCCCGCCGCGCCGCCGCGCCCCGCGCCTCCATGCGCCCCACACATGCGGGGCCGCTTGCCGAATTGCTGCGCCCTCACGTTCCGCCATGCGCGCCCGCGCCCGCGCGGCGCGGGCGCGCCCTGATATCATGGAGTCCGACCATCCGGCCGCGGCGGGGCCGCGTGCGCGGGAAAGGGCGCGAAACCGCCGCCCGAATGCCCGCGTGCCGCATTCCCCGTGTGCGGGAAAGGGCGCGAAGCCGCCCGGCTGCTTTCCTGCGCGCCGCATTCCCGCGCGCGGCGGGCCGGGCACATCAATCATGAGGAGAGGTGTATGACCAGAGAACTCAAGTCCATGGACGGCAACAACGCCGCAGCCTACGTCTCCTATGCGTTCACCGAGGTGGCGGGCATCTATCCCATCACGCCTTCCAGCCCCATGGCCGACTTCGTTGACCAGTGGGCGGCCTCCGGCAAGAAGAACATCTTCGGCTCCACGGTGAAGGTGTGCGAGATGCAGTCCGAAGGCGGCGCCGCCGGCGCGGTGCACGGCTCTCTGGCCGCGGGCGCGCTCACCACCACCTACACCGCCTCGCAGGGCCTGCTGCTCATGATTCCCAACATGTACAAGATCGCCGCCGAGCAGCTGCCGGCCGTGTTCCACGTGAGCGCGCGCACGGTGGCCACGCAGGCGCTTTCCATTTTCGGCGACCATTCCGACGTCATGGCCTGCCGCCAGACGGGCTTCGCCATGCTCGCCGAAAGCAACGTGCAGGAAGTCATGGACCTCTCCGCCGTGGCGCACCTTGCGGCCATCAAGGGCCGCATGCCCTTCATCAACTTCTTCGACGGCTTCCGCACCTCGCACGAAGTGCAGAAGATCGCCGTGTGGGACTACGCCGATCTGGCCGAGATGTGCGACATGGACGCCGTGCGCGCCTTCCGCGAGCACGCGCTCAACCCGGAGCGCCCGGCCATGCGCGGCAGCCACGAGAACGGCGACATCTTCTTCCAGCACCGCGAGGCGTGCAACGCCCACTACGACGCGCTGCCGGCGGTGGTGGAAGACTACCTGCACCAGGTCAACGCCAAGCTGGGCACCGACTACCAGCTGTTCAACTACTACGGCGCGCCCGACGCCGAGCGCGTGATCGTGGCCATGGGGTCGTTCTGCGACGTGGCCGAGGAAGTCATCGACTACCTGTGCGCCCAGGGCGAGAAGGTGGGCCTGGTGAAGGTGCGCCTGTACCGCCCGTTCGTGTCCGCCAAGTTCGTGGAAGCGCTGCCCGCCACGGCGAAGAAGATCGCCGTCATGGACCGCACGAAGGAACCCGGCGCGCTCGGCGAGCCTCTGTACATGGACGTGGTGAACGCGCTTGCGCAGGAGGGCCGCGACGGCCTCGTGGTGACGGGCGGCCGCTACGGCCTGGGCTCGAAGGACACGCCGCCTTCTTCGGTGTTCGCCGTGTTCGCCGAGCTTGCGAAAGACGCGCCGGCGCGCGAGTTCACCGTGGGCATCGTGGACGACGTGACGCACCTCTCGCTTCCCGAAGACCCCAACTGCCCGAACACGGCGGCCGAGGGCACCATCGAGTGCAAGTTCTGGGGCCTCGGCGGCGACGGCACGGTGGGCGCGAACAAGAACTCCATCAAG
>CAJFUR010000077.1 GCA_904420215.1 uncultured Eggerthellaceae bacterium
CTGCATGGCGATGTCGGCGCCCAGCTGCTCCTGGATGCGCATGTTGTCCTCGGGCGTCCAGCGCACCTTGGCGCCGTCGTAGATGGAGCGGAACGTGAGCCCGTCGTCGTCCAGCTTCAGCGTGTCGGCCAGGCTGAACACCTGGAAGCCGCCCGAATCGGTGAGCATGGGGCCGTCGTAGTGCATGAACGCATGCACGCCTCCGGCCTCGGCCACCACGTCCGCGCCGGGGCGCAGCGACAGGTGGTACGTGTTCGCCAGCACCACCTGGGCGTCTAGGTCGCGCAGCTGTCCCACCGTCACGCCCTTGACCGACGCGCTCGTGCCCACGGGCATGAACATGGGCGTGCGGAACGTGCCGTGCACCGTCTCGTAGGAAAGCGCGCGGGCATGTCCGCTTCGCGCCTCGCACGTGCAGTCGAAAAGCGCCATGGCCCTAGGCTTCCTTCCCGAACGCGCCGCGCATCGGCCCCGCGGCACTGGCGTTGAACGCGTTGGATGCTTCCACCGCCCGCACAACGTCGCCTGCCGCCATCCGCGCGTTCGCGGCAAGCGCCGCCTCCCGCGCCGCGGCGGGAACCACGCCCGGCTCGATGCCCGAAACCGGGTCGGCGCACGCGGGAAGCGCCTCCGCGAAGGCGGCGAAATCCTCCAGCGTCCCGTGGCGCACCCCTTCCACACCCGTGCCCGCCGGATCCAACAGATAGTCGGTGACCAGGTACAGGTCGGTGCCCAGACCGGCGAACGCCTGGTCTTCCACCGTGTTGTTGCCCACCATGAGCACGTCCGCGCCCGCCACCCCGCATGCCGCGAGGTTTTCGGCGCAGTAGGCCGGCTTGGGTTTCACCGAGGTGGAGTTCTCGTAGGTGGTGAGCCGCGAGAACAGGCGCGCGTCCACGCCCGCCCACGCCAGCCGCCACTCCACCGCGCGGCGCGGGAACATGGGCATGGTGGCCAGCACCAGCGGGTAGCCCTTCTCCGCAAGCGCGTTCACGGCGCGCGCCGCGGCCGGGTTCGGGCGGGCGCCCTCGCCGATCTTCCCGAAATCCACCTCGTAGAACTCGCCGAGCAGCGCCTCCCAGTCGGCTTCGGCGGCATCGGCCTCCTGGAAGAACGCCCCCCAGAACGCCTCGGCGTTCGTCCGCCCGTCCTCATGGGTGGCCATGGCGCCGATGCCGGCCTTGAGCCCTGCGGAAAACGCCTGCGCGTCCAGCCCGTGCGCCCCCACGAACGCGGCAATGGACTGGAAGTACGCCGTCATGAACCCTTCCAGTTCCATGGGAAGGAGCGTGCCGTCCAAGTCGAAGAAGACCGCGCGGTAGGCGCGCGGGGCGGCGGCGAGGCGGTTCGGTTCGGTCATTGCGGCATCCTCCGGTTGCGTGCGGGCCGTTTCGTGTCAGCATGGCAGTATAAGCCACCTGCCGGACGTCGCAGAAAAACCGATGAAATTGCTACGAACGCCCCTCCCGACCCTAGTCGGCCTTCCACTTGATGGCGTGGCGTTGGACGCGCTCCACCACCACGTTCACCACCAGCACGACGGCCGCCATTTCGAAGATGCCCGCAAACACCTTGGCGTAGTCGCCATAATGGGTGTAGAGGTTGATCCAGTGCCCCATGCCGTAGTTGGAGCCCACCGCCTCGGCGAACACCAGCATCATGAACGCGATGATCACGTTCACCTTCAAGGCGTCGATGTAGGCGGGAAGGGCGCTGGGAAGCAGTATCTGCAGCACCATCTTGGGGCCGCGTATCCCCAGCG
Organism: uncultured Eggerthellaceae bacterium; assembly: GCA_904420215.1. GTDB lineage: Bacteria > Actinomycetota > Coriobacteriia > Coriobacteriales > Eggerthellaceae > CAJFUR01. Next base: position 1,763 of record CAJFUR010000077.1, read on the forward strand.
TCCTGGCCGAATCGATAATGTTCTCGTTCACCTGCGAGACCGATATGATGGTGCTCAAAAACACGCACAGGAAAATGGCGAGCGCCACCAGCGTCACCGACGTGAGCTCGAACGCGGGCAGGATGATGACGACGTAGGGCGCGTACACCATGGGCGGAATGGGCGCCAACACGCGCGCTATGGGGAAGAAGAAGCTCTTCAGGCGCGGGTACCACCCGACGAAAAGCCCGAAGAAGATGCCGGCCACCGTGCCCGCCAGAAAGCCCACGAACAGGATGCCCGTGGAATACCCGGCGTTGACCAGCATCTCGTGCCAGTTGGCGGGAAACACCGCGAACACGTTTTCCGGCGCCGGGAAAACCACCGAATTCAGCAGCTTCAGTTTGGACGTGACCACCTCCCACACCAGAAGGACCGCCCACAGAAACGCAAAGACCTCCCCCGCATGCCGGTTGAGCGCCCCCTTGCGCCAATTGGCCACCTGCGTGCACAGGAAAAGCGCCTCGATGACGGCTATGGCCACGCAGAACGCCACGGGGCTTTTGACCTTGGCCGACCCTGGCAGGAAGATGGCCACGTACAGCGTGGCCAGCATCACGTGCGAGAAGACGAAGGCCGGGTTGAAGAGTTCCCTAAGCTTCATGGGCGTCCTCCTGATCCACGTCGAGCGCGAAAAGCTCGATCAGTTCCTTGCGCAGCTCGCCGAAGCGGGGGACTTTAGCCAAAGACGCCGCGTCGCGGTCCCGCTCCAAATCCACCTCGATGGTGTGGGTTATCTCGCCGGGGCGCATGAAGAATATGCGGTCGGCGAGCAGGATAGCCTCGTCTATGTCGTGCGTGACGAACACCACCGTCTTGCGCCGCTCCCCCCGTCCCCACAACTCCAGCAGCATCTGCTGAAGCTGGGAGCGGCGGTGCTGGTCGAGCGCGCCGAAAGGCTCGTCGAGCAGCAGCGTGTCGCTGTCGAGGACCAGCGCGCGGGCAATGGCCACGCGCTGCTTCATGCCGCCGGAAAGCTGGTAGGGGTAGTGGTCGGCGGCCTGGAGCATGCCCACGTCGGCAAGCGCCTGCCGCACCCGCTCCCTCACCTGCGCCTTGCTCCAGTCGGGATGCGCCTGCCGCACGCCGTACTCCACGTTCTTCGCAGCCGTCTTCCATGCGAACAGGGAGTATTGCTGGAAGACCACGGCGCGGTCGAGCCCCGGCCCCTCTATGGGCGCGCCGTCAAGCGTGAGCTCGCCCGATGTGGGCAGCGAAAGCCCCGAGATGAGCCGCAAAAGCGTGGTTTTCCCGCAGCCCGAATGGCCGACGACGCACACAAACTCGCCGTCTTCGATGCAGAAATCCAAGCCGCGAAGCGCGGTGAACCCATCGGCGTACTCGAACGCAAGGCCCTTTCCTTCTATCTTTCCCACGAACGCTCCTTGTCGAAGTTTCCCTGTTTGCAAAGCCGCCCCCGCCGGCGTGCCCGCAAGGGCGCCGGCGGGGGCGGCGGGCCGGCCACGCGCGAGGCCGGCACGCCCAAGCGCCCCTGCAGCGAGCCCGCTGAGACGCAGCCGAAAACGCCGGACGGCAAGGCCGAAGAAGACCTGCCGGCACCCCCTCCTCCGCAACGAACCCGCCGGGACGTCGGGGCGGCAAACCGGCGCCTACAGGTACGCGTAGGTGGCGTTCTCCTTCGGGTAGCGCTCCTTCATGTCCTTCCACAGCTGCTCGTCGGGCTCGCGCTCGGCCATGATGTCGAGTGCGGCCAGATAGGCCTCGTTGTAGAAGTACGGGTCGAGATCGAAGGCGTCGGCGTCCACGAAGCCGCACGTCTTGTAGTCCTCGTAGTAGGTCTTGATGTAGTCCACCTGCGGGTCCATCACAATCTCCATGGCGGTGCGGAACGTGTCGGTGCCGTAGTACACGCTCTCCAGCGACTCGGCGTCCACGCCCGTGAAGTCGGCCAGGTTCTTCACGGTGCGCTCCTTGTCCTCCATGAACAGCTTGTAGCCGCGCAGTTCGGCCACGATGAACTGGGCGAGGGCGTATTTGTGGTTGGTGACCATGGCCTTGTTGACCGTCATGCGGCAGCAGGGGTACTTGCCCACGAGGTCCTCGTTGTACGCGGCGATCTTGCAACCGGACTTGACGCCCACCATGTACACGGGAACGCCGTTCAGGATGCCCACGTCGGCCGTACCCTTCTTCACGTTCTCGATGTTCACCGACATGCTCTCGGAGTAGATGACCTGGTAGTCCTTGCCGCGCTCCAAGCCGTTGTTCAGCAGCCACGCCTCGATGACGATGAGCTCGGAGTTCGACTGGATGCCGCAGATGGTGAGGCCCTTGAAGTCCTCGGGCTTCTCGAGCACGATGTCGGAGTCTTCGGCAACGAAGCACGCGCCGCCCTCCGACATGATACCGCCGGTCATGTACAGGTTCTCCTCGCCTTCCGCAATGCGGTTGAGCGCGAGGTTCATGGCGACGACCACGTCCATCTGGTCGGTCGCCACGGAGGAATAGGCAGTGCCCATGTCCTCGATGACCGTGAGGTCCACACTGCCTTCCTCGTCGAAGTAGCCTTCCTGATAGGCGTTGATGACGGCAACCGGGTTGGGGTTGCCCTTGGTCATGGCAAGGCGAATGGTGTAGTCGTCGCTTCCCACCTGCGACAGGTCGAGCGGGCTGTGGTCCACGCCGTCAGGCCCCACCAGGCCCGCGTCGGCGGCGTCCGCACCCGCGTCCGCGGCCGGCGTGGCGTCCGACGCGGACTCCGACGCGCAGCCGGCAAGCCCGAGGCCGAGCGTGGCCGACGCGAGCGCGAACGCGCTTCCCTGAACGAACGAGCGGCGGCTGAGGCAGATCTGCTTCATGGTTTTCCCTTCCCTCTTGGCGACACGCAACAAAGCGTCCCCATTATAGAGCAACATAGCCAATATTTGCGCTATTTATTTGATTGCATCTACTATTTGCTTGCGTATAACAAATAAAGGAAGGATTCGGATGGGGAGAGAGGGAGTTCGAACGCACAAGCGAGCGGCGGGCAGGTGGGCGGGTGCGGTTCCGACCTTTGCCATGCGAGCGCCGAACGGGTACCATAGATTACTTCAGAAAAGAAAGGCGTGGTGCCCTGCCATGACGGCTCCCCTCACAACCGCGAGTCCCCTTCTCATACGCGGGCGCAGCACGCACGCGCGCCCGCGCGTGGCCCTGCCAGCCGGACGTTGCTGCCGCAGGGCTGCGCGCGGTGCCTCGCGGCGCACCGGGATGGGGCGCAACCGCGCGGTGGGAGGACGCGCGCAGTTGCCGCATGCCGCCTTGCCGCACGCGAAGGCAGCGTGGGCAAAACGCGGGCGCAGCAGGCGCGCCGCCCTGCAGTTCCCAAGGATGGCATGTGCCCGTCCGAAAGGAGGACGCGCATGAGGCTTCTGCTGCACGCCTGCTGCGGGCCCTGCTCGCTCGAGCCGACGCGCATCCTGCGCGCAGCCGGCCACGACGTCTCGCTTTTCTTCTCGAACTCCAACATCGCGCCCGAAAGCGAGTACGCCCGCCGGCTGGCCACGCTGCGCGCGTGGGCGCAGGGAGAGGGGCTTCCCGTGACGGAGGGCGCCCGGAATCCGGACGCGTGGGAGGCCGCCGCCGGACGCATCGGCGCGGCGGAGGGCGACCCCGCCCGTCGCGAGGCGCGCTGCCGCGCCTGCTACCGCCTGCGGCTGGAAGATGCGGCCCGCTTCGCGGCGCAGGCCGGCTTCGACGGCGTGGGAACCACCCTGTCCGTGAGCCCCTACCAGTACACCGGCGTCATCCGCGAGGAACTCTCGCGCGCCGCAGGGCTGACGGGCGTGGAGGCCGTGTTCGAGGACTTCCGGCCTTTCTACGAAAAAGCCACACGCCGCAGCCGCGAGATGGGCATGTACCGCCAGAACTACTGCGGCTGCCGCTTCTCGGAGGCCGAAGCCGCAGCCGAGCGCGCCGCCCGCAAGGCGCAACGCGCAGCCGAGCGGGCCGAGCAGGCCGCCGCGCATGCCGCCGAACGGGCCGCCGACGAAGCCGCACGGGCCGCCAGACGCGCGGAGCGGGCAGCCTACGCCGAAAAGCAGGCCCGGAAGCGCGCCGTGCTGAAAGCGCTGCGAGAACAGGAACGAGACAGGGACACCCATGAGAACCAGTGACTTCGACTACGAACTGCCCCCCGAGCTGATTGCACAGGAACCAGCGGCCGAACGTGACGGCTGCCGCCTGCTCGTCATGGACCGCGCGGACGGCGCGCTCGAAGACCGCATATTCCGCGACATCGTGGAATACCTGCACCCGGGAGACTTGCTGGTGGCCAACGAGACGCGCGTGATGCCGGCACGACTGCTGGGAGCGAAGCGCGGGACGGGCGGCGCGGCGGAGGTGTTCCTGCTGCGCCCCCACGGCACGCCCACCGACAACCACAGCGCCTGCTGGGAAGTGCTCGTGCGCCCCGGCAAGCGCCTGAAGCCCGGAACGGGGGCCGTGGTGGACTTCACCGACGCGCACGGCAACGTGGCGCTTTCCGCCGAGATAGTGGACTGGGCGCACCCCGCGCGCGACGGAGGCGAAGGAGGCTGCGGGAACGGCGCGGGCGAGGGCGGAAGCGCGGCCGGGGGCGGCGCAGGCGGCCCCGGGCAACGCGGCGAGCGCGTGGCACGCCTCACCACGCCTTTGCCTTCCCTCGACGAGGCGCTGCACGCGGTGGGACACACGCCGCTGCCACCCTACATCAAGGACTACGCCGGCGACGAGGAGCTCTACCAGACGGTCTACGCCCGCCGGGAAAGCTCGGCGGCGGCACCGACGGCCGGCCTGCACTTCACGCCCCAGCTCATCGACCGCCTGAAGGACAACGGCGTGCGCTGGGAGACGGTCGAACTGGAAGTGGGGCTTGACACGTTCCGCATCGTGGACGAAGACGACCCGCGCCGGCACGCCATCCACACCGAGTTCTACACGGTGCCGCAGCGCACGGTGGACGCCGTGGCCGAGACGCGCGAACGCGGCGGGCGCGTGGTGGCCGTAGGCACCACCAGCGTGCGCAGTCTGGAAAGCGCCTGGGACGCGCAGGCAGGCGGCGGCGCCGGGGCGCTGCGGGCGCGGGAGCGCGAGGCCACGTCGCTCTACATCCTGCCCGGCTACCAGTTCCACGTGGTGGACGCGCTGGTCACGAACTTCCACGTGCCGAAGTCCACGCTCATGATGCTGGTGAGCGCGTTTTCCAGCCGCGAGAACGTCATGGCCGCCTACCGGCACGCCATCAAGGAACGCTACCGCCTGCTCTCGTTCGGCGACGCCATGTTCATCCACTGACCCACCAAGGCACAGGGCGCCTTGCACGAAGCCCGCATCCGTCGCGAGGCAAAGGGAAGCGGACCCCGAATCCGGCGCCCGCAAGGCATCAGGCGGCGCAAAAAAAATGGCCCCGCGCCGCGGAGCCATTTCGGCATGATATGTTGATCCCGCCTAGAGCTTCACCACATTGCTTGCCTGGAGCTTGCCGTTCTGGCCAGTGGTGACGTCGAAAGCCACGGCTTGGCCTTCGTCGAGGGTCTTGAACCCGTCCATCTTGATCTCAGAAAAATGGACGAAGAGATCTTCGCCATCGTTCTGGGAGATGAACCCATAGCCTTTTTCGGGGTTGAACCACTTAACAGTACCTTCCGCCATTTCAAATCCTCTTTCCTCTCCCCGTCCCCCGGGGAGGCGACACTACGTGTTGCATGGCGGCAACACTCGCCCTCACTTCGAGGGCACATAACCACTATACGCCATGGCGGACCAAAAAAGTCGGGGAAATGAAGAAAAGCGGGGAATTTTACCGAGCCGTAAGTTCTGATTAAGGGTGCACCGGGTAGACCGCCGCGGCGCGCGAAGCGCGTTACGCCGCCAAGCACGCGGCCGCGAGTTGTCGTTGAAGGCGCACGCGGAAGGCCAAGGTGAAGAACCGGCCGCGCGCGGCGGGACGCGGGCCCGCGCGGCGCGGGCGGCGGGTGGACGCGGAAGCCTACCGCTTCCCCGCCGCCTCCAAGTCGGCCAAAAGCGCCTCCGCGTCTTCGGGCCGCTCGGGCAGGGCGAAACCGTAGGCGCCAGCGATGGCCTGCGCCTGCTGCATGCGCACGTCCGCAAGGCCGTCCTCGCCCGCTTCGCGCAAATACGCGGAAGCCAGAAGCAGGCTGCGCGCGACGTACTCGGTCACGCGCGGATCGACGCCCGAAACCTGCATGACGCCGGCAATGGACTCCGGCGAAAGCGACAGCAGCACTCCGCCGTCCATGTCCGTGGCCGCGCCCACCGCGTCCTCGAGCGCGTCGGCTGCCGCCTTCGGGTCGCGCTCGTCGTTCTCCTTGATCCAGCTTCGCCGAATGATCTCGGCAAACTGCAGGAATATGCGCATGAGGTAGTCTTCGTGCAACATCGCCTGCTCCCATCCGCCGCCGTGCGGCACCTTCCACCTTCGTCCGCCCGCGCCGTTTCGCCCGAGGCCGCCCCGGCATCTGCAACCGGCCCGACGTCTGCAGCCGGCCCGGCAGTCCCTCGCAACCGTCGCCGCGCCGCGCCCCGGAAGCCGCCGTCACGCAGGCGCGTGCGCAATGCCCAAATGATCGTAGGCGCGCTCGGTGGCCTGCCGGCCCTTCGGCGTGCGCACCATCAGCCCCTGCTGCATGAGGAACGGCTCGTACACGTCCTCCAAAGTGTCGGGGTCTTCAGACAGGGCCGACGCCAGCGTGGTGAGCCCCACGGGGCGCCCCGAGAACTGCACGCACAGCAGCTCCAGAATGCGATTGTCAACCGCGTCCAAGCCCAGCGAATCGACCTCGAAGAAACTCAGCGCCTGCGCGGCCACGTCCTCGTCGATGACGCCGTCACCGCGCACCTGCGCCCAGTCGCGCACCCGCTTGAGCATGCGGTTGGCAAGGCGCGGCGTGCCGCGGCTGCGCCGCGCGATCTCCAACGCCCCGTCTTCGGCGATGTCCACGTCCAGAAGCGCCGCCGAGCGCTGCACGATGGAAGCCAGCTCTTCGTCGCTGTAATACGAAAGGCGGAACGCGATGCCGAAGCGGTCGCGCAGGGGGCCCGTCAGAAGGCCGGTGCGCGTGGTGGCGCCGATGAGTGTGAACCGCGGGAGGTCGAGCCTGATGGAACGCGCGGCAGGGCCCTTGCCCACCACGATGTCGAGCGCGTAGTCCTCGAGCGCCGGGTACAGCACTTCCTCCACCATGCGGTTCAGGCGGTGGATCTCGTCGATGAACAGCACGTCGCCTTCCTCGAGGTTCGTGAGGATGGCCGCCAAGTCCCCCGTGCGCTCGATGGCCGGCCCGCTCGTGGTGCGGATGTTCGCGCCCAGCTCGTTGGCCACCACCGTGGCGAGCGTGGTCTTGCCCAGCCCCGGAGGACCCGAGAACAGGATGTGGTCCACCACGTCGTGGCGCTGCGCGGCGGCTTCTATGAGAATGGCGAGCGACTCCTTCACCTTCGTCTGGCCCAGGTAGTCGCACAGGCGCTTCGGGCGCAGGCTGCGGTCGAGCGCGAGGTCGTCTTCGGTCAGCGTGGGCGTCACGCTGCGCTCGGCGCCCGCGCCGACGCCGGCCGCCGATGCCGCACCGGCCGCCTCGAAGGCCACTCCCTCTATTTCAACGCCGTCCATGCCCACCTGCTTTCGCTCGCCTCCTAGCCTGCCGCATCTTCCCTTGGCGCCGTGGCAATCCGGCCATCTCGGCGCGCGGGCGCCAGATGCGCCGCGCCACATGCGCGGCGCACCGCACGCCACGGCGCCCGATGCGCCGAGAACCGCCCGCCCTCGCGCCTCCTAGCCTGCCGAACCCAGACGCTTCAGTGCATATTGTAGCAGTGCTCCCTCGCCCGCGCCCTCCGGCGCGCCCTTGAGCGCCACCTCGGCCTCGGTGGAGGTGAAGCCCATGGAAAGGAGCGCCTCCGTGGCCCCCTTCAGGCCCTCGTCGGCGGGTGCGGCGGGCACGCCTTCGCCGAAAAGGCCGTCGATGCCCTGGTCGAGCGACCCCTTGAGTTCCAGAATGATGCGCGAGGCGGTCTTCTTGCCCACGCCCGGAATGCGCGAGACGAGCGCCACGTCCTGCGCGGCAATGGCGTCCGCCAGCGTGCGCGGAGCGAACGACGAGAGGGCCGCAAGCGCCACTTTCGGCCCCACGCCGCTCACTCCGATCAAGCGCTCGAACAGCGCCTTCTCCTCCATGGACAGAAAGCCGTACAGCGTCCATGCGTCCTCGCGCACCTGCAGGTGCGTGAGGACGCGCACCCGGCTGCCCACTTCGGGCAGCTTGGCTAGAGACGCCTGCGACAGGTGGACGAGGTACCCGATGCCGCCCACCTCGATACATGCGGACGAAAGCGACCTTTCGACCAGCTTGCCTTCCAGAAATGCAATCATGCCGCTCCTTCGTCGTCATGCGCCGCCCCGGCGCCCCCGCATCGCACGCGGCCTGCTGCCTGCTGCGCACCTCTGCGCTCCCGCATGCAGCTCCAGTGCTCCCGCGCGCCGCCGGCCGTCCCAACGCGCTGCCGCCAGCCGCACGCGCCGCCCCGGCGCGTCCGCACACGGCCTGCCGCCCCACCTGCCGCGCCCGCGCCGCCGCCTACGCGCGGGCGCGCGCAAAGCCTTCGTGCGTGGTGAAGCAGATGGCGGCGGCCAGCGCATCGGCCGCATGGTCGGGGCGCGGCTCCCTCTCGAGCGCGAGCAGGTGGCGCACCATGTACTGCACCTGCGCCTTGTCGGCGCCGCCAACGCCTGCCACGGCCAGCTTGATCTGGCTGGGAGAAAACTCCCCCACCTCCAAGTTGCCCTCGGCGCAGGCCACCAGCGCCGCGCCCCGCGCCTGCCCCGTGGCGAATGCACTCTGGGCGTTCGCCCCGAACCACACGGTCTCGATGCCCACGCACGTGGGCGCATACCGCGCAATGACCGCCGCCGTCTGCTCGTGGATCTTGCGCAGGCGCTGGGCCAACGGCACGTCCTTCGACGTGGCTATGCAACCGTAGGCCATGCACGAAAGCCGTTGCCCCCGCTGCGCCACGACACCCCAGCCCGTGTTCGCCAAGCCGGGGTCGATGCCCAGTATGATGCGCGCCTCGCCCACGCAGCCGTCCGTTCTTCTAGCAAACGTATGTTCGCACTCATCCTACCACAAAGCGGCCGCGAACCCAACACGATCTTGGCGATTTTCCCGCTGCGGCATGGCGGGCGCATGACCACGCGCCCGCCCGCCATCCCTTGCCGCCGCCCTGTGCACCCACGCCTTCCGCCGCTGCGCAGTGCGCCCGCCATCCCATGCCACCGAGCCGCGCGCCCCATGCCTTCTGCCGCCGAGTCGCGCAACCGCGCCTTCTGCCGCCCTGCAGGCCCCGGGGGCATCCGCGCCTAAAGGCGCCGAGAAGCGAAAGGCGCGCCGAAGCGCGCCTTTCGCTTGCAATCTTCGCCCGATGCCCGCCCGCAGACGGCGCGTCGGCTAGTCCTCTTCGAGCGCCGCCGCTATCTCGTCGGTGATGTCCATCGTGTGGTACACGTTCTGCAGGTCTTCCAACTCCTCCAGCTTGTCCACCAGACGCATGACCTTCTTCGCATCGGCCACGCTCACCTGCGCGGGCGTGGTGGGCTCCATCGTCATTTCCGCGCCCTTGGTGACGATGCCGGCGTCTTCCAGAGCCTTCTTCACGGCCATGAGGTCGGTGGGAGCCGTGTACACCACCCACTCGTCCTCGGCGTCCTCGTAGTCGTCGCCGCCGGCCTCGGCCACCGCCAGCATGAACTCGTCCTCGTCGGCAGCGGCGCCGTTGGGCTTCACGGGGTTCTTCTTGTCGCCGGTTTCCACCTGCTTCTCAACCATGATCTGGCCCTTGCGCTCGAACATGTAGGCCACCGAACCGGACGTGCCCAAGTTGCCGCCCGCATGCGAGAAGGCCGAGCGCACGTCGGCGGCCGTGCGGTTGCGGTTGTCGGTCAGCGCCTCGCAGTAAATGGCCACGCCGGCCGGGCCGTAGCCCTCGTACACCACCGACTCGTAGTTGGCGGCGTCCTTGCCAGAGCCGAACGCCTTGTCGATGGCCACCTTGATCTTGTCCTTGGGAAGCGAGTTGGCCTTCGCCTTCTCGATGGCGGCCGCAAGCGACGCGTTGTTGTCCGGGTTCGGGTCGCCGCCCTCCTTCGCCGCCACCGTGATGTTGCGCGAAAGCTTGGAGAACAAGGCCGAGCGCTTCGCGTCCTGCGCCGCCTTGCGATGCTTGGTTGTAGCCCACTTTGAGTGCCCTGACATAGAACTTCCCTTCCATACGTGCAATTCCGGCGCAATATTGTAGCACACCGCATCCACGCAGGTCGCACTCTCATAAATGTTCAACAAAGCGCTGCGGCCGCGCGCCTCGCGCAGACCCGCCGAGCCGGGGCGCGGCGGCGGGAGCCTGCAGGCCGCACGGACCTGCCGCGCGGAGCACGTGCCCGTGCGGCGGCAACGCGCATCCTGCCGCGCAGGGCACGCGCACCCGCCTCGTGCTGCCGGTGTCCGCGGCTGCTCGGCAACAACGCAGGCCGCGCGGACGGCACGGCGGCCGCGCCTTCCAAGGCTCCCTACGCCGTCAAAGTGCCTATGGGAAGAACGAAGACGCCGTCGTCACGCACGTAGGCATAGCGTCCCACGCCCTCCACCACGGCAAGGAAAGCGGGGGCGGCGCCTCCCGCTTCGACGATTTTCCTTTTCACGGCCAACAGGTTGCGTGCGCCCTCGTCCGCCCTGTTGTGGCCCAGCTTGATCTCGATGCCGGCCCACTGCCCAGTAGGAGACTCGATGACGGCATCGACCTCGAGGCCAGCCTGATCCCGGTAGTAGTACAACTGGGCATCCATCGCCTGCGCGTACACGAGCAGATCGCGAACGCACAGGCATTCGAACACGAATCCGAAGGTTTGCAAGTCTCCTTCGAGCGACCCCGCCGAAGCCCGCAGGGCCGCAACGGCAAGGGAGGGATCGGCGAAGTGGTATTTCGGACGCTTGTTGACGCGAATGCGCGAGCGAAGGCGTGGCGACCACGGGCCGATTTCCTCGATCACGAAAATCCTGTTCAGCGCCTGAAGGTAATCGACAACGGTTTCCGGCGCGAGCTTGGGATCGGTAGGGGTTTCGGTCATGTCGCCAATAATCGTCTTGCTCTTCGTCGCCTGCTCCATGTTGCGGGCCAGAGAGCGCAGGAGGCGCGCCACCTTGTCGGGATCGCGCCTAACGCCGTCCACGCGGCTCATGTCGGACTCGCAAATTTCACGGAGGTAGCCGCGCACCACCCTGAGGGCGCGTTCGGAAGGCCGACGCATCATGGCCGGCCAACCTCCTCGGGCCGCCAACTCGCAGCAATCTCTCAAAGAAAGATCGGGTGCCGCGCAGGAAGGAAGCGCCCCGGCAAAAAGGTCCCTCAGAGACACCTCCCCGTTGGATTCCCCGGATTCCGCAAGGGTCATGGGACGCATGCGGAGTTTTTCGATGCGGCCCACGCCCGTGTGCTTTGGACTCGGGATGTCGCCGTCATTTTGCCCCTTTGCCCGCGGAATCGACGAACCCGTGAGAACGAACGTCCTCCGCTTCGCCGAACGGTCTACCGCGTTGCGCACTCCATCCCACAACTGAGGCGCCTCTTGCCACTCGTCTATCAAACGCGGGCATGCGCCCTGAAGAGCAGCGGAGGGATCGGTCTTGGCCACTTCGAGGTTCTGGAAGTTGCCTTCGGGATCCATGAGGTTCGTCTCGCTGTTGGAAAACGCCTGCCCCGTCCAGGTTTTCCCGCAATACTTGGGACCTTCGATGCAGACGGCCCCGAAATCCTCGATCCCTTCGGCAATTCTGCGGTCGAGTATGCGAGGCCTGTAGCCTGCGTTGATCAGTGTTCCGTATGGTATATCGGAATCCACAGTTACCAGCCTCCACCTGCCTAATGAATGATGAACCCGCAATTTTGCAAGCATTTTACCCGTAATTTTGCAAGACGTCTACCCGCAACTTTGCAGCCTGGCCGATCGTCAGGTTGCACTAGTCAAGCTTCGTAGTTGATTGTCGTTGCAAAGCCATCCACACGCGGAAGGGAACGGAAAGGCCGACGCCGGCATCCCGCCACGGAGAGGCGAGGGCGGAGCCGACGGCGCCGGAAGACATGCAGGAAGCGTGCAACCGCCTTTCCGACCTCTACGAGCTTCCCCTCCGCGAATCGGAGATACTCCTGCTCCTCATCAAAGGGCGCAGCACCAAGTTCATACCCGACGCGCTCGTCATCTCCGAGTACACGGCCAAGACGCACGTGTACAACATCTACAAGAAAATGGACGTCCACTTGCGCAACGAACTGCTCGATCTGCACGAGAAAACGCCCCGGTCGGATTGTCGCTAATCCGACACGGCAATGGACTCCGGCGTGTGCTCGGCCACTGCCAGCATGAACGCGCGCACCACATCGCTTCGGCTGATGGCTCCCCGCAGCCTGCCTGCCTCCACCACGGGCACCTTCTTGATGCGCTTGCTCGCAAGCAGCGTGCACACATCGTCGATCGAGGCATCCTCGCCCACCGAAACAACCGGTTTCGCGGCGATGTCCATCACGTTCGCACTCAGCGCGTCGGCGAAACGCTCGTCGAAGCCACGCATGTCCCGCAATGCCGCCAACGTGCCCGTCAAGTTCGATGCAGGTGCATACTGCTTGCCGACCGCCGCCAGCACGTCGCCGTCCGAAACGAATCCAACCACTGCGCCACGCGCATCGACCACGGGAAGCCCGCTGGTCTTGCACTCGACCAGACGCTCCGTCACTTCGCGCACCGTTGCCGTGGATGACACCATGTAGGGAGCCTTCATCACCGATGCCACCGTCACGGATTCCACAGGAGAGCGGGGCATGTCCCCGGATGCGGCCGAGTCGGAAGCAAGAGCAGAGGCGGAAGCCTCCTTCGCCTCCATGCGCATTGCATGGCGCTTGCGCGCATAGAGAAACGCGACCACGAGACCAATCGCCGCGATAGCGCCCGCCACCGCCACCGCAGCCGAGAAGCCCTGCGCCTGCGCGGCATTCGCAACCGCCCCCTGAGCCTCTGCATCCTGCGCGACTCCCGAAAGAATGCCGATCAAAAGCGACGGGCCAATGGAGGCCGCTATCTGAATGAAAGTGTTGATAATGGCCACGCCATGGGGGTGCTCGTCAGGCGAGAGCGTTTGCAGACCCGCCGTCTGCGCAGGCGAGAAGACGAAGCCAAGACCGCCGTACACCACAGCCGCCGCGCCCAGCACTCCAACCGGCGAGAACGTCGGCAAAATCAGGCAAACCGCAATCTGCCCGGCAACGACCAGGCAGAAACCCACCGGGAGAAGAGGCCAGCACCCGTACCGATGTAGATGCGCCCGCTCACAAGCGAGGTGCCCGCATTCACGAGAATCGACACGAGCAGGAGCGCACCCGCCACGAAAGCCGTCGTGCCCAGCGCGCCTTCGAAGCAGAGAGGCAAAAGCACGCTCATGGAAAAGGACGTGAGCATTGCCACGAGCAAAAGGGCGCAAATCGGCGGGAAAAGCGGATTCTTCATAGGCCGCAGATCCAGCAGCGGATTGGGAATGCGCAGTTGGCGGATGACGAAGCATGCCAGAATCGCAATGCCCGCCGCCAAGAAACACACGGCAGATACGGGCAAGGCCATGACGCTCGAGAGGCCTTGCACTAGGGAGAACAGGCCAAACGCCAAGAGCGCCACCGAGAGGATGTCGAGCTTGACGGGCGTGGGCTCGGCCACTTCGCGAATGCAGAACGCACCGGCCACGCCGAGCACAACGACAACAAAGGCGGGCGGAAGGAAGATGGCGCGCCAACCGAACGATGTGACCATGATTCCGCTAACCACGGGAGCAAAGGCGGGACCAAGCGTGATCATGCAGCTTCCAACGGCCAGATAGGAGCCCATCTTCGTCTTGGGCGCAACGGCAAGCACGGTGCTCATCATAGCGGGAATGAAGATGCCCGTGCCTATCGCCTGAAGCAGGCGTGCCGCCAAAAGCAGGGGCCAAGCGGGGGCGACGAACGCCAGCACGAGACCCACCGCCAAGAAAGCCGACGCCGCAAAGAAAAGCGTGCGCCGTGCGGCGGCGACGCAGGCCGCGCAGACGGCGGGCACGCGCGGCGAGGGCGCAGGGCCGCCGCCACCCGCGTCCCTCTCGCAGCGCTGCCGCCCTCGGCGGAGGACGCGGCGTCCCCTAGCCCTCGCGCTCCCAGAGGCCCGTCTTGCCGCCGTCCTTCTTCAACAGGCGCACGTCGGATATCTCCATGCCGCGATCGACCGCCTTGCACATGTCATACACGGTGAGGCAGGCCACGCTCGCCGCGGTGAGCGCCTCCATCTCGATGCCGGTCTTGCCCGTGACCCCGCAGGTGGTGGTCACGTGGATGCCCACGCGGCCGTCCGCGCGCTCGCCGGCGTGCACCGGGGTGCACTCCACCTTGGCCTTCGTGATGTTGAGCGGATGGCACATGGGAATGAGCGCGCTCGTCTGCTTGGCCGCCATCACTCCCGCCACGCGGGCGCACGCCAGCACGTCGCCTTTGGCGGCCTTGCCCTCCACGATGAGCGCAAGCGTTTCCGGCTTCATGGAAATGAAGCCCTCGGCCACGGCGACGCGCTGCGTGTCGGCCTTGGCCGACACGTCCACCATGCGCACGTCGCCCTTGTCGTCGATATGGGTGAGTTGCTGTTCCGTCATCTCCGTCTTCCTCGTCGTCCTTTCCCTACGGCAAGGCACCCGATGCCGCCCTGCCGCCTTTCCCGCCGGGCCCGCCCGCCACACGCCTTCCGGGTGGCCCGCGCCTTTCAGCAGCTTAGCCGCCTATCTGGCTCATGCCGCGTTCGGTGCCCACCTTGTCGTGGTGATCGTCGGGCTTGGCGCCCAGCGCGCGGGCGAACACGGCGCGCTGAGCTTCCTCGTCGCTTGCGCGCAGCGCCCCGCGCAGATCGAACTCCTCGTCGGAGAACAGGCAGGGGCGCAGCTTGCCGTCGGCTGTCAGGCGCAGCCGGTTGCACTGCCCGCAGAAGTGGCGCGAAAGCGGCGAGATGAACCCCACCGTGCCCTGCGCGCCGGGGAACGCGAAGTACGTGGCCGGCCCCCAGCCCACGGGGCGCCCGTCGCCGGCGGCCGCCAGTTCGGGCAGCCCCTTCGCCCGCGCCTGCTCGTTGATGGCGTCGAACAGCTCCTCGCAGGAGATGACGTCCTCCTTGCCCCAGCCGCAGCCATGGGCGCCGGAGCTTTCCCCCACGGGCATGTACTCGATGAAGCGCACGTGCAGCGGACGGTCGATGGACAGCTCGGCGAACTGCAGGTAGTCCTGGTTCAGGCTGCGCACGGCCACCGCGTTTATCTTCACGGGGTCGAACCCGGCCGCCAGCGCCGCGTCTATGCCGTCGAGCGTCTGCTGCAGCTCGCCGCGGCGGGTGATCTGCCGGAACTGCTCGGCGTCCAGCGTGTCCAGCGAAATGTTCACGCGCGAAAGCCCCGCCGCCTTCAAGTCGGCGGCCATGCGGGGCAGAAGCACGCCGTTCGTGGTCATGGACACGTTCTCTATGCCCGGAATGCCCGCGATGTCGCGCACGAGGTCCACCACGCCCAGGCGCACCAGCGGCTCGCCGCCCGTCAGGCGGATGCTGCGGATGCCCATGCCCGCAGCAACGCGCACGGCCTGCACGATCTCTTCGATGCGCAGTATCTCGTCGTGGGGCATCTGCTGCACGCCCTCCTCCGGCATGCAGTAGATGCAACGGAAATTGCAGCGGTCGGTGAGCGATATCCTCAGATAGTCGATCACGCGGCCATGGGAGTCTTTCATACGGCCCTCCTGTCTCGTCTAGGACCATTGTAGCCCAACGTGCTACCGCGTCACCAGATACACCTTGTCGGGAGGAATGCGCACCCACAGCTCCTCTCCTTCGTGCGGCAGCCGCTCGGGAGGGGTCTGCAGCTTGTCCACGCGCCAGAACAAATGCTGATGCAGGTACTTCATCTCGTCCTCGTCGGCCGCCACGGTGGGCACTTCGGCCTCCGACCGGTCCAGAAAGCCCAGCAGCGCCGTGCGGTCGAACCGCGAGTCGCTCACGCGGTCCACGCGCACGTGGTAGCAGTTCTGCCCCGGGCCCTCGGCGCGTTCCAAGAAGAAGGCGCGCACGCCCAAATGCGTCACGCCGCGCGGCACGTCGGAAGCCATGGACACCTCGATGCCCCATTTGGGCAGGCGCACCGTGCGAGCGTCCACGTACACGGCCGGCGTGGCGTTCTTGCAGCCCGAAAGCTTCAGGCCGGCCAGCGACTGCGGGCGGTTCACCAAGTCGTCGCCCGTGCCCACTTCCATGATGTGCCCATCCTCCACCACGGCAATGCGGTCGCAGAAGCGCAGCGCCTCGTCGATGTCGTGGCTGACGTAGAGGATGGTGCCGTCGTAGGCGTCGAAAAGGCTCACCAGGTTCTGCTCCAGCACGCCCTTCAGATGCGCGTCCAGCGCGGAGAACGGCTCGTCCAGCATCAGGATGCCGGGGCTTGCCGCCAGCATGCGCGCCAAGGCCACGCGCTGCTGCTGCCCGCCCGAAAGCTGCGCCGGAAAGCGCGCGTCGAAGCCCTGTAGGCCGAAGCGCTTGAGCTCGCGGGCCACGATGGCGTCGCGGTCGGCACGCGGGACGCCCTTGTCGATGCCCGCGGCCACGTTGCCCGCCACCGTCAGGTTGGGGAACAGCATGTAGTTCTGGAACAGCAGCGCGGTCTTGCGCTGCTGCGGCTTCAGGTTCACCTTGGGGCGCCTGCCCGAGGCGCCGTCGAAGAACACGGTGCCGTTCACCACGATCTTTCCCGCATCCGGCGTCTCGATGCCCGCAATGCAGCGCATGGTCAGGCTCTTCCCGCAACCCGACGCGCCCAGAAGGCCCATGGTCTCCTGGCCGGCCTCGAACGCGGCCTGGAGGGAGAAGCCCTTGAAGCGCTTCTCTATGTCGATGCTAAGCGTCATCGGACCCCCTCTTGCGGTACTTGGTGGTATGCCCCGACCAAATGTTGATGAACAGGATGACGAAGAAGCTGAACACGATGATGATGCCCGTCCAGAACAGTGCCACGTCGGTGCGCCCGTTCATCCACTGGAAGTAGATGGCAAGCGGGATGGTCTGGGTGATGCCCGCGTAGTTGCCCGCCAAAAACAGCGTGGCCCCGAACTCGCCGAGCGCGCGGGCAAAGGCTAGCACCGTGCCGGCGGCAATGGAACTCCACGCCAGCGGCAGCATGAGCCTGCGGAATATCTTGAAGTTCGACCAGCCCAGCGTGCGCGCGGCGTCGAGCATGTTCTGGTCGAGCCCCTCGAAGGCGCCCCGCGCGCTGCGGTACATGAGTGGGAACGCCACCACCACCGACGCGATGACCGTCGCCGGCCAGCTGAATATGAGCGGAAACCCTATGTCAACGAACCACTGCCCCAGAAGCGTGTTGCGGCCGAGCAGCATGAGCAGCAGAAAGCCGCACACGGTGGGCGGCAACACCATGGGAATGGTGAAGATGGAGTCCACGACGCTCTGGGCGCGCTTGGAGAGCGTGAGCGACCAGTAGGCGGCCAGAAGCCCCAGCACGAATATGAACACGATGGCCACGCCCGTGGTCTTGAGCGTGACCCACAGAGGCGAGTAGTCCATCTCGGTCAGGAACTCCACCAGCGCGTCGAACCCCTCGGGCGCAAGCTCGATGTCCACGTCCGCCGCCGGGACGATGGAACCGTATGCGCAGTGTCCCAGCTCCACGTAGTCGGGGCTGCCCAGATTCGTCACGTCGGAGCCGTCCGCGCCCGCCACGGCAACGTAGTAGCGCCCCTCCTTCGCCTCCACGCCAAACGAGTACACCACGTTGCCCACGGCATACTCGTCGTCGGCGGTCACGTGCCATTCCATCTGGTCGGGTGCAAGCGTCACCCCGCCGTTGGCGTTGTAGAGGTCCAAGTCGTACAGCATGGTCTTGAAGTCTTCGAGCGCATCTGGATCGGACGGATCCACCCCGAAAGACTCGGCCGACGCGGGAACGTGCAGGACCACGTAGGGGTCTTCGCCCTCCATGTTCGCGAAGACGGCGGCGAACACGTCCGGAGACGTGCCGACGAGGTAGGTGTAGCCGTAATAGACGCCATCGATGGCGCGGTTGGAACCCACCTGCGCGCGCGTGAAGCCGGTGACGCCGAAGTCCACGCCTTCCGCCACGGCCGACCCGCCGTCCCGATCCACCGAAACGGCGCCGTAGCTCACCACGTCCGACCCGTCGTCGGAAGATTCGGCGGCTTCGGCGCCCGCAGTGCCGGCGGCGCCGGTCGCCGCGGGCGCGTCTCCCGCACCGGAGCCCGCGTCGTCTCCGGTGCCGTTCGCCCACGCCAGCGAGGCGAGGCACAAAACGCCCGCCATCGCAAGCGAGACGAGCGCCATTGCATACGTTTTTCTCACGCCGCTCCCTTCCGCATCCCCACCGGCAAAACTCCTGCCGCGAGGCCTTCGCCCCCCCCCGCTGCGCCGTTGCATGCGGCGAAAGGCTGCGCGCCGCCGTTCGGCCCGCTTCGCCGCCACCGCGCGCAACGCCGCTGCAAGCGCCGGCACCCTGCCGTCGGCGCTTGCCCGTGCCCCCGGCGCCGGCGCCGCCTGTTCCCTGCCGCCTGCAGGCCGCAGCGATGGGGGCGGCCTGCAGGCGGCAAAGGGCCGGAGCCCCGAAGGCCCCGGCCCTAGCGTAGCGCATCATGCAGGGACGTGCACCCTATGCAGCAAGGGCAAGGCCCCATTTCTGCCAGATTTCCTCGGCAGCCGGGTCGTTCGCGCACCAGTCCAGGAACTCGGCTGCAGCTTCCGCGTTCTCGGACACGGCGCACACGGCGGCCGGGTAGATGATGGCCTCGTGGGCGTCGGCGGGAATGGTGTACACCACTTCCACGCCGTCATAGCGGTAGGTGTCAGACAGGAACACGATGCCCAGATCCACCTCGCCCGAAGACACGTACTGCGCCACGTCGCCCACCTTCGAGGCGGTCGTGGGAGTGATGCCCACGTAGCTGCCTCCCTTGCCGCTCTCGTTGTCGTAGGCGCCGATGGTGTACAGCGACTGCGCGGCGTAGTTGCCCGCCGGAACCGAATCGTCGCCCACGGCCAGCGAATAGCCGCCGCTCACGATGTCCTCGAGCGAGCCTACCTCGATGCCGGAGCCGGCCTTGGCAACGACCACCAGGTCATTGTCGTACAAGTCGAAGCGCGTGGTGGGATCGACGAGGTCTTTCTCTTCGGCGTCGTTCATCTTGCCGCTCGAGGCCGAGATGAAGACGTCCGCATACGCGCCGCCCTCCAGTTCCTCCACCAGATTGCCCGAAGACAGGTACTGCGACTCCTTGAACGTGACCCAGTCATGGTCGGCCGTATAGGCTTCCATGGCCTCGTCCATGGCCTCGCTCAGCGAGTTGGCCGCGAAGATCTGCAGCTCCACCGCCTCGTGGCTTTCCTCCGCGGGCTCCTGCGTCTGTTCGCTTGCCGCAGGCTCTTCCGCCTTCTGCTCGTTGCCCGAGCACCCGAACAGCGCAAATGCGCCGACGAGCGACAACGCCAACACGGACGCAAGCATTACGCGCATGCGTTTCTTCATGTGATTCCTCCCTCACCGCTACCTGTTTCCGCGCACGGGCGATTGCCTATGCGCCGATAGATATAATATCTATTAACAGGGATATAGTCAAAGGAAATTTATTTTGTTTCCGAATATGCAGGCTCGAGAACAGGAGGCGTCCCGTGCACGCCAGCGCAGGCCGTCAGATCGACTGTCCGCGTGGCAATGCGCGCGGCGAGGGCGGGCGAGTGGGACACGAACACCAGCCCCATGCCGCGTTCGCGCGCCTGATGCAGCAGGAACTCCCATATCTGCGCCTGCGTGACGGCATCGAGCATGGTGGACACCTCGTCGGCCACCACGTAGCGCGGGTTCGCCGCCAGCGCGCGCACGATGCAGAAGCGCTGCAGCTCGCCGCCCGAAAGCTCGTGCGGGTAGCGGGAGAGCCACTCTTTCCTGATGCCCACGTCGCGCAGGAGTTCCTGCGGCACGTCGCCCGCCTCTTCCAGCACGGCGGCCATGCGCATGCGCGGATCGACGGCGCGCTCCGGATGCTGCCCGATCAGCTGCACCGGGCAGACGCCGCGCTGCGGTAGCGGCTCGCCGTCCACAAGGATCTTGCCCGCCTGCGGGCGCTCGTAACCGGCGAGCAGGCGGCAGAGCGTCGTCTTGCCGAAACCCGACGGCGCGCTCAAGGCCACGCGCTCGTCGGCCCCTACGGCCAAGTCGAAGCCACGGTACAGCGGCTCGCGCGCACCGGGGTACGCATAGGTGACGCCGCGCACCTCAAGCATGGGGGCCTTCCCCCCGCCAAGGCCGTCACGGCCTTCGCGCCCCTTGCCCGCAGGTTCGATCGGCTCCGAGGGCACGCCATGCAGGTCGGAACCGCCGCCTCCCTGGAGTGCGGAGGGGACGGAGGCGCCCGCCAAGCGAATCCTGCGGCCACGAAGCGGCGAGGACTGCCCGAGCAACCGGGCGTCCCTATCCCCGACCGGCGGATTCGCAAGCTGAAAACCATGTTCCGGCAGCGCATGCCAGAGCGCCTTCGAGAAGGGGTGCTCAAGCGTGTCGGGCGACGCGAAGCTCGCAACCGCCGTCTCCTCCACCACGGTCCCGTCCTTGAACACCGCCACGCGGTCGGCCACGCGCAGGGCCAGCTCTATGTCGTGCGTTACGAGCATGACGCCGCCGCCCGCATCGGCGAAGGCGCGGAAGTCGTCGAGCGCGCGCACCGCCAAGTCCAAGTCCAGCCCCGGCGTGGGCTCGTCGGCAATTATCACGCGCGGGTCGTCCATGAGCGCGCAGCACAAAAGCACGCGGCGCGCCATGCCGCCCGAAAGCTCGTGCGGGTAGAGCTCCGCCGCCTCCGGTGCCAAGCCGTAGCGCGCGAACAGCTCCCGCTGCCGCGCCGCGCGCTCGCGGCGGCCCTGGCGACCGCGAGCGCGCCCCTGCACCTGCCGACCCACCTTCATGAGCGGGTCCAGGCAGTTCACGCTCTGCGGCACGAGGGACAATCCGCGCCCGCGCAGGCGCGCGAGCGAGGCGGCGTCCTGTTCCTCCCCATCGAACCACACGCGCCCCCGCACCACGGCGTTCGGCTCGAACAGCCCCATGACGGCGTCGGCCAGCAGGGTCTTCCCCGACCCGCTGGCGCCCACCACCGCCACGATCTCCCCCGCGTGCACCGCAATGCTCATGCGCTCGATGGCCCACGCCACCTTCTTCCGCGCGCCGAAGAACGACTCCGCATCCGGGTCGTACATGAGAAAGCCCACCGACAGGTCCTCCACCTGCAAGAGGTGGTGGCCATGCTCGTGGCGCGACGCCGGCGCGTGCGTGTGGTGGTGGTGCGCCTGCCCGTCGGCATGCCCCGCATGGCGCGCGGGGACAACGGGAACCGCCGGGGTTGCCTGCGCCGCGGGGGAAGCGGGCGCCGCCAGCTCCGCGCGCCCCGCGCAACCGCCCGCCATCTGCACCTGCATGGCCGCCTCCCTCATTCCTGCGCCCCGAACGGGTCCACCAGCCGGCGCAGGCTCTGTCCCGCGGCGTCGAACAGCAGCACCACCGCAAGCAGCGCGAGGCCCGGAAACGCCGCCAGCCACCACATGCCCGCCGACAGGTACCCCATGGCCTCGGACAGGATGACGCCGATGGCGGGCTGCTCGGGCGGCAGGCCGAACCCCAGAAACGTGATGGCGGCCTCGTGCAGGATGGCGTGCGGGAACATGAGGACCAGCCCCACGACGAACTGGGGCAGCACGAAGGGGAGCATGTGGCGGGCCGCAATGAACAGCGGACCCTTCCCCAGCGCGCGCGACACCTCCACGAACCCCGCCTGCCGGCATTGCATGATCTCGGCGCGCACCACGCGCGCGAGGCTGGGCCAGTGCGTTACCGCAACGCCGATGGCCACGCCCCAGAACCCCTTGCCGAGCGCGAACGATATCAGGATGAGCAGCACGATGTGGGGAACGCCCATCATGAGGTCGATCAGCCACGTGACCGCGGCGTCCACCTTGCGCCCGCCCAACGCCGCGGCCGCGCCCAGCGCAAGCGCTATGAGCGCCGAAACCCCGGCAGCGAACAACCCCACCAGCACGCTCAGCGCCAGCCCCGCCATGGTGCGCAGGAACATGTCGCGTCCCATCCAGTCGGTGCCGAACGGGTGCCCCCAGCCAGGTGGCAGGTTCTTGGCCTCGAAGTCGGTGGCCATGGCCGCGTCCATGTTCGCCATGCCGAACGCCACCACCCCCGCAAGCGCCAGCGCCGCGAAGACGAGCACCGCGAGCGTCCGCTTGCGGCTGCCCGCCCGCGAGACGCGCGGCGCATGCAGAACGGGCACCGCCTCGAGGGCCTTTTCGGGAACGGCCGTCATCGCCCGCCCTCCCGTTCTGCCGCGCCCGCCGCCAGCGGGGCGCCCTGCGCCGGCGCGGAGGCGGCCCGCATCCGCGGGTCCACCACGCCGTAGAGCACGTTGGCAACCAGGTTGCCGCCGAACACCAGCGCCGCGGACACCAGCGCGATGCCCGCCAGAAGCGCCACGTCGCCCCCCAGGCCGGCAGTCACGGCGGCCTGCCCCAGGCCGGGATACGAGAACACCTGCTCCACCAGCACCGACCCGCCGAATATCTCGGAGATAGACGCGAACTGCAGGGTGAGCGCCGGCAGCGCGAGGTTGCGCAGGCCGTGGCGCAGCACGATGGAACCCGTGCGCTCGCCGCGTGCGCGGGCGAATCGCGCGTAGTCGGATTCCAGCACGTCGATCGTCTTCTCGCGGGTGTGCAGCGCGACGTTCGCCACGCCCGCCACGGAAAGCACCAGGGCCGGCAGCACGATGTGGCGGGCCGCGTCGGCCAAGGTCACGTCAGAGGCCGCCACGCCAAGGGGCACCGAGAACCCGAAGGGGAACCACCCCAGCCCCACCGAGAACACCATGAGCGCCACCAGCCCCAGCCAGAACGTCGGCGTGGATGCCAGCACGTAGCACCACGCGCGCACCGCGCGGTCGGGCCACCTGCCGCGAAACGCCCCGGCCACGACGCCCAGCGCCACGCCCAGCACGCCGCTCGCCACCCACGCGATGCCCATGAGCGCCAGCGAGTTCGCCGCACGCGTGGCTATGACGTCGGCCACGGGCGCGTTGAAGCGCAGCGAGGTTCCCATGTCGCCGCGCAGAAGGTCGCCCGCCCAGTTGGCGTAGCGCTCCCACATTGGCGTGCCCACGCCCCAGTACTCCTGCAGCTGGGCGCGCTTCTCCTCGCTCATGGAAACGTAGGCCGCCTGCCCCACGTTCGCTTGCACCGGGTCGATGGGCGACACGCTCACCAGCACGAACACGACAACGCTTACCGCCACCATGAGCAGAAGGAACTTTGCTATGTTGCGAAGAACGAAACCCGCCATTGCCCTTCCATCACCCACAAATCCACACCCGCCACCGAGCAGCGCCGGTGAAACGTCACCACGTCCACTTGTCCACGTTGTTCACCAGCGACCAGCCGTGCCCGTGGGGATGCGGCTTCTGCTCGGCCACGTGCAGGCCGGTGCGCTGGAAGTACAGGTGATCGACGTTCGCCAGCCAGATCCACGTCGCGGCGGCATGCGGCGCCACGCCCGTGTGCGTTTCTGCGTCCCACTGCGCCTTGCGGTAGTAGGCGTAGGAGTCCTCGATGTCGGGCTGCGCCAAGGCGGCGTCCAAGTTCGCGTCCACGTGCTCGTTCTCGTAGCACGCATAGTTCCCCCAGCCCTGGGAGTGCGTCAGCTCGTAAAGCTCCACGGGGGAGTTCGACCCCCAGCCCCACAAAACCGGCGAGGAGAACTGGTGCAGGTAGATCTCGTCCCAGCTGGCGCCCTTGACGTTCACCTCGATGCCGATGCCGGGCATCTGGCTGGCGAAGTCCGACGCCAGCGCCTGACGCACCGAGTCGCCGGCGGCGTAGTACAGGTCGAACGCCGCGCGCACGCCGTCCTTTTCGAGCACGCCGTCCCCGCCCGCCGTCCAGCCGTCCTCCGCCAAGAGGGCGCGGGCGCGCTCCGCGTCCGTCTCCACCTCCATGTCGGGCGAGGCCCACGGCATGCCATCGCCCACGCTCCACGCCACCGTGCCGAAGCCGTTCAGCACGTGGTCGATCATGCGCGCGCGGTCCACGCCGTAGTTCATGGCCTGCCGCACCGCCACGTTGCACGTCACGTCGTTGCCCACCTCGTAGGCCATGTCGCCCTCGAGCACCTTGGGAGGGCTTCCCGCCGGCAGACAGGGCAGCGATATGCCGCGCGAATCCACGGAGGCGCAGTTCAGCAATTCGTATCCCACCGGCTGGTTGTCGGCGTGCACCGCCGAGGTGTAGGCCACGTCCACCTGCCCCGCCATGGCGGCGGCCAGCGAGGCGTCCTCTTCCATGAACACCACCACCACGCGCTCCATCTTGGGAGGCTCGCCGTAGTAGTCGGGGTTGGCGCGCAGGATGACCTGCTGCCCGCGGTCCCACTGCTCCAGCACGTACCGGCCGCTGCCGATGGGGTTCGCGCCGTAGTCCTCGCCGTAGGCGTGCTCGGGCACGATGCCCACCACCGCCAGCGTGTAGAGCAGCGCGTTGTTCGGGCGCTCCATGGAAAGCACCACGGTGGTGTCGTCTATGGCCACCGCCTCGGCCACCGTGGACAGGTCGGCCTGCGCGGCGGCGGAGTTCTTGATGCCGTTGACGGTGAAGGCCACGTCGTGCGCGGTAAGCGGCTGCCCATCGGAAAACCGCACGTCGTCGCGGATGGAAAACGTCCACTGCATGCCGTCGGCGGAGCATTCGTAGGACGTGGCGAGGTCGTTTTCGAATTCCAGGTCGGCATTGGTGGCGATGAGGGTGGACTGGATGAGCGGCTCGTGCACGTGCTCGCCGCAACCCCACGCCACCAGCGGATCGAAGCCCGCCGCCGGCTCAGAGCCGGGCGTCATGGACACGATCACCTGCGTGGGCGCCGCGGAACCGGCGCCACCGTCGACGCCCGCGCCGGACCCCGCGTCCCCACCTGCCGGGGAGCCGCCCTCCGAGCAGGCCGAAAGCACGCCTCCCAGCGTGAGCGCCGCCGCGCCCACACCCGCCATCTTCGCGAACTGCCGCCGCGTGTACACCGCCATGCGAACCCTCCCTGTTTCCTGCCCGCCCGCTTCCGTGCCGTCCAAGGGAAGCCGGACGCGGGATCGCCATGCCCGAAGACAGCCTCCCGCCGCCGTCCCGCCGGCCTTCCAACATGTTACGAATAGAAATTGCGTAACACACTATAGCAGACCGTCTCTGCTTGTGATGTTACGTATTTGAAATTCGTAACTTCTTCGGCGAACGGCGGCGGACAGCGCAAAGCAACCCCCGGATTCGCAGCACAGACAGCACGCCAGGTCACCGCCCCCATGCTCGCGAACCACGCCTACGACGACGGGCAGGCTGCTTTAAGCGTTGCCACCGCTCCCCCATACTCGCGAGCCACGCATCCGCATCGGCCGGCAGCTCGGCTAAAAGCAGGGCTGCGCCCTTTGCCCCAATCGACATTATTTCAAATTGCTTATTTCCAGCTGCATGAGGGCCAAAAACCTTCCGGCGTGCGCGCCATCCATCTGCGTATGATGGAATTGAAACGAAATCGGCAGGTAATAGCGAAAGAATTTCTTTTTGTATCTTCCCCAAATTATAAATGGGTTGTTGAAAACACCGCTGTTCATGCCCACTGCGCCATCAATTTCGGTATCCACAATTGCAGATGTGCCAATTACCATGCAGTTTTCCGAAAGGTCTCTATCCATGCAAGTTTCCGCGACTTGCTTCGTGTATTTCAGATAATCGCCGTTGAATTCTTCCAAATCGCCCGTAAACGGAATGTCGCAGGAACTCACTTCTCCTTTCTTGTTTTTTACCATGGTGTTCACAGCGATGGCATCGTACTGGATCAATTTATCCCCAACCGGAAGCAAGTAGAATTCATCCACGGCCTTTGCCGCCTTGCCAATGCAATAGCCCATCAACATGTTGAACTTCAAATGCTTCCTGCTGCTTGCCTTGACAAGATTCGTCACGTCCATTGTCTTGAAGAAAGTCACCATTGGATTGGGCGCTTTCATCCACAGCTCAAACGCCGCAGCTCGTTTCGACTTCCGCGGGTCAATCTCTTTTGCCATGCCTACCTCCATCGATTCCGATTTTTTTCTAAACACACAAATGCCCTCGTGCAGCACGGCTGCAGCACGGCGCATGCCACAAATTCGACGATTTATGCATTGCAAAGGAACCAGCTCCGGAAAATCGGCAATATGATCCGAAAAAGCATGGTATTGAACTGGGCGTTTTTCGTCCCATGAACAACCCGGCCAAAAGACGGGGGGCTTCCGCAAGACACACATGCAGGAATCGGCGAAAAAGTGGCGCCGTCCTCGCCTGCCGGCCCACCGTACCCGCTGGTCTACGCGCCTGCCCACCGCCCCCGCTGGCCCACCCGCCGGCGCAGCGGGCAAGGACTACCCGGGCACTGCCCTCATCCGCCGGCCCACCGTACCCGCTGGCCTACCCGCCGGCCCACCACCCCCGCTGGCCCACCCGCCGACCCACCGAACCCGCTGGCGCAGCAGGCAAGGACTACCCGATGGGCGAAGGCCGCCCTTCCGTTTCCGACACCGGCCCAGCCGCCGCCTCCGGGGCCTCGCCGGTTTCCAGGATGCGCAGGAGCGCGGCCTCGTCCAGCACGGGCACGCCCAGCGACACGGCCTTGTCGTACTTGGAGCCGGCGGCCTCGCCCGCCACCACGAAGCTGGTCTTCTTCGACACGCTGCCGCTCACCTTCGCGCCGCGCGCCTTCAAGGCGGCACCGGCCTCGTCGCGCGTCATGCCGCTTTCCACCAGGCTGCCGGTCAGCACGAACGTGAGGCCCGCGAGCGTCTGGGGCAACTGCCCGCCCGCAGGCGCCGCCGCGTCTTCCAGCCGCACGCCGCGTGCGCGCAAGCGCTCGATGACGGCCACGTTGTCGGGCGTGCGCAGGAACAGGTAGACGCTGTGGGCGATCTTCGGGCCTATGCCCTCGATGGCTGCAAGGTCCTCCTCGCTGGCGGCGGCCAACTGCTCGATGGAGGGGTGCGCCGCGGCCAGCGCCTCGGCCGTGGTTTTGCCCACGTGGCGGATGCCCAGGCCGAACAGCGCACGCGCGAACGCGCGCCCGCGGCTTGCCTCGATGGCGGCCACCAGCTTCTTCGCCACGGTCTGGCCCAGCCGGATGGGTTCGCCGTCCTTGTTCACCCGCCCCATGTCCAGAAGGGAAAGCTCCACCTCGTCCAGCGTGTAGTAGTCGGCCACGTCGGAAAGGCGCCCGCATTCCACCAGGCGCGCGACGATTTCCTCGCCCATGCCGTCGATGTCCATGGCGCCGCGGCTGGCCCAATGCAGCAGGCGCTCCAGCGCCTGTGCCGGGCAGTCGATGGAGATGCAGCGGTAGGCCACCTCGCCCTCCTCGCGAATGACCGGCGAGCCGCAGCTGGGGCAGGCCTTCGGCATGTGCCATGTGGCCGCGCCCTCCGGGCGCAGCGCAAGCACGGGGCCCAGCACCTCGGGGATGACGTCGCCCGCCTTGCGCACGATGACCGTGTCGCCCACGCGCACGTCCTTGCGCTGCACCTCGTCCTCGTTGTGCAGCGTGGCGCGCGCCACCGTGGAGCCAGCCACCACCACGGGCTCCAATTCGGCCACCGGCGTGAGCGCGCCCGTGCGCCCCACCTGCACGGTGATATCGCGCAGAAGCGTGGTCTTCTCCTCGGGCGGGAACTTGAACGCGATGGCCCAGCGCGGGGCGCGCGCCGTGTAGCCCATGGCCTCCTGCTGCGCGAACGAGTTCACCTTCACCACCACGCCATCTATCTCGTAGGGCAAGTCCTCGCGCCGCTCGAGCGCGCGAGCGCAG
This sequence comes from uncultured Eggerthellaceae bacterium, assembly GCA_904420215.1. Classification (GTDB taxonomy): domain Bacteria; phylum Actinomycetota; class Coriobacteriia; order Coriobacteriales; family Eggerthellaceae; genus CAJFUR01. Next base: position 29,830 of record CAJFUR010000077.1, read on the forward strand.
AACGCGCGCACGGCCTCCTCCGTCGTGCAGAGCTCGACATCGGGATTCACGTGGAAGCCCGCCTCGCGCAGCCACTGCAGAAGCTCCCACTGGGTCTGCGCCGCAAGCGCACGCTCGTCGGCCACCGCATACAGGAAGGTGGACAGGTCGCGGTGCGCGGTGACGGCGGGGTCTTTCTGGCGCAGGCTGCCCGCCGCCGCGTTGCGCGGGTTGGCGAACGCGGCGCGCCCGTTGGCCTCGGCGGCCTCGTTCAGGGCGGCGAAGCTCGCCTTGGGCATGTACACCTCGCCGCGCAGCTCCACGGAAGCCGCGGCGTCCGCAAGCGCGGAAAGCGCCCCCTCGCGCAGGCGCAGCGGCACGTCGCGCACCGTGCGCATGTTGGCGGTCACGTCCTCGCCCGTGGTGCCGTCGCCGCGCGTGGCGGCGCGCACGAGGCGGCCGCCCTCGTAGGAAAGCGCGATGGACGAGCCGTCGATCTTGAGTTCGCACACCACGTCCACCATGCGGCCGAACGCCTCTTTCACGCGCTCGAGCCACGCGTCCAGCTCGTCCAAGTCCATGGCGTTGTCCAGCGAGTACATGCGCCGCTCGTGCCGCACCGGCGCGAACTGCTCGCCCACGTAGCCGCCCACGCGCTGCGTGGGGCTTGCCGGGTCCACCAGTTCGGGATGCGCCGCCTCCAGTTCGCGCAGCTCGCGCATGAGCGAGTCGAACGCGCCGTCGGAGATTTCGGGGGCGTCCTTGGCGTAGTACAGGTAGCTGTGGTGCTCTATCTCGCGGCGCAGCTGCTCGATGCGCGTCTGGGGGTCGCTGGTCGCCTGCGCGAGCGCGCGCTCGTCAAGCAGCGTCTGCTGTTCGTCTGCCATGTCTTTCTCCATCGTAGCCTTCTGCCGGAGTTTTCCCGGAATTCTACCACGCCTGCGCCCTCAGCGCCGCGCGAGGAGCGCGGCAACGGCCTCCGGAAGCGCCTCCATGACGTCTTCCGCGACGACGCACACGTCGGTCAGGCGCGCGGCCGCGCACTTCCCCGCCCGGGCATGCAGCGTCGCGGCGAGCACGCACGCGCCGAACGGCTCCACTCCCTGCGCCAGAAGCGCGCCCAGCACGCCCGCAAGCACATCGCCCGTGCCCGCCTTCGCGAGCGCCGGAGTGCCGCAGCGCACCGCCGCCGACGCGTCGCCGTCAGAGACGTGCGTGTCGGGGCCCTTCGCCACGACGATTGCCCCGTAGGCAAGCGAAAGCAGGCGAGCCAGGGCGCCCGGGTCACCCGTCGGCAGGTCCAGCGGGCGGGCCAAGCGGGCGGCCTCTCCCCCGTGCGGCGTCGCCACCGTGGGAAGGCCCTGCGCGAAGCGCCGCGCGAGCAGACTGCGGCCTTCGGGCGTCGCCAACACGTCGAGCGCCCCGCCATCCACCACCACCGGCGCCTGTGCGCGCTCCAGCACTGCAAGCGCAAGGCGCCTGCACGCCGCGTCGTCGGCCGCGAACCCCGGGCCCACCACGAAGGCGACCGGCCTGCCTGCGGCGCTGGCGGGAAAGCCGGCAGCGGGCAGGCCCTCCCACGAGCGCACGACCAGAGAGGGGCGAAACGCCCGCACCGTGCCCACCGCCTCCGGGGCGCAGAACACCTCGGTGTAGCCCGCCCCCGCGCGCTGCCCGGCGCCGGCGGCAAGGCAGGCGGCGCCGGGATACTGCGCGCTGCCCGCCACCACCACGAGCCTGCCCCGCGAGTACTTGTTCGCCTGTGCGTCGGGCAGGGGCAGCAGCGCCGCCAGCGCGGCGTCTTCCCACTCGCGCGCGTTTTCCATGCGCATGCCTCCTTCGCCTCGGTCAGAATGGGCGGGATCCGCCGGCAGACCCGGCGACGCGCCCACCGCGCCGGCGCCCGTCCGGCGGTGCCTCCCGCCCGCACATGCTGGGCGCCGCCTCCCGCGCGCGGCGCCCAGCCACAACCCGGCCGTTTCGCAGCGGCCTATTCCGACGCCGCCGGCAGAGGCGCCGCCTCCGGCCGCGCATCCCCGGCAGCCGCCGCGCCCCCGGCGGGCGCCGGCGCGTCCGTGGCGGGCGGCGTGGACGGCTCCATCTCGTCGAGCATGCTGCGCGCCTCCTTGAACTGGCGCGCCAGCTCCTCCAAGGGGTTCGCCCGCTCCTCGGCGGCGCGGACGGAATCCTCGGTGATGGCCAGAGCGCACGCCACGGCCTCGGTGTGCGTGTACGAAAGCGACAGGGGCAGTTCGCGCACGCCCAGGCGACGGGCCACTTCCTTCGCCCGCCCCGAAAGCACCACGTAAGGCTTGCCCTTCGACGTGCGGCGCACCTCGATGTCGCGCACGCCGATGCCCTCGGAAAAGCCGGTGCCCAGCGCCTTGACCACCGCCTCCTTCGCCGCGAACCGCGTGGCGAAATGCACTTCGGGCAGCGCCTTGCCCTCGCAGTAGGCGCGCTCCTCCTCGGAATACACCTTCCGGGCGAAGCTGGGCGTGCGCTCCAAGATGGCCTTCATGCGCGCAATCTCCACGATATCGACGCCCAGCCCCACCTGCCCGTCCAAGCCGGCCTGCTGCCCGCCGTCCAAAGCATCCATCTCTGCCCTTCCCTCCTTCAAGCACGCGCACCCTTGCGGAAAACCCGCGCCGTCCAATCATCCAAACCCACAGGCCCGCCGAAAACCGCATGCGCCCGCAAAAGCGATCCGATTCCCTTGAAGCGGGCGGCTCCAACGCCGCCTCCAGGCGGTTCCGCCAATTTCGCTTCCACAAGTCCTCGACGCCCTTGGAGCGGAAGAATCTGGCGTTGCCCACCAAGCGAGTTCCGCACGGTTGGCAGTCCGGCGGACTGCCAACACACCATCTAGGCGCCCGAGCGGGCGCGCCGGCGGGCGCCCGTCGATCGCCGGCAGTGGGCCGTTCACGCGAGCTCAGGACTGTTTGAGCGACTGGGCAATGCCGGGTTCTTCCGCAGACCCGCAGGTCCGCCAGGCCTCCCCGCGGACCCGCAGATCCGCCGGGTTCTTCCGCGGCCCTTACTCCACCGTCACCGACTTCGCCAAGTTGCGCGGCTGGTCCACGTCGCACCCCCGCGCCACGGCGATGGCGCGCGCGAACAGCTGCAGCGGCACGCTGGCCGTGATGGCCGAAAGCGCGTCGCGCACCTTCGGGATGTAGATGACGTGGTCGGCGTGCGCGCGGATGTCCTCGTCGCCCTCGGTGGCAATGGCCACCACGAGCGCGCCGCGCGCCTTGCTTTCCTGCAGGTTCGACACCACCTTGTCGTACACCGGGCTTTGCGTGGCTATGGCGATGACCGGAAAGCCCTCGTCGATGAGGGCGATGGGGCCGTGCTTCATCTCGCCGGCCGGGTACGCCTCCGCGTGCAGATAGCTGATCTCCTTGAGCTTGAGCGCACCCTCCTTGCTGATGGCCGCGCCCATGCCGCGCCCGATGAAAAGCGCGCTTGCGGCATCCTTGCAGGCAAGCGCCGCCTCCTCGATGGCCGCGGTGTCCGCCACGATGCGCTCCACCTGCTCGGCCGTGTCGGCCAGTTCGCGGAACAGCATCTTCACCTGGTTCATCTTGAACTTGCCCTTGGCCTGAGCCAGGAGCAGCGCCAGAAGCGTGAGGCTCACCACCTGCCCCAGGAAGCTCTTGGTGGACGCCACGGCTATTTCCTTGTTGGCCTTCGTGTAGATGACCCCGTCGCTCTCGCGCGCCACGGGGCTTCCCACCACGTTCGTGATGCCGAACACGCGCGCGCCCTTCACGCGCGCGTCGCGGATGGCGGCCAGCGTGTCGGCCGTCTCGCCCGAC
>CAJFUR010000078.1 GCA_904420215.1 uncultured Eggerthellaceae bacterium
CTCGAAGAAGCTCAGGTGGCGGCCCGTGGTGCCGATGATGTCGATGTCGTTGGTGCGCACGCACTTCTGCACCGTGGTGGTGCCCACATAGGGTTCCTCCAGCTGCTTCTGCTGCAGGAAGTAGGGCTTGAACTGCACCATGCCGGCGCTCGTCAGCAGAAGCGACGGGTCGTCGGGAATGAGGGAGGAAGACGGCATGCGCTTGCAGCCCTTTTCCTCGAAAAAGCTCAGGTATTTCTCGCGAATCTCAGCCGTGGTCAGGTATTTCATGCTCTTTCTTTCCGTCTCTTCCAAACTCGCGTGCCCACCGGGCACCAGTTACCCCCGCCCGCGCATGGCGCGAACCCGCCAGGCGCCGCCGCACGCGCAAGCCGGCCCGAGCGCGACGGATGCGGCCTGCCGCGCGCGGTGCACCGCCGCAGGGCATGGCCCCGCACGCCATTGCCGCGCCCGCCATGCGCCCGCGGGGCGCGCCCCCGTCACTTGCGCCGCAGCCGGCGCTTCTTCCGCTCGGCCTCGGCGGCCTTGCGCCGCTGCTCCATGCGCTCGATTGCCGCAGACGCGTCGGGGTGGGGCGACGTGGCGTCGGCGATGGGGTCCACCTCGTCGCCTTCCGCGGACGACCCCTTGAAGAACACGCCGTCGGCCGACACGATGCGCCGCCCCGTGTGCTTCTCGAAATAATACACGAAAACCGACTTCGCCACCGCGACAGCCGGTATGGAAGCCAACATGCCCACAAGCGACCCCACCAATCCGCTCATGGCGCCGCCGATGGCCGAACCGGCCATGAGGGCCATGATGGTGAGCGCCGGGTGCACGTCCACGGAGTTCGCCATGATCTTCGGCGACACGAACGTGTACACGACCTGCTGGATGGCAATGGTGCCCACCAGCGCGAACAGCGCCGCCCACGGGCTCACGAAGATGCCCACCACGGCGGCGAGCGCCCCGCCCAGCCACGGGCCGATGATGGGGATGATGTTCAAAAGGCCGGCGATGCCCCCCAAGGCGGCGTAGTTCGGGATGCCCACCACGCCGAACAGGACGCCGCAGGCCACGCCTATGATGGCGCACTGCAGAAGCGTGCCCTTGATGTAGCCGCCCATGACGCGCGTGAACGTGACGTGCAGCATGTTCAGGTCTTCCTGCCGCCGGGGGCTTGCCAGGCGGCGGCACTCGCGGCCGAGCGCCGGCAGCTCCATGAGTATCCAGAACGCCACCACCAGCGCGAAGCCGAAGGCCACGAACCCGTTGATGACCGTGGACCCGATGGCCACCACCCCCGTGGCGCTGTCCTTGGCCAGCGACGACGCCCACGACAGCAGCGACGACTGGGCGTCTTCGATCCACTGGTGGACCGTCTCGTCTTCAAGCACGTGGGAATACTGGGCGTACAGGCCGTTGCCCCAGTCGATGACGTTCTGCACGTACACCGGCACGTTCTCCACCAAGTTGGAGAACTGCCCGCCCAGCCCGAACGCCGGAGAGAACAGAAGCAGCAGCACGGCGCCCAGCACCACGAAAAGCAGCACGTAGGCCAGCAGAGTGCCCAGCGTGCGGTTCACGCCCTTCTTCTCCAGCCAGTTCACGGGGCCGCGCAGGCAGAACACCAGCACGGTGGTCCAAATGACGATGCCCACCGGCACTGAAAGGACGTTGAGCAGGTACACGAAGACGCCCGCCAGCAGGATGGCCCCCACTGCCGTCCACACCGCGAGGAAGCGCCGCCGGAAGCGGGCCTCCTTTCCCTCGTCGTGACATGCCTCGCTCAACGGGTCAGCTCCTGGGAGCGTCTTCGGAGGACGCGGGCGCCGAGCCGGACGCGCCCGGGGCATCGGCCGCAGGGGCCGCGTCGGCGGCCGCAGGGTCGGCTTCGCCGCCGGAGGTGGCCGACGTCTGGGCCGTGGCGGAAGCGCCGCCGGAAGCGGACGCGCCTGCCGCATGCTGCCCCGCGGCCGCATGCCGGCCTGCCGCCGCAGCGGCGTCGGGCGCGTAGGTGAAGTACTTCTCGGTCATGGCAGACGCGTCGCGGTTCGCAGTTGCCGCCACGGCGCTGCCCATGCTCGCCGCCGCGTCGGCCGAAGCCTGCGCCGCAGCCTGCTTCTCCGCCGAACGCTGCTCGCGCTCGCTCTTGCGCTGCTGCAAGTGGGCGCGCTGCTCCACAACGGCGGCGCCGGCAGCCTGCACCGAGGCGCCCACCAGGTTCTTCACCACGCCGCCCTCGGCCTTTTCGGCCTTGTCCTGCCCGAGCGCCATCGACTCGTCGCTCGCGCGGCGCGGCTTGAAGGCGCTGCGCACCTTCGCGGTCACGTTGCTCACCAGCTCCATGGGGGCGCTCGCCGCGGCGTCCACCGCGTCCACGGCGCTCGACACGGACTCGGTGATGTCGCCCACGTCCTCGAGGATCTGATCGACCCGCATGATTTCCAAATTGGCCGCGTCCACCGTCAGGGAGACGCGCTCCACCAGGGGATCGACCTTCGCCACGGCGGGTTCGAGCGCCGCCGTGATGCTTTCCACGTGGGCGAGCGTCGGCTCGATCTGCTTTTGCAGGCCGTCCACCGTCTTGCGCGTCTTGCGCACGGTGAGCACCAATTCCACGACGAGCCACACGAGGGCCGCGCCCACCACCACGTACACCACCGGCAGGGCTATGTTGAGAATTTCGAAGAAATCCATGGTGCGCCTCCTGTTTTCCCGAAGACTTCACTATACCACGATCGCCCTGATTCTATACAGCAACGCCGACGTTTCCACCCGGCGTTCACAGGAGTAGCCGATCGGTTACCTTTGCCGCGACGTGGGGTTTTCTTCCTCGCCGGCAGCGGCGCCAGCGGCAGGCGGGGCGGCGGGCCCGGAGGCGTCGCGGGCGGCGGGCTGCCTGGCTGCGGACGGGGCGCCACTGCCGGCCCCAGCCGGCTCCCGGCCGGCCGCAGGCGCTCCCGCGGGCGGGGCGGCGGCGCGGTCGCGGGCGGCGGCGTCGGCGCGGTAGGCTTCCCAACCACGCTCGCTCGGGCGGTAGAAGCAGCCGCGGGAAAGGCCGTCGGGCAGGTACTGCTGATCCACCCAGCCGGACGGATAGCTGTGGGGATAGCGGTAGGCGCCGTAGTTTTCCGACCCCGGACGGTGCCGGTCGCGCAGATGGTCGGGCACGGCGCGGGCGGGGCCATGGCGCACTTCGGCAAGCGCCGCGTCGATGCCCGCCTCGGCGGCGTTGCTCTTGGGCGCGAGCGCCAGATAGATGGCCGCCTGCGCCAAGTTGATGCGGCATTCGGGATAGCCTATGACCTCGGCCGACTTGAAGGCCGCGGCCGCCACCAGAAGCGCGTTGGGGTCGGCGTTGCCGATGTCTTCCGACGCGGCGATGAACATGCGCCGCGCGATGAACTTGGGGTCCTCTCCCCCGTCGATCATGCGTGCCAGCCAGTAAAGCGCCGCGTCCGGGTCGCTGCCGCGCATGGACTTGATGAACGCGGAAATGACGTCGTAGTGCATGTCCTTGTTCTTGTCGTAGGGCAGGCTGCGGTGCGGCGTGGCGGCGCGCACCTGCGCCTCGGCGATGACGGCGGGCGCATCCGGCGTGCCGGGTTCCACCATGCCGGCCGCCAGTTCCAGCGTGGTGAGCGCGCCGCGCCCGTCGCCGCCGGCCAGAAGCACGATGGCCGCGCGGGCAGCGTCTTCGAGCGCGTAGCGGCCGGAAAGCCCGCGCTCGTCGGAAAGCGCGCGGTCGATGAGCGCGGAGAGGTCGTCGTCGGAAAGCGCGTGCAGCTCCACCACGCGCGAGCGCGATATGAGCGCCGAGTTCACTTCGAAGAAGGGGTTTTCCGTGGTGGCGCCCACCAGCACCAGGATGCGGTCCTCCACGGCATGCAGCAACGCGTCCTGCTGGCTGCGGTTGAAGCGGTGGATCTCGTCCACGAACAGGATGGTGCGCAGGCCGCCCATGGACAGGCGCTTCTCGGCCGCGTCGATTTCGCGGCGCAGGTCGGACACCGTGCCGCCCACGGCCGAAACTTCCACGAAGGCGGCCTTCGTGGTTTCGGCGATCACGTGCGCAAGCGAGGTCTTGCCCGTGCCGGCCGGTCCGAACAGGATGACCGAGCTGAGCTTGTCCTGCTCGATGGCCGTCCGGAGCCAGCTTCCCGGCCCCACCGCCTCGCGCTGCCCCACCAGCTCGTCGAGCGAACGCGGGCGCATGCGCACCGCCAGCGGAGCCACCTTCGACTTCGCCGCGTTTTCCATTTCAGTGAATAGCGTATCCATGCCCCGTATGGTACCACCCCCGCACCTTCCGTGCGCACAAATGTTCCCCTTCCAAAGCGATTTCCACAAGAGGGGCCGGGAAGCGGCACCCCGCCCGACATGCCGCAGGCCGAAACGCGCATCCCGCAGGTTGAAAGCTTCACCCTCGCAGGTTGACACGATGAATCGCAGGTTGGCGCTAGTGAGTCAGCGAGGGCCCCTCTGGCGAGTGCGATTGGCGGGACCGAACACGTCAGAGGGCATGCTCTATTCCCGTCTATGCGCCCGAGCGGGCGCATCCTGCACGGCCTCGCCGGGCAGGATCGCGCACTTCGGTGCGCGATGAGAGCTTGGAGCGCCAAGCGCGCCAACAGCAAGCATCTCGCAGGTCGAAAGCACCCGCCCTCGCAGGTTGGCGCTAGTAAGTCAGCGAGCGGGCGTGTGGCCGTCCAGATGCCGCGAAAGCCCGAGGAAGCGTGCTTCGGCACGCGACGAGGGCTTGGAGCGAGCAGCTGGGCGGCCACGCGCCTGCGCAGCGTCGGGGAGTTCCGCGGGCCGTAGGCCCGCGGAACAGAAGTTGGCCCGGGGAGAGGGGAACTCCGCCGGGCCACAAGGAGGGGATGATGCGGCTTTTCAGATTGCCGCTACTGCTTTTAGGGGATAAAGCAGAGCAAACGATTCAAGGAGGGGAACCTTTCGTTTGCTGATGCCATTATAAAAGTTGCCCTTGAAAAACATATGTACCGCGCGTGGTCATCTTGTGAATTAGGCAGTCGGCAGGTAACATTTCGCCGCGCCACAGGGAGCCCTCCCCGTTTCCGGGGAAAGGCGCCGCCGCGCGGGGCGCCCTCAGCCTTTCAGCCTGCCGAACAGCACGTTGTTCGTTTCCAGCCAGCTTTCCACGGTGCCCGTGTCGAAGCCGTCGGCCGGATCGACCACGAGCGCGTACATCTCCTCCTCGCGCAGCACGGCGTCGAGCGCATCCGTCAGCTGGATCTCGCCGCCCACGCCGGGCTGCACGTCGGCCAGAAGCTCCATCACGCGCGGCGACAGCAGGTAGCGGCCGAACACGGCCAGGTTCGACGGCGCGTCCTCGAGCGCCGGCTTCTCCACCAGCGCGTCCACCTTCCACACGTCGTCGGCCACGGCAGCCCCGGAAATGACGCCGAAGCGGCTCACCTGATCGTCGGGCACCGGCATGACGGCAATCACGCTCGCGCCGCCGTGCGCGTCGGACACCTCCTGCATGCGGGGCAGCATCTGGTTGCCAGGCACCAGCACGTCGCCGAGCAACACGTAGAACGGCTCGCTTCCCGTCTTCTCGGCGGCACAGCGCACGGCATGCCCCAAACCCAGCGCCTCGTCCTGATACACGTAGCTCACGTTGTAGTTGCCCACCTGCTCCACCACATCGGCGTAGTGGTCCTTGCCACGTGCGCGCAGCGTGGCCACCAGCTCCGGGTTCGGCGAGAAGTGGTCTTCGATGGCCTTCTTCTCGCGGCTGTTGATGATGACCACCTCGTCGGCGGCGGATGCAAGCCCCTCCTCCACGACGTATTGGATGGCGGGACGGTCCACAACCAGAAGCATTTCCTTCGGTTGCGCCTTGGTGGCGGGCAAAAAGCGCGTGCCGAGGCCGGCAGCGGGAATGAGAGCCTTCATGGCGGCAAGCCTTTCCTCCGAAACGGGCGCGAAGCGCCGCCTGCGCAGCGCCTCGCTTCAACGGTTCGCTATTGTAGCACGCCCCACAACAACCGGGCCGGAACATGGCCGCCGCGGCATGCCGGGCGCGGGCGCGGCAACCGGGCGTGCGGCACCACGGCCCCACATCCCGCACGGCGCGATGGCCCCAAGGCTTGCCGCGCCCGTCGCAATGCACCGCATTCAGCCGCGCGCTGCGCGCAGGAAAAAAAGGGGAGTCTCGCGACTTCGCCAGCATGTCGCAACGTCGCTGGCGCACGACGCGCTTTGCGGCCGATGGCCCTACGCCGCCGCGACATGCCGGCGTCTCCGCAGCGCATCCGGCCACGACATGCACGCGTCCCGCGCTCCACACATCCCGCATGCGGCGCACGTCCAGCGCACCCCGTGCGACACGCGGCGCCCCCGCACAGCTACTGGGCGTTCTTCTCGTTCAGTTCCGCAATGGCCTCTTCCAGCACGGCCATCTGCGCCTCGGCCTTCTTGAAACCACGCGCGATGGAAAACACGTACACGAAGAGCACCACCAGCAGAAGCGCGTAGGCCGCGATCACAAAGGGCGCGGACGGGATGATGGTGCTGTATATTTCCGCAAGAACGGGATTCATGTTCGTTCGTTCCTTTCTCTCTCAAGCCTTGCCTGCGGCGCGAAAGCCGCGCGCCCCGGCATCGCACAACGTCACGCGGCACGACCGGATACGACGCTTCGTGCGGCCCCGCGGCCATTCGGCCGGCACGCGCGCCGCCCAAGCATGCCGCGCAGCCACGGCCGCCGTCGCACTGCCGCCATCATGCCACCGCCGCAGCCACCACTGGCGCCGCGCCGCCGCCGCAAGCGCCGCCCAACAGCGGCGCGCAGCCCTAGCGGACGTCGGACATCCGGTCTTCCAGCTGCTCTTTCAACGCCTCCACGCGCTCGGTCAGGCGAACCTGGCGGAACCGCGTGCGGTACAGCGCGAAGCCCAGCAGCATGAGGCCCACCATGCACACCGCCAGCGTGATGCCCATGTCGGCGGACATGCCGCCCTCGCGCACCACCACCGGATGGATGCTCGACGGGATGACGCGGGTCACCATGAAGCAGATGGGCACGTCGATGAACGCCACGATGGACACCACCGCCGCATACACCGAGCGGCGCTCCGGCTCGTCGATGGCATTGCGCAGGATGAAGTACGCGATGATGATGAGCATGAGGATGAGGTACGTGGTCAAACGCGGGTCCCATGTCCACCACACGCCCCATTCGAAACGCGTCCACAAGTCTCCCGTGATCATGGTGCATACCACGAACAGAAGCGACACCTCCATGGCGATGCGCGCGCACGTGTCGAACCGCCGGTTCTTCGTCATGAGGAAGCGCACGCTGTAGTAGCAGGCGAACGCCAGCGCCACGAACGAAACGATGGCCACCGGCATGTGGAAGTAGAATATCTTCTGCGAAAGCAGAAGCACGTTGGACACCACCTGCCCGCCAATGACCTCCACGCCGTTCACCGACGCGCCGTTCACGGGCGGGGCGAACAGAAACGCCATGAGAAAGCCCGCCACCGCGAGCAGCGCCCCCACCCCCAACGCAGCCGGAACCAGCCGGTCGGGCCACTGCCCCGCCTCGGGCAGCCTGGGTTGTTTCCTATCGGCCATGCAACTCCTTTCCCTTGCATCAAACCTCGGTCACGCGCCTGCCGGACGCGCGTCCGGCGGCGCCGCGCGCACCCGCGCATCCACACGCCCGGCATACCACCTGCGGCCCGCATGCCTCGCGCATCGGGCGGCCCGCCGCCCGCGCACCCGCGCGCATGCCCCGCGCGCCGCCCGCAGCCGCGCGCATGCCCCGCGCGCCGCGCGCAGGCACCGCCTCACGCCGAGACCACGAAATCGTACAGCACCCACGACGCCAGCAGCATGACCACGTCGTAGCCCGCGGCAAGCGCCATCGCCGGGACAAACGCATCCAAATAGCCCTCCACGCCCACGACGACCACCGTGGTGGCCGAGACGCAGGCGTAGAGCAGCGGGAACACCAGCGGGATGAACAGCACCGCCAACATGACGTCCTTCCCGCGCGTGTTCACCGTGATGGTGGACAGCAGCGTGCCGATGCCCGCCACACCCACCGCGCCCACCACCAGCGGCGCCAGCGCCAAAGGCGCGCTTTCGGCAAGGGGCACCGACGTCATGAAGAAGAAGCAGAACAGCGGGATGGCTATCACTTCGACCGCAAGCAGGAACAGCAAATTCGACGTGGCTTTCGCCAGAAACACCACCGAGCGGTCCAACGGCACCAGCAGGATGCCCTCCAAACACCCCTGCTCCTTCTCGTGCGAGAACGAGCGGTTCAGCCCCAGAAGCGACGTGAACACGATGAGCGTCCACAGAAGCCCGCCGCTCATTTGCAGGATGTCCACCTGGCCGCCCGACTGGGCCAGCGTGGCGCCGTACACCACCAGCACCAGAAGCGCGTAGATGCCCATGGAGGTGAGCATCTCCTTGGTGCGGAACTCCTGCGTGAGGTCCTTGCCCAGAAGCGTCTTGTACTGCTGCCACGTGGAGGGCTTCTTCAGGCGCACGGGCTGCCGCGTGCCCGCCGCGCCCGCCGCCGGCGCCCGGCCAGTCGCCCCGGCGCGCCCGGAGGCCCCGTCAACCCGCCCGTCCCCGCCGGCGTCGGCATGCGGCGCGGCGGGCGCTTTCCGCGCTTCCTCCGCCATCACGCCACCCCCATGCCCACCGTCTGCCGGTACAGGCTGCGGAAATCCCCGAAGTCCAGGTTCTCCTTCTGGTCGAACGCCACCACGCGTCCCTTCGCCAGCACGAGCGCGTGCGTGCACATGTCGAACCCCTTCTGCAGATCGTGGCTGACCATGACGAAGGTGTGGTCGGCGCGCACGGATGCGATGAGCTCGTCGAAGATGTCCATGGCATGCGGGTCCAGCCCCGAATACGGCTCGTCCAGAAACACGACGTCCGGGTCGTGGATCAGGGCGCGCGCAATGGAGAGCCGCTGCGTCATGCCGCGCGAGAACGTGCGCACCACGTCCAGCCGGCGGTGCTTCAGCTCCACCGCCTCAAGCAGGTCGTCCACGCGCTCCCGCGGGTTCTCCACCCCGTAGAGGCGCGCGTATATCATCAGGTTCTCCTCGGCCGTGAGGTCGGGGTAGAGCATGGAATTGTGCGATATCAGCCCTATGTGGTCGCGCGCGCGGTCGGGCTCCTCCTTGAGGTCGATGCCCATGAGGCGGGCCGTGCCGCCCGTCGCGCGCGCCAAGGTGGACAGGATGCGCAGAAGCGTGGTCTTCCCCGCGCCGTTCGGCCCGAATATGGAAAGGAACGCGCCGCGCGGCACCGTGATGGACACGTTGTCCACCGCGCGGCGGCCGCCGAACGCCTTCGAAAGCCTGCGTGTCTCGATGGCGGCTTCCACGGCTGCCTACGCTTCCCGGCTTTCCGCCGGGCGCGCGTCCGCGCCGGCCACCCGGCCCGCCGCGCCCGCGTCCGCGCCCCCCGCGTCCGCGGCGGGCACTTCCGCCCCGCCGGCCGCATCCGCCGCGGGGGCCTTCGCCACGCAGCGCGCCGGGTCCGCCGCCCCGCCTTCCGCACCTGCATCCGCGTCCGCGCCGGCGGCCGTGGCAGCCTCCAGCGCGGCTTCGCGCGGCTTGGGCGTGCGGCGGCCCACCAAGGCCAGCAGGATGCCCACCATGAGCAGGCCGAAGCCCACCCACACGAACGACACGAGCGGGTTCACGCGCACGTCAAGGGCGAAGGCGCCCTCGTCGTTCACGCCCTTGTAGACCACGAACAAATCCTCCAGCGGGAACCCGATGACGCCCGCGTTCAGCTTCTGCTGCTGCGTGGACTGCACCAGCTGCACGGAGGGGTGCACGTGCCCCACGTACTCCCCGTCGCGGTACACGTCGAAATCGAGCTGGTAGATGACGTCGTCCTGGTTCTCCTGCACCTCTATGCTGTTGCCGGTGTACACCAGCGTGAAGTCCTGAATGACGAAGTCGCCTTCCACCGTGTCGGTTTCCTCGTCGTAGCCCAGGTACTCCACCTTCTCGGTCACGTACATGGACGAGCCGATGAGGCCCACCAGAATGACGGACATGGCCAGATGCGCAATGAAGCCGCCATAGGTGGCCGCATGCCCGCGGAACAGCCCCACGGCGCTGGCGAACACGTTCGCCTTATGCGACCGCGCATGGTTGCGGATGCCGCGCCCCAGCAGGAACAGCGAGTTGAAGAACAGCAGGCTGGCCACGAAGAAGCCCACCACCGTGATGCCGTTGTAGTACCAGGACGGGCCCTGTTC
>CAJFUR010000079.1 GCA_904420215.1 uncultured Eggerthellaceae bacterium
GGGGGCCGTCGCCCCGCGGAACTCTAGATCTCCATTACTTCGGCTTCCTTCTTCTTGAAGGCCTCGTCCACTTCGGCGACGTACTTGTCGGTGAGCTTCTGGATTTCGGCCTCGGCGCGGTGCTGCTCGTCTTCGGGGAGGTTGTCCTGTTTGACCGACTTCTCCACGGCGGCGTTGGCGTCGCGGCGGGCGTTGCGCACGGCCACGCGCGCCTCCTCCGCGTAGCCCTTGCATTGCTTCACCAGTTCGCGGCGGCGCTCCTCGGTGAGCGCGGGGAACGGCAGGCGGATGACCGACCCGTCGTTGGACGGCGTCACGCCCAGGTCGCTTTCCAGAATGGCATGCTCGATGGACTTGAGCGTGGACTTGTCCCACGGCTCGATGACCAGCAGGTGGGCATCGGGCGACTTGATGCCGGCCATTTGGCTCACCGGCGTGGGCACGCCGTAGTAGTCCACCCGGATGCGGTCGAGCACCATCGCGTTCGCCCGCCCGGTGCGGACCGACGCGAAGTTGTCGCCCAGCGACGCGAGCGTCTTCTTCATGCGCTCCTCGGCCTGAGCCAGAATCTCGTTGACCATGTGCGACATCCTTTCACCTTCGTATTCCGAAGCGCAGCACGCGCAAGCGCCGCGTCCGCCCGGAACGATCTGCCTTCATATTACCCCGCCCGCAGGCGTTATTCCACCGTGGTTCCCACATTTTCGCCCTGAAGGGCGCGCGAAATGTTGCCTTTGACGGTCAGGTCGAACACGATCATGGGCAAGTGATTGTCCATGCACAGCGAGGTTGCCGTGGAGTCCATGACGTTCAGGCCGCGCGAAAGCACGTCCAAGTAGCTGATGCGGTCGAACTTCTTCGCCTCGGGGTTGCTGCGGGGGTCGCTGTCGTACACGCCGTCCACCTTCGTGGCTTTGAGCAGGCACTCGGCGTCCAGCTCGCATGCGCGCAAGGCGGCCGTGGTGTCGGTGGTGAAGTACGGGTTGCCCGTGCCGGCGGCCAGAATGACCACGCGCCCCTTCTCCAAGTGGCGGATGGCACGGCGGCGGATGTAGGGCTCGGACACCTCCTGCATGTTGATGGCGCTCTGCACGCGGGAGAAGACGCCGTGGCGCTCGAAGGAGTCCTGCAGCGCCAGCGCGTTCATCACCGTTGCCAGCATGCCGATGTAGTCGGCCTGCGCACGGTCCATGCCCTCGGTGGCGCCCGACACGCCGCGGAAGATGTTGCCGCCGCCCACCACCACGGCCAGCTGCACGCCGTCGTGCACGATGTCGGCTATCTGCTCGGCAAGGTCGTCCACCACTTTCGGGTCGATGCCGTATCCCAAATCCCCCGCCAGCGCCTCGCCGGAAAGTTTGAGCAGCACGCGCTGGTACTTGTATCCGTCTGTCATATGCCCCATCCCTTCGACGAGTGGCCCTGCAGCGGTCGCGTTTCGGTCCGTTTCGACCCGCTTCGACCCGTTTCGGCTCGCTTCGGTTCGCCCGCGCCCTGTTTTGCACCATATTACCCGAAAGTGGCCGCATGGCGCGGCGGATCGCGCCCACTTCACGGCTTTTACCGCAAAAAGCCCCTCCTTTCCGCAGAAAGGAGGGGCCGTCCGGGTTGCTGCGCCGGTCGGGGCCGCGAGGCCGGGGGAAAGGGCGCGCCCGCCGTCAGCGCAAGCTGGAGAGCCGCTGTCGGCGCAAGCCACGCGCGAACGCTGCGGCGGCTCGGGCCGCCGGCGAACGCCGCCGCAGCTCGGGAGGGACTCATGTCCCCACGCCGCCGCGGCCGCCGCGCGCCGTTACGCCGCCTGGTCTTGGCTCGAGCCGCCGCCAAGCAGCCGCTCGAGGACGGACGGCGCGCTTTGCTGCTGCGTCGCGCTCTCGGAGTTCTCGTCGGAGCCCAGCGTCACTTCAACCTGCTGCTCCTGCCCGCCGCGGTTCACGGTCAGCGTCACCTTGTCGCCGGGGTTCTTCGAGCGGACGTCCAGCATGAGGTCGCTTGCCGATTCCACCGCCTCGCCGTCGAACGCCGTGATGATGTCGCCCACCTGGATGCCGGCTTCCTCCGCGCCGCTGCCGCTGTTCACGGCCGCCACGTAGGCGCCCGTGTCGGCCGGCAGGCCGTAGCGCTGGGCCATCTGCTCGTTCACGGTGGAAAGCGACACGCCCAGCTGCGCATGGGTGGGCGCCTTGCCGTCGATGATCTGCTGCGCCAGGTTCACCGCGTAGTTCACCGGAATGGCGAAGCCCACGCCGGAGTAGTTGCCGGAATACGACGTGATGAGCGTGTTGATGCCGATCAGCTTGCCGTCGGCGTCCACCAGCGCGCCGCCGGAGTTGCCGGGGTTGATGGCGGCGTCGGTTTGGATCATGTTCGGGTAGATGGTGGTTTCGCCCGTGCTCTGGCCGTACATGTCGGTGTTGCTGTCCATGATCTGCGAGCGGCTGGTGGCCGACACGATGCCCGTGGCCACGGACTGCTCGAGGCCGAAGGGGCTGCCGATGGTCATGACCCACTCGCCGATGACGAGGTCGTCGGAATCGCCGATCTCGATGGCGGTCAGGCCCGAGGCGTCGCGCGCCTTGATGACGGCGATGTCGGAGCTGGGGTCCGAGCCCACCACGTCGGCGTCGTACTGCTCGCCCTCGATGGTCACCTTGAAGGCTTCGCCGCCCTCGATGACGTGGTAGTTCGTGAGGATGTAGCCGTCCTCGGTGAGGACGACGCCGCTGCCGAGCGAGGACTGCGTGAGCGTATCGCCCTCCCCCGAACCCGGCCCATAGCCGTAACCGTAGCCATAGCCGTACATGCCCGACATGGCCGACTGCGAGGTGTACACGTCGATGGCCGCCACGGAAGGCAGGCACTTCTCGGCCACCGATTCGGCAAGCGTCAGGTTCTCGTCTTCGCTGCCGCTAGTGGCGGCGTTGCCCTGCGAGCCGAGCACCGTGGATGCGCCGGCATCGGACGACCCGCCGTCCTTGCCGGCGTCTCCCGCACCCGCCGTGGCCGCGTTCCAAATGCCGAAGGCGCCGAACGCCACGGCGCAGGCCACGAGCGCGCCCGCGAAGGCCAGGAGGAAGGTGCGCAGGCCGTGGCTTTTCTTCTGATACGTGACGGCGCCCGCATGCTGCTGCGCCGGGGGCTGCTGGTAGTAGTAGGCCTGCGCCTGCTGCGCCGGGGGAATGGGCTGCGTCTGGTGCGCGGCCTGCGCCGGTTGAGGCTGCGGCTGCGCCGCCTGCGCGGCCTGCGCCGGCGGCGCCGGCTGCGGCGTGGCCTGCTGCGCGCGGCCGTCGCCCGTTGGCGGCATCGGCGCGCCGGCGGGGGTGGTGCCGTTGGTGTCGGTCATGTGCTCACGCTCCTTGCGGTCGGTTCGCGTCGTTTCAAGCAGGCGGGCGCCGAAGGGATGCCCCTTGGAGCGCCCCGCCTGCACGTTGACGCGATTACCTTACCACTCGGCGCAGCGAAGCGGTTTCGCCGGAAGCGAAATGTCATCGTTGCGTCATGGAGATACACCGCTGGGTGTACGCCCGCCGGCGCAACGGGCGCGCAGGGCGTCCCGCCACGCCGGCGCGAGGCCGGCCTGCGGACGGGGCGCCGCGGCGGCGCTCACGCGGAGAGGTCGCCCGCCAGCAGGCGCGCCACATGCCGGCCGAAGGTGACCGTGCGCCCCACGGCAACGCCCACGTACCACTCGGGATAGTTCCCGCAGAATATGCCGCCAGAACAGTCCCCTGCAGCGAACAGGCCTTCTATGGCCTTGTTCCCGGCGTCGAGAACCCGGCAATCCCCATCGATGCGCAAACCGTCAAGGGTGGTCAGCAAGTTGCCACCGAACCACCCGCCGTAAAACGGAGGCTGGCGGATCGCCGAAAGGCGGTACGCCTCCTTCCCAAAGTCCTCGTCCTTTTGGGCGTCGTAGAGCGCGTTGTAGCGCTCGACCGAGGCCAAGAACTCGTCTTTGGGAAGCTTCAGCATGTCGGCGAGCTCTTCGAGCGTGTCGGCCTTCCAGTACACTCCGGCCTCGGCCCAGTCCTTGATGTAATCGTCTATGGTCTGGTCGGTCTTGACGAAGGTGTTCGTGATGTTGGAGCACCCGGTCGTGGCGAAGCGGGCGATGTCCTCCTTGGCATTCGCGTCGAAAATCTGGCACCACACGCCATCGGTCTGCTCGCTTGCCGCATGCGCGATGAAGTCGTAGGGGCACGACTCGTTCACGAAGCGCCTTCCTTCCCGGTTCACCTTCATGAAAGGCTGGGTGCCCAGCTTCACCTGCGAGAACAAACCCGGAAACGCCCGATCGTCCCCCTCTCCCTGGTATCCTGCGCAGGTATCGGGGTCAACGCCCCCGCGGTCGAAGATCATCGCCGTCCCCTCCACCTGCTTGTCCGCGCCAATCCACATGGCCGCCTTGATGCCCAGCCCGTCGTTTTCCGTCATGTAGCCATTCGTGGTGACGACTTTGGGAACAATGGGCAGAAGCGCATTGATCATGTCGGGGTTCGCGGGATACCCGCCCGTGGCAATAAGCACGCCCTTGCTCGCGTTGATGCGCACGAAGCCGTTCTCCGTCTCGAATATGCCGCCGGTCACGCGGCCGCCGTCCTCCCGTTCGAGTTTCACGAGGCAATGCCCGAACAGGATTTCCTTGCCCTCGCCCTCGATGTACTCCTGAAGCAACTCGTTGCGCTCCGGCTTGGAATAGGCGTTGAAGTTCTCGTCCACGTACTGGTGCTGGATGGGGGGAACGTAATACTTGCCGCCGCCGCAGCCCGACTCGTAGGGGTCGGGATACGAAGGGCCTTGGAACATGGGCTTCTTCCCTCCGGCGGCCATGAACGGCTCCAGCCACTCGAACGTTTCCCCGCTTTCGTTTATCCACGTTTTCAGCACGTCCATGTTGCATTTGAAAGACGCGTAGCGGGCGAGTTCGTTGAGCAGCGTGCCGCGGTCGGCCTCGAAGCCCGCCTCCTTGGACCACTTGGTGTCAACGGCGCCGAAAAACTCGCGCGTGGTCATGACGAAGGAGTTCTTTTCGCACAGGGCGAAATCCAGCCCCAGCTCGCACGCCGTTGCCGCGGCGGCCATGCCCGCATTGCCCGCGCCCACGATCAGAAAGGCGGTGTCCTTGGTTTCCGCAATGTCGGATTCGGCAATCTCCGGCGCCTCGCCCAGCCAGTCCGGCCTCGCGGATCCTTCGCTCCCTCCGCCCTGCGCCTCCCCCGCCGTTTTCCGCTCGCCCTTTGGGGCGCAACCGGCCAGCCCGAGCGCAACAAGCGCGCCCATGCCGGCGCTGCCCACCAAAAAATCGCGACGCGATACTTCCTTCATAGCCCTCTCCTCACTCCCAAGCATGCGATGCGGGCGCTGGGCCCGCCAGACGAACACGAACCGTACACCGTCCCCCGAGCGACTTCTTCACTCGCCCAAGGCGAATTGTCCCCATTTCACCCTGCCGGGGTGAAATGGGGAGGCCGAAGCCAATCCCCCGGTGCACGCCGAGTTCCCTCTGCTAGAATTGGCCCATGGAGAAGCATGGCCGCATCCACCTGCAAGACGTTGCCGCATGTGCCGGCCTTGCCCTGCTGTTTTCTTTGAGCGACGTGATAAACGCGCACATCTTCCCCCTTTTCCACGACCTGATACCCATGGCGAAGGATCTCGGCACCGCAACCGGCATAGCAGCGCTGCTGATCATTGCGAAAGTGGCCATGCACCGGCCTTTCCCCTTGGTGACCCTCAAACTCGCCTGCGGGTTCTCCTGCCTCAGCGCGCTGGGGCTGTGCGGGATATACTTCGGCAGCGCCGCCGGATGGCCCCTTGTCGTCGTTGTTGGCGCGGCCCTCCTTTCCGTGGGCAGCCGCACCGTCGTCCCTTTGTACGCCTGCTTCCCGCTGGTGAAGCTTGGGTTCAACCGATCTCTCGCCATCCTTCTCGTCGCCCAGACCATCCAGTACCCCCTGTCCGCGGCCGCGCGCATAGACGCCGCCATTCCCTGGGTTTTCGCGGCCGTCGCCCCCTTTGCCATATCGTGGCTGGCGCACGCAGGCGGCGCCAGCGAAGTGCTCGACCACGGGAAAACGCCTCGCCTGGCCGACCTTTCCATAGCGAACCCGCACTCGTTCCTGCCGTTTTCCCACATCGTTTTCCTCACGTTCGCCATGTTCAACCTCGCAACGGGCTGCGCGCTCACGTTCCTGGCGAACGAGGGCGTGCCCCAAAGCACGGTCTTCTCCATCCTTCCGCCGGCCATCCTGCTGGCTGCATGGCTTCTCGGCAAGCCCTGCAGCGCTAACCTGATGGTGAAAGTGTCGGCCCTGCTCATCTTGCTGGGATTCTCGGTGGTTCCCCTGGCCGAAGCCTCGTCGCCGGTTGCCCAGGGCATATCCACGGCGAGCACCGGCCTTTTCGCAATAGGGTCCTCCCTTTTCAACGTCGTCTTCTACCTCGTCTTGTCGGAAACGGGAAGGCGCAACCGGTATGCCTCGGTCCCCCTTTTCGCCTTCGGGTACGCGTCGTCGCGGCTGGGCTTCATTGCGGGCGCGCTTGTCGGCCAGGCCATGAACCGCTCGGACGACGCGGCCATCGTCGTCTCCACGGCGGCGACCTTCGTCTTCGCCGCTTACGCCATCCTCGCTTTGGGGAAAATAGACTTCGCCGAACTGGTGGAGAGGGTGCGCCCCATCGACCTTTCGGCAACTGGGCAGAACGTCGTAGAGAGAGAACTCGAAGACCAATGCCGGCAGGCTTCGGAGTTGTTCGCGCTCACCCCAAGGGAATCGGAGATTCTGGCCCTCCTTGCGCAGGGGCGCAGCATAGCCGTCATCCAAGAGAAGCTCGTGGTGTCCAAGAACACCGTGAAGACGCACGTCAAGAACATCTATCTCAAGTTGGACGTCCATTCCCAGCAAGAACTCATAGACGCCGTGCGTTCCCTTTGATAGCTTGGCGCCGCGGTGCGCGACGCGCGGGAAACCCTTGCCCCGCACTGCGGGAATCCGCACGCCCCACCCGCGCTGCACATCACGCCTTCCGCGCACCGCATGACGCCGGCATGCGAGCACGCGAACCCTTCCACTACGGGAATCCGCACGACGTCCGCGTCCGCGCGCCCTCCACGCACCTCCGCCACCCTTCCCGCCCGGCGCATGTCGGAAATCGGCGATTTTGTGGCAAGCCCCTCATCAGGTTGAATGCAAGAAAATACCTGGTCACATCGTGCTTTTCCAAATGCCGCAAAATCGCCGATTCCTGCATTTTCCCGACGCCTCAACACGAACCCGGGCACGATGCCGCGAAGCCAGACCGATACGCCGGAAAGCTGCGGAGACAGGACGGACAGGAGGGGGGCGGGAGCCCTTGAATGCAGGAAAGCGCCGGCGAACGCGATTACTCACCTTGCCGACGCTTGACAATGCGAATATACCACCTTGTCAGCCCAAGTCAACAACATCGCCCTGTTTCGTCACGTAGAGAAAAGCCCAGCCCGCGCGCTCCGCCCGCATCCCGCACCGCCCTCCGCACGCCCCGGCGCCCCCTCCGCCCCGCCAGCGCGCTCCACCTGCGGGCAAAGTGCTATCATGGTGCTCGTGACCATTCTTGACGCCATTGGTAAGGAGGTCGTCCATGTCAGACGAGGCACCATCCCGCCGCGCCGGCAATGCCGGGAGCGGGGGCGTGCGCGGGCTGTACGTGCGGGTGCTGTTGCGCCTGCTGCCCCTGCTCATCTCCCTGTTCCGCCACGTCTCGCCGAAGATCCGCGCCGAGGTGGCCTACCTCGAGCCCGGCTACGCCTTCATGCTCGCCGTGCAGGGCACGAACCTGCGCTGCGTATGCCGCCGCACCGCAAAAGGCGCCTTCAGGCGCGTGCCGCCCGCGCGCGTGGCACGCGACGTGGAGCCGGGAAGCGGCCTTGCCAGCGCCGACGCGAATGCCGTGAGCGTGAACTACGTGATCGACTTCTGCTCGCTGGCCTACGCGTTCTCCTGCTTCTCGGGCGGCATGAGCCTGAAGCAGGCGCTTGCCCAGCGCGCCTTCTCCACGCGCGGCCCCAACGACACCGGCGTCGCCCTCACCTACCTGTTCACCGCGCTGCTGCGGATGTTCTTCGGCTGGCGCAAGGCGTACCGCGCTCCCAAGCGCATGGCGGCATGAAAGCCACGGCGAGCCACAGCCCAAGCGCAGACAGCGAGAAGCGCTGAGGGATTCAAGACCGCCCCGCTTCGCGACCGAACACGCTTCGCACGCGAGGGAAAACGAAAAGGGGCGGGATTGGATGCCCGCAGCGAGGTGGCTTCGGCATCCCGCAGCATCAATCGGCATCCCGCAGCATCAAGCCGTCCCTCCCTGCGGCGGAACGGCGGAAAGGACAACCATGCAAGGCTTCGAATTCTTCTGCCCCACGAAAATCGTCTGCGGCGAACACGCGCTCGACAAGCTCCCCCGCGAACTGGAAGCGCGCGGCGTGGCCCATCCGTTGGTCATGACCGACGCCGGCCTGGTGAAGCTGGGCGTGGCCGCGCGGCTGACCAACGTGCTGGACGCCGCCGGCGTGGCCTACGACGTGTTCGACCAGATTCCGCCCGACTCCTCCATGGAGGTGGTGGGGCAGGTGGCGCGCCTGTACGCCGAGCGCGGCTGCGACGGTTTCGTGGCCATCGGCGGCGGCTCGGTCATCGACACCACCAAGGGCGCCGCGGCGTCGCTTGCCTGCAAGGGCGTCGATTTCGCCACGCTGCAAGGCTCCGAGATACTCACACGCGACCTGCCGCCCTTCATAGCCGTGCCCACCACGGCCGGAACCGGCAGCGAGGTGACGCTGGTGGCCGTGGTGGCCGACACGGAAAAGCATGCCAAGCTGTCGTTCACGTCGTACAAGCTGGTGCCGCATGCGGCCATTCTGGACCCGGCGCTCACCGCCTCGCTGCCCCCGAAGCTCACGGCCACCACCGGCATGGACGCGCTCACGCACGCCATAGAGGCCTACACCTCCATCCAGAAAAACCCCGTCTCCGACGCCTTCGCCGTGAAAGCCATCGAGCTCATTGGCGAAAACCTGCCCGTGGCCTGCCGCGACGGGGCCAACGTGGACGCGCGCGCCAACCTGGCGCTCGGCTCGCTTCTGGCAGGCGCCGCGTTCAGCAACGCCATGGTGGGCATCGTGCACGCGCTGGGGCATTCGCTGGGGGGACTCTGCCACATCCCGCACGGGCAGGCCATGATGATGCTGCTTCCCCACTGCGTGCGCTACAACGTGGAAAACGCCATCCACGTAGGCCTTTACGGAGAATTGCTGGCGCATCTGGCGCCCGCGCGCGCCTCGGCGCTGCCCGCCAGCGCACCGGCTGCCGAGCGCGACCGGGCGTTTTGCGAGCACCTGTTCTCGCTCAACGAGTCCTACCACGGCCAGTACGGCGTGCCGCTGCGCCTCTCCGAGATGGGCGTGGAGCGCCCGCAGCTGGAGGCCGTGGCGAAGCAGGCCCGCTACGACGGCGCGGCGCTGTACAACGAGACGGAAATCACGCTGGAAGTGGCCTGGGAGATTCTGGAAGCCGCGTTCTAGCCTGTGCCGGGCGTCTGGCGGCCCGATGGCCCGGCGCCCGCCCGGCGCGCACACCTGCCAGGCCGATGACATCCCGTTCTCCAAAGTCGCAGGAAAATGCCCGGAGGGAAACGGGCGGCCCGGACGGATTGCCGGAAAGGCGGCAGACGCCCAAAATGGAAAGGGCGTCGATGGATCTCCCGCACCCGCCCGCACCCACCCCCGACCAGAAAGGTTTTTGCCCATGACCGCAATCCCCTCGTACTCCGGCGTCGCCGACGTGGAGGCAGCCGCGCAAAGGATGCGCGACTTCCATGCGACGGGCGCCACGCTTCCGGTGGCGTACCGCAAGCAGGCGCTCGAGAAGATGCGCGCCTACCTGAAAGCCAACGAGGAGCGCGCGCTCGCGGCCCTGCGCGAAGACCTGGGCAAGGCCCCCTTCGAGGGCTACGCCACGGAACTGGGCATCGTCTACGACGAGATCTCCACGTGCCTGAGGCATCTGAACAAGTGGGCCCGCCCCAAACGCGTGGCCTCGCCCATCGTGCATTTCCACTCCACGTCGAAGGTGTACCCCAGCCCCTTGGGCGTGGTGCTGGTGCTTTCGCCATGGAACTACCCGCTGCAGCTGGCGCTGGTGCCCATAGTGGACGCCATCGCGGCGGGCAACTGCGTGGCGCTCAAGCCCTCGCGCACGTCGAAGGCCACGAGCGCCTTTCTGCTGGAAATGCTGGCCGAGACGTTCCCGCCCGAGTTCGCATGCGGGTTCCCCGGCTCGGGCCAGATGAACGACTGGCTTCTGGAAGTGCGCTGGGACCAGATATTCTTCACGGGAAGCCCCAACGTGGGCCACGGCATCATGGCCGCGGCGGCGAAGTTCCTCACGCCGGTGGTGTTGGAGCTGGGCGGCAAAAGCCCTTGCATCGTGGATGCCACGGCCAACGTCAAGCGCGCGGCGCAGCGCGTGGCGTGGGGCAAGGGCATCAACTGCGGGCAGACCTGCGTGGCCCCCGACTACTTCCTCGTCCACGAGGACGTGGCCGAGGACTTCGTGCGGCAGGTGGACGCGTGCTTCCACCAGTATTACGGGCAGGACATCCTTGCCTGCGACGAATGGCCGCACATGATCTCGCGGCACCACTTCGACCGCGTGATGGGCCTCATAGAAAACCGCAACCTGCAGGCCGCCGTGGCGTTCGGCGGGCGCGGCGACGCGGAGACGCTCCGCATCGAACCCACCTGCCTTGTGGGCGTCACGCTGGACGACCCCGTCATGAACGAGGAGATCTTCGGCCCCGTGCTGCCCGTCATCACGTACAAGACGCTCGACGAGGCGTTCGCCGTCGTGCGCCACTTCGAAAAGCCGCTGGCCACCTACATCTTCAGCGACGACAAGGGCGTGCAGCAGCGCGTGATCCGCGAGCTGCCGTTCGGCGGCGCCACCATCAACGACGTGGTGGTGCACTTGGCGAACAACCACATGGGATTCGGCGGCGTGGGCAATTCCGGCATGGGCGCCTACCACGGCAAGGTGGGCTTCGACTGCTTCACCCATTACAAAAGCACGCTCAAGAAGGGCACGTGGCTGGAACTGCCCGTGCGCAACCCCCCGTTCGGCAACAAGATCAAGCTGCTGCGCATGCTCATGCGCTAGGCCGCCTGCGGGCGGGGCAGCCACCTGTCAGGCGCCGATCCGCTGCAGCCCCTGCCCGCTTTCCAACGGGCGGGACGGATGCGGCGCCGGCGCGCTAGCGGGGCTTTTGCGGGGGCTGCCCGCGCACGGCCGATGGACGGCGAGAGGCCGTTGGAGGGCACGCAGCGCCCCCATTGCCGGAGGCAGCCCCATCGCCGGAGGCGCCGCGTGCCCATTCGCAGGCGGCCCCGCCCCCCCACGGGAGAAGCGGGGCCGCCTTCCAACGCGGAGGCTACTTGCCGCTTGGCTGCTGCTGCGTGATGCAGTGGATGTTGCCGCCGCCGTAGGCCACTTCGCGGGTGCGCACGCCCACCACCTTGCGGTCGGGAAACATCTCGCCTATCTGCTTCAGGGCCAGCTCGTCGTACTCGTCGTCGTACTGCGGCACGATGACGCCGCCGTTCACGATCAGGAAGTTCATGTAGCTGGCGATGGCCAC
>CAJFUR010000080.1 GCA_904420215.1 uncultured Eggerthellaceae bacterium
CGACGGCGAGATGGTCTCGGGCGTGAGCAACGCCGACGGCTCGGTCACCACCGAGTGCGTGGTCATGAACGCCGCCGACAAGACGGTGCGCTTCGTGAAGACCTGCCACCGCGGCGAGAACGGCGCCGTGCGGTTCAACTAGCCCGCGCGGTGCGGGCGGGCTGCCAGGTGGGGGCGCCGCGTCGCGCGCACCGAAGCCCCATTCCGGGCACGGCGGCCGCGAGTTCGCCCCCCTGCAACCAAAAGGCCCTTCCGTGTCGAGTGGGAGGGCCTTTTGTTCTCCTGCGCCGTCGGAAGTGGCACGTTTTCAACGATTTCCGACATTCGCCGCGTGCGCCCGACGGCCTTGCCAGACCGCTGATCGTAAAAGGCCTGATAGCGGGCGTCATGCCGCACCCGCCCCGTACCGGTGGGGCGGGAAAGGTGCAGAAATCGTCCATTTTGTGCCAGAAGGGGCCGGCGCCCAAGGGGAGCCGAAGGGGGACCAACGGGCGCCCGCGGCATGGCGCCGCCCCGCGCCCGCCTCTACTCCGCCTCCCGCCCGACGGCGTCCACGAGGTCGATGAGCTCCTGCTTGCTGTGGATGCCCAGCTTGGTGTAGAGCGTCTTGCTATGGCTGCGGATGGTGTTGGCGGACAGGCACAGCTGCTCGGCCAGGTAGGCCACGTTGCGCCCGTGCGCGAACGCCACCAGCACGTCGGTCTCCCGGGGGCTCAGGCCCCGCTCGCGCGCCAAGACCAGGCAGCGGCGCTCTATGGGGTCGTCCTCCGGCGCGCCTGCCGGGGCGGGGGAGGAACCCGGCGCGCCTGCCGCACCTGCCCCGCGCGCCGACTCCGCGTCCTGTGCGTCCGTCCCACCCAAACCGCCCGCTCCCGCCGGGATGCAGGCGGCTCGGGCGCCCCCCGCGCCAACACCGCGCGTTGCTCCCGCATCCCGCGCGTCCGCGTTGCCACCGGTCGCATCCCCCGCATCCCGCGCGCCTGCGCCGCACGCCACGGGCGCGGGCGCTTCCGCCACGTCTTCCCCCGCCGTTTCGCCCGCGGGCTTCTCGGCTGCCGACTTGCGGCGCTGCACGAGGGCGAACGCCATGGCCAGAACGTAGAGGACCAGAAGCGTGGCTACCAGCGAGGTCGTCGCGTCGAACCTCCCGCCTTCGGCGAACAGGCGCACGCCCAGAAGCGTGGTGGCGGAAAACACCACGTAGGTCAGCCCAGCGGACATGCCGTACACGGCCGGCGCGCGCATGCCCCGGCGCCCGGCCGTCTCGATGCAGACGGGCAGCATGAGGGCCGCCATGATGGTGTAGAAGGCGAACACGACGGCCCCGACCAGAGGCTCCAGCGCCTCCCCGACGATCGAAAGAACCAGAAGGAGGGTGGCGACCAAGGGAAACAGGATGCGGAACAGGGTGGGAATGCTGAGGGCGGGCAGGCGTGCGGGAGCCTTTCCCCGCAAGGCGAGAAGCAGCACGGCCGCGCCGGCGGCGACGCAGGCCGCGCCTGTCATGCCCACCATCTCGCCCGCATCGGGGCGGGTCCTCAGCGTCATCATGCGCGTGATGGCTGCGGCGAAGGCGATGGCGGCCGCGCAGAAGATCGGGTTGCGCAGCGCGGTGAGGGCCTCCTTGGCAAGCGTGCGCGCCGTGCGGGGCGCACGTGCGCCGCCGCGTGCGTGCGTGCTGCCCGCCCCGCCGCGCACGCTTGCCTCGCCCGCCTCCCGCGCCCCATCGGCCGCGCTTCCCGCCCCGGCGCGCCGGCGCCCTTCCAGAAGGACGAGAAGGGCGCCCTGCGCGGCCACGGACACCACGAAGGCGCCCTCCAGCACGGCGGTGGGCAGGGGCCCCAACGCGATGCAGAGCAGCGAGCTTCCCACGAGCGCCGCCAAGATGGGCGGCGTGGCGCGAAGCGAGTCGAAGCGCGAGAAGGCGCGCGCCCATGCCATGAGAAGCGCGCCCAAGCCCACGCCCAGCACGAGCGCGCCCGCGCAAGCCGAAAGGGGGGCGTGCGCGGGGGAGGCGGCGAGGATGCCGTAGCCTGCCACGGCAAGCGCGCACCCCGCGAGCACGCAGCCGCGCCCTGCCCGCCCCCCGGACTTCCGCGCCGCGCGCCCGATGCGGCGCCTTGCCGCCAGCGCCCCGGCAACCAGAAGCGTCGCCCCGATGGAGGCAAGCAGGGGAACCGACCACCACGAAAGCAGCTCGAGAAGCTCCAGCCCGCTGCGGCTCGAAAGCCGCATGCCACCCCACACCGTCAGCTGACACGCGAAAAGCAGAAGGGCGTAGCCGGAGCCGAGCAGCACCTGCGTTCCGGTTTCCGCGGCGGGGCGCAAGGGAGGTGCAATCGGCATTCCTCACCCTCCTCGCGACGCCGACCGTGGTTCCAACAACCCGTCCAGTATCGCACACCGCCGTGCAAACCACCCTTGGATTTTGCCCCGAAACCCCCTCCAAGCGGCATTTTCACCAATCGGGTGTGAGGTGGGGGCGCCGCCTTCCCTGCTAGCATTCCCTCCGGGGACCGCGGGAAACGCGGCCCGAAGGGAGGGGGGCCCGCCGCGGGGGTGGCGCGAGCCATCCATGAAGGCGGGTGCCCGAGGAGAAAGGATGAAAGCATGACGTTGTCCAGAAGGCAGTTCTTGGCGGGCATGGGCGTGGCGGGCGTCGCCGCCGCGGGAGCGGGTCTGGCAGGGTGCGCGCCGGCCGCCAACAAGGGGCAGGGGGACGCCGCGGCGTCCGGGTCCGGCGCGGCGCCTGCCGGCGAAGGCGAGTTCATCGCCGCCGCCTCGCTCAACCCGCAGGACTACGACTACCGGCAGAACACCACCGACTTCGCCACGCTGTTCTCGCCGTGGAAGCTCGGCGGCATGGAGCTTAGCCACCGCATGGTGAAGTCCGCCGCAGGCTCGGCGTGCTACCTCGCCGGCCTCACGCAGGAGCTGCACGACTACTACGTGAACTTCGCCAAGGGCGGCGTGGAGATGATCTGGTTCGAAATGGTGGACGCGCTCGCGCCCATGTCGGGCCAGAACACGCAGGAGGCCGCCGACTTCGCCAAGAAGCTGGTGGAGGACTGCAAGCAGTACGGCGCGCACCTGGGCTACCAGAACTACGCCTTCACGCCCAAGAGCGCCAACGAGATGACGGTCGAGGAGATCCACGCCTTCCAAGACAGCGTGGTGAACGTCTGCAAGACCGTCCAGGGCTACGGCTTCGAGGCGTTCGAGATCAATGCGGCCGGGTTCAACATCGGGGAGTCGTTCCTTTCGCGCGTCCAGAACGTGCGCGAGGACGAATACGGCCCGCAGACCCTGGAGAACCGCGCGCGCTACGTGGTGGAGCTGGTGCAGAAGATCAAGGCGGCATGCGGGGAGGGCTTCGCCGTGCAGGTGCTCATGAACTGCATCGAGGCCGACGACGCCAACATAGGCAACGACGCCAAGGTGACCTCGCTCGAGGAGGGCATCGAGTTCGCGAAGCTGTTCGAGGCCGCGGGCGCCGATTCGCTGCACCTGCGCCTGGGGCCCCTGAACTACCATCCGTGCCAGTTCGCGAGCGACCTGTACTTCATCCTGAACGGCATCGAGGGCGCCACGAGCTTCGGGACGCAATGGGACTTCGGGCGCCATTGGCAAGGCAAGCTCGTCGCGAACCACAGCGGCGCGGGCATGCTGGTGGACGTGGTGGCGCGCTACAAGGAGGCCGTGGGCATTCCGTGCGGCACGGTGACCTACATGGACCCCGCGCACGCCCCCGACTTCTTCGAGCAGGCGCTGGCCGACGGCAAGGTTGACTTCTACCTGATGAACCGCCCGTTCACGGTGGACAGCGAATACGTGAACAAGCTGCGCGAGGGGCGCATCGACGAAATAGCGCCCTGCACCCGCTGCCTGCACTGCCACATCGGCGGCAACCAGGACAACGCCGACCGGGGCTACTGCCGCGTGAACGCCATGACGCAGCGCGTGTTCCGCGAGGGTGGCCCGTCCGGCTACGAGCTGCCCGCGGCCGACGCCGCCAAGAAGGTCATGGTCATCGGCGGCGGCCCGGGCGGCATGGAGGCGGCGCGCATTGCGGCGGCGCGCGGCCACGAAGTGACGCTCTACGAGAAGAGCGGGTCTTTGGGCGGGCTTCTGGACTTCGCGCACAACGTGAAGGGCCCGCACGAGAACCTGGCCGACTTCAAGGCGTACCTGGAGCGGCAGCTGGAGGTCAACGGCGTGAACGTGGTCTTGAGCAAGGAGGTGGACGCCGCCTTCGTGGAGTCCGAGGCCCCCGATGCGGTGATCCTCGCCGTGGGTGGCGCGCGCGACGTGCTGGAAGTGCCTGGCGGCGGCGTGCCGGTGGTGGAGTTCAACGACTTCATGACCGCGGACATGGGCGAGAACGTGGTCGTGTGGGGGTCGAACGCCCAGGCGTTCGACTGCGCGCTGTGGCTCACGGTGCGCAACAAGCACGTCACCATGGTCACGCCCAGCCCGCTTGCAGACATCGACAAGCAGCAGTCCGAGCATGCGAAGGACTTCATGACCACGGCGCTGTACTCCTTGGGCCTGCGCGTGTGGCCGAACGCCGCCATCACGGGCTCCGGCGAGGGGGAGATCACCATTGCCACCGAAGTGGGCACCGAGGTGACGCTGGCGTGCGATGCCGTCGTGAACGCCGCCGACATGCTGCCGAACACGGCGCTTCTGGAAGGCGTCTCGGTTGCCGAGACGTATGCGGTGGGCGACTGCGCCGAGCCGTACAACATCGCCCGTGCCGTCCATTCCGGCAACGACGCCGGGCGCGCAGTGTAGGACGCCCGGCGCGGCCCGGCCGCCAAAACGCCCGTCTCGCGCGGGCGTTTTGGCGGTTTCGCGGCGCGGGGGGCTCCCGCTTGTGTTGGGTGGGAGCCGCGATTGCCGCCACGGGCGCGCGCCGTGCCGGGGCTCGCACCCGTGGTGGGCGGGAGCCCCTTCGCCCCCTCCAGCGCGCCGCGCGCGGAAATTTCGTTTCCGAAATGTTTCGTGGCGCGCGGATGAGGGCGAATTGCTATACAATATGCAAATTTCCACCTTGTGGGACTTTTCCAACCGGGACGCCGCCGTCGCACGACGGCGGTGCTGTTTCTGACGGAAGGAGGCCGCGCTGCCATGGAGCCGAACATCGAGGAGGTGGCCGGACGCATCCGGGCGCTGCGGGAGGACTTGGGCCTCACCATGCAGGAGATGGCCGACGCCACCGGGCGCACGCTGGCCGAGTACGCCGCGCAGGAGTCGGGCGAGCACGACCTGTCGTTCACCTTCCTGTACAAGTGCGCCGAGCGGCTGGGCGTGGACGTGATAGAGCTTCTGACGGGCGAGGCGCCGCACTTGAAGGGCTACTCGCTCACGCGCGCGGCCGACGGGCTGTCCATCAAGCGCCGCGCCGGGTTCGAGTACCTGCACAAGGCGCCGCACTTCCGCGACAAGCTGGCCGAGCCGTTCCTGGTCACGGCGCCGTATCTGGAAGAGGAGCAGGACGCGCCCATCCACCTGTCCTACCACAAGGGCCAGGAACTCGACTACATCATATCGGGCCGCATGCGCTTCGCCTACGAGGGCCACGTGGAGGAACTGGAAGCGGGCGACCTGCTCATGTACGACTCGGGCCGCGGGCACGGCATGATCGCCACGGGAGGCGAGCCCTGCGTGTTTCTGGCCGTGGTCATGAAGCCGCACGGGGCGGACATTATCTAGGCGCATCCCGCCCGTCCCCGCGATCCGCCCGGAGCCGCCTTGCCGCCGCATGCGGGGAGGCGGCAGCGGGCGGGCCGGGGAGCGGGGCGGGGTGCGCCGCAAGGGGTGCCGTGCGCGCAGCGCGCGGCGCCCTTCCGACACCTGTCCGCATCCACCGCGCGGCGCGGGGCGCGCCGCATTCGAAAGGGAGCCATCATGAGGAACATCCACCAGCGCTACGTGCGCGAGGAATACGACGGCGAGGGGCTTTTGACGGGCTTCTCCGTGGAGTGCCCGCCCGACTTCAACTTCGGCTACGACGTCGTGGACGACATCGCCGAGAACGACCCCGGCCGCCGCGCCATGGTGTGGTGCAACCCCGAGGGGGAGGAGCACGTGTTCACCTTCGCCGACATGAAGGAGTGGTCGGACAAGGCGGCGAACTTCCTCGCCTCGTGCGGCATCGGGCGCGGCGACTTCGTGCTGGTCGTCCTGCGCCGCCACTACCAGTTCTGGTTCGCGGCGCTGGCCTTGGCGAAGCTGGGCGCGGTCATGGTGCCGGCCACCTTCATGCTCAAGGAGCACGACTTGGAGTACCGCCTGAAGGGCGCGAGCATCAAGGCCGTCGTGGCCACTTCGTGCGGCGACATTGCCGACGTGGTGGACCGCGTGGCGGGCGCGTGCCCCACGGTAGAGGCGAAGATCCTCGTGAACGGCGCGGGCGGCGGCCTCACGCCGCGCGACGCGGAGGGCAATCTGGTGGCCGGCCCCGCCGCGGGTCCGGTGGGGCCGGCGCTCTCCGGCCCGGAGGGCGTCTGCGCCGCCCCGGGCGCGCGCGAGGGCTGGATCGACTTCAACGCGGGCGTGCGCGCGGCTTCGGCCGACTTCGCGCGGCGCGAGACGGCGGCGGCCGAGCCCATGCTCATGTACTTCTCCAGCGGCACGTCGGGAAACCCCAAGATGGTGCTGCACGACTCGGCCTATGCACTCGCGCACGTGGTTACGGCCAAGCACTGGCACAACGTGCGCCCGGACGGCATCCACTTCACCATTGCCGACACGGGCTGGGGCAAGGCGGTGTGGGGCAAGTTCTACGGGCAGTGGCTCATGGAGGCCTGCGTGTTCACCTACGACTTCGACCGCTTCCACCCCGCAGAGATACTCTCGCTCGTGGGACGCTACCGCATCACCACGCTGTGCTGCCCGCCCACCATGTACCGCCTGATGATGCAGGAGAACGTGGACGCCTACGACCTCTCGTCGCTGGAATACTCCACCACGGCGGGCGAGGCCCTGAACCCCGATTTGTTCGACTTCTGGAAGCAACACACGGGGCTTGTCATCTACGAGGGCTTCGGGCAGACGGAAACCCCGCTCACGGTGGCGAACCTGGTGGGGTCCACGCCGCGCCCCGGCTCCATGGGCAAGCCCATCCCGCTGTACGACGTGGAGATCCAGCGCGACGACGGCACCCGCTGCAACACGGGCGAGACGGGCGAGATATGCATCCGCATGGACCCGCGCCCGGCCGGCATCATGATGGAGTACTACCGCAACCCGGAGCGCACCGCCGAGGCCATCCACGACGGGTGGTACCACACGGGCGACACGGCGTGGTGCGACGAGGACGGCTACTTCTGGTACGTGGGCAGAAACGACGACGTCATCAAGTCGAGCGGCTACCGCATAGGCCCCTTCGAGATAGAAAGCGTGCTTCTGGAGCACGAGGCGGTGCGCGAGTGCGCCGTGACCGGCGTGCCCGACCCCCTGCGCGGCGCGGCCGTGAAGGCCACCGTGGTGCTGGCGCCGGGGTTCTCGGGCGGCGAGGAGCTGAC
Organism: uncultured Eggerthellaceae bacterium; assembly: GCA_904420215.1. Taxonomy (GTDB): domain Bacteria; phylum Actinomycetota; class Coriobacteriia; order Coriobacteriales; family Eggerthellaceae; genus CAJFUR01. The sequence continues at coordinate 7,530 of CAJFUR010000080.1, forward strand.
GCGCGAGCTGCAGACGTGGGTGAAGCGCCAGACCGCGCCCTACAAGTACCCGCGCATCATCGACTACGTGGACGAGTTGCCCAAGACCGTGAACGGCAAGATCCGCCGCGTGGCCATCCGCCAGGCCGACTCCCAGACGCCCGAGGGGCTGGTGTGAGGGCGCCGGGAGGCGCGGGCGCGCGGGAAGCGGGGCCGGCCGGCGGCGGGCAGCCGCAGGCGGTGCCGGCAGACGGTGTGGGCGGCTGCGGCTGCGGCGGCGGTGCCGGGGCTGCCGTCGCGCCGCCGCGTGGGGCGGCGGGCGGCGCGACGGCGCGCATCCCCTTCGCGCTGGCCCCGGTCACGGTGGTGGCGGGGCACTACGGGGTGGGGAAGACCAACCTGTCGCTGAACCTGGCTTTCGACGCCGCGCTGTCCGGCGCCCGCGTGACGCTGGTGGATTTGGACGTAGTGAACCCCTACTTCCGCTCGAGCGACCACGCCGATGCGCTCGCGGCGCGCGGCGTGCGCCTGGTTTCCCCCGTGTTCGCGGGTGCCGGGTCGAGCCTGGACGTGCCGAGCCTCACGGGGGCCGTGGCGCCGGCCATCGAGGCCGCGTGGGAGGCGGCCGCCGCGGGCGTGGGCGGCGCGCGCGTGCCGCCGGCCGTCGGGGGCGCCCCTGGCGGGGAAGCGGGCATGCCGGCGGCCGCCACGCCTGCCGAGGGAGCCCCGGATGCTGCGGGCGCCTGCGACGAGGCCCCCGCCGCGCCGCAGGCGCCGCGCGAACTCGTCATCGTGGACGCGGGCGGCGACGACGCGGGTGCCACGGCTCTCGGGCGCTTCTCGGCCGACGTGGCGGCCGGCCCCTATGCGTTCCTGTACGTGGCGAACCGCTTCCGCAACCTCACGCAGGCCCCCGAAGCCGCGGCCGAGGCGGCCGGCCCCATACAAGAGGCGGCGCGCCTCGCCGCCACGGCGGTTGTGAACAACTCGCACGTGATGGGGGAGACGGATTGGGAACACGTGCGCGAGGCGTGGCCGTTCGGCGAGGAGGTGGCGTGCCTTCTGGGGCTGCCGCTGGCCTGCACCACGGTGCCGGAAGCGCTCGTCCGGCGGGAAAACGGCGACGTTCCCTCCTTTGCGTCTGGGCGCCGCGTCTATTATGTGCGACGATACGTGAGGACTCCTTGGGAGGCGCAGGCGTGCGAAGAGGCGGGCGCGCGAGACGAGAAAGGCATGACATGGCACGAATAACGGTGGACGAGGGCTTCTGCAAGGGCTGCGGCCTGTGCGTGGACGCCTGCCCCGTCCACATCATCGAACTGGACCGGGCGCGGATGACGCCGAAGGGCTACCATCCGGCGCACTGCATCGACGAGGGCGCGTGCACGGGCTGCACGTCGTGCGCGCTCATGTGCCCCGACGTGGCAATCACGGTGGAGAGGTGAGCGGCATGGCAGAGAAAGTGCTCATGAAGGGAAACGAGGTCCTGGCCGAGGCCGCGCTGCGCGCCGGGTGCCGGTTCTTCTTCGGATACCCCATCACGCCGCAGACCGAGCTCGCGGCCTACATGTCCAAGCGCATGCCGCAGGAAGGCGGCGTGTACCTGCAGGCCGAAAGCGAGATCGCGGCCATCAACATGGTGTACGGCGCGGCGGCCGCCGGCGCGCGCGTC
>CAJFUR010000081.1 GCA_904420215.1 uncultured Eggerthellaceae bacterium
CACCGACGTCTCCGGCCATCTGTCCTTCACCCCGCGCGTCAAGCGCGTGCTGGAAAACTCGCTGCGCGAGGCCATGCAGATGGGGCAGTCCTACATCTCCACCGAGCACCTGCTGCTCGGCATCGTGCGCGAGGGCGACGGCACGGCCTTGGAGGTGCTCGGCCGCCTGGGCGTGTCGGGCGACAACGTGCGCAGCGCGCTCAATGACCTGGTGGGGCAAAGCCCGGTCTATGCCGGCCGCAACGCGTTCGACCCCACGGGCGGCTCGTCCGACAGCATGCTGAAGGAGTTCGGCACCGACCTGACCAAGAAGGCAAGCGAAGGCAAGCTGGACCCGGTCATCGGCCGCGCGGGCGAAATCGAGCGCGTCATGCAGGTGCTTTCCCGCCGCCAGAAGAACAACCCGCTGCTCATTGGCGAACCCGGCGTGGGCAAGACCGCCGTCATCGAGGGGCTGGCCCAGCTCATCGTGGCCAACCAGGTGCCCGACCTGCTGCGCAACAAGCGCGTGGTCACGCTGGACGTGTCCGCCTTGGTGGCCGGCAGCAAGTACCGCGGCGAATTCGAGGAACGCCTGAAGAAGTGCATCAAGGAGGTGCAGGACGAGGGCGACGTGATCCTCTTCATCGACGAGATCCACACCATCATCGGCGCGGGTTCGGCCGAAGGCTCCATCGACGCGGCCGCCATCTTGAAGCCGCCGCTGTCGCGCGGCGAGATCCAGATCATCGGCGCCACCACCATCGACGAGTACCGCAAGCACTTCGAGAAGGACTCGGCGCTCGACCGGCGCTTCCAGCCCATCACCGTGGGCGAGCCGAACGAGGAGCAGGCCATCCGCATCATGGAGGGCCTGCGCGACCGCTACGAGGCGCACCACCAGGTGCACTTCACCGACGAGGCGCTGCAGGCGGCCGTCACGCTTTCCGACCGCTACATCCAAGACCGCTACTTGCCCGACAAGGCCATCGACGTGCTGGACGAGGCGGGCGCGCGCATGCGCATCCGCAACATGACGCTGCCGAAGGAGCTGCGCGAGCTGGACGACGAGCTGCGGCGCCTGCGCTCCGAAAAGGACGCGGCCATCGGCGCGCAGAACTTCGAGCGCGCGGCCCAGCTGCGCGACGAGGAAGCCCAGCTGAAGGCCAAGCGCGAAGAAGCCGAGAAGAAGTGGGAGGAAGACGCCCAGAAATCCATCCACCAGGTGACGGTGGAGGACATCGCCGACGTGGTGTCCATGTCCACGGGCGTGCCGGTTTCGAACCTCACCGAGGCCGAGACGGAGAAGCTTCTGCGCATGGAGGGCGTGCTGCACGAGCGCGTCATCGGCCAGGACGAGGCCGTGACCGCGCTTTCGAAGGCCATCCGCCGCTCGCGCAGTGGCCTCAAGGACCCGCGGCGCCCGGCCGGCTCGTTCATCTTCCTGGGTCCCTCCGGCGTGGGCAAAACGGAACTCTCCAAGGCGCTCGCCGAGTTCCTGTTCAATTCCGAAGATGCGCTTCTGTCCTTCGACATGTCCGAATACATGGAGAAGCACTCGGTGTCGCGCCTGGTGGGCTCGCCTCCGGGCTACGTGGGCTTCGACGAGGGCGGCCAGCTGACCAAGGCCGTGCGCCAGCGCCCGTACTCCGTCGTGCTGTTCGACGAGATAGAGAAGGCGCACCCCGACGTGTTCAACATCCTGCTCCAGATTCTGGAAGAGGGCAGGCTGACCGACGCACAGGGCCGCACGGTGGACTTCCGCAACACGGTCATCATCATGACGTCGAACGTGGGCGCCCGCGAGATCGCGCAGTCCACGCCGCTCGGGTTCTCCACGGGGTCGGGCAACGGCCTTTCCGACAAGGAGATCAAGAGCCGCGTCATGAGCGAGATGAAGAAGCTGTTCCGGCCCGAGTTCCTGAACCGCATCGACGAGATCATCGTGTTCAAGAGCCTGACCGAGGAGGAAATCGCCCAGATCGTCGAACTCATGGTGGCCGACCTGCGCGAGCGCATGATCGCGCAGGGCATGTCCATCAACCTGACGGATGCGGCGGCGCGCCTCATCGCCCGCGAGGGCACGGATGCCTCGTTCGGCGCCCGCCCGCTGCGCCGCGCCATCCAGCGCCTGCTAGAAGACCCGCTTTCCGAGCAGATACTGGAAGGGAAGTGGACGGCCGGGTCCATCGTGGACGTGGACGAGAAGGACGGCGAGCTGGTGTTCACGCAAGGCTCGGGCACCATTCCCGAGCCGCGCAAGCGCGACAGCCTCGCGCGCGACGCCGAACTGCTGCTGACCAACTACGACCTGGGGCACGCCGGCGTCACGAGCGGCTCCTCGCTGTCCGGCGGCGCAGCCGACTAGACGGGTTCCGGCGGCCTACGGCCGCCGGAACCCGCTGTTGGCCGACTTGCCAGCCGGCGCAACAACCCGGCGCTGCGGGCGCCTTGGGTGGGTTTCGCCGTTCTGCGAACGGCGGAATGGGCCGACGCCGTGGGGCGTCGGGGGACGGCGCCGCATTCCGATGCGAGACGATATTCAATCTGCTTCTCCATGCGGCTGGCCCACAACCCGTGAAAGTGGCGCTGGATTGCGATCTTGGTGCATCTTCGTGCTGAAAATCGCAATCGAGTGCCGCCGCTATGCCGCCAGCAAGGCGATTGGCCGGCAAAACCCCAGATCGCTGTTTCTCGAAAGCCGCGACTCTGCATAAAAATCGAAATCCGGCGCCATTTTCGCGGCATCGAGGCCCGAAAAGGCGTCCTCGCCGGCTTGCTGTGCAAATTTGCGGCAGCTCGCATGCCTTTGCGGGCGGCCCGCAGGGCGCTTGCCGCGTCCGCTTTTCCGTCTCCTGCTGCTTTTGGGGGCGATGTCGGGTTACAATAGGCCCAGCGAAATCCAGAACGCAGCGGGCGCTGTTGCCGCTGGCGATGCGGCCGACGCCGCCACCGCGCTGTAGGCGCCGTCATCGATGCCGCCACCAATGCTGCAGGCGGCAACGGCGGCGCACCCGGCGCAGCAGCGCCGGCCGAACGGAAACGCAGCGAGCAAGGAGCGGACGCGGACATGCCCAAGACCATAGACCCAGTATATTCCCCCGAGGTGCTCAAGGCGCCCGAACTCGTGCTGGACGGCCTCGACTTCGACGCGCTTTCGAAGACCATGTGCGGCCTCGAGGGCAAGGTGGACAAGAACCCGCAGACCGCCGCCATCATTCTGGCGGGCGGCACCGGCGAGCGCTTCGGCAAGGAGGGCGGCAAGCAGCTGGTGGAGATTGCCGGCAAGCCCATCCTCACCTGGTCGGCCGAGGCGTTCGACGCGGTGGGCGACATCGGCCTCATCGTGGTGGTGTGCCCGGAGGACCGCTGCGACGAATACCTCAAGCGCGCCATCGACCCCTTCCCGTTCGTGACGCCGGTGGTGGTGGCGCCGTCGGGCCCCAGCCGCCAGGAATCGGCGTTCTCGGGGCTGGAGTACGTGCCCGACGCCTACGACTACGTGGTGCTGCATGACGGCGCCCGCCCGCTCATATCCCCCGACCTCATCTTGCACACCATCAACACCGTCAAGGGCAACATCGACTGCGACGGGGCCGTGGTGGCGCACCCGGCGGTGGACACGCTCAAGGTGGTGGAGAACGGGGTCATCATGGGAACGCCGGACCGCCGCGTGTTCTGGAACGCGCAGACGCCGCAGGTGTTCCGCACGGGCATCTACCGCCGCGCGCACGCCTCGGCGCTCTCCGACGGCTTCATGGGCACCGACGACTCGTCGCTCATCGAGCGGCTGGGGGGCCGCGTGCTGGTGGTGGAGGGCAAGCGCGACAACATCAAGCTCACGGTGCCGGAAGACTACTACATGCTGGCTGCGGCCGTGCGCGCCCTGTATTTGAAGGACCCGGAGAAATGAATCGGCGGGGGCTCTGGCGGCGGCGCCCAGTCGCTCAAACAGTCCTGAACTCGCACAGACAGCCCGCTGCCGGTGATCGACGAGCGCTCACCGGCGCGCCCGCTCGGGCGCAAAAGAAGGTGTGCGAACAGTCCACTGGACTGTTCGCCGTGCGGAACTCTCTTGGTGGACGCCGCCGCCAGAGCCGCGCATGTCTTTAACGGAGAAGAGCAATGAGCCAGCCGATTACCTTTGATCCCGCCAACCTGCGCATCGGGCAGGGCTACGACGTGCATGCGTTCGCAGAGGGGCGCCGGCTGGTGCTGGGCGGCGTGGACGTGCCGCACACGCGGGGCCTCATGGGGCATTCGGACGCAGACGTGCTGGCGCATGCGGTGGCCGACGCGCTTCTGGGCGGCATCCGCGGCGGCGACATCGGCAAGCTCTTTCCCGACGACGACCCGGCCTATCAGGATGCGGACTCGCTGAAACTGCTGGCCGCGGTGGCCGAGAAGGTGCGCGGCGCCGGGTTCGCCATTCTGGACGTGGACTCCGTCGTGGCCGCGCAGGCGCCCAAGCTTTCCCCCTATCGCGACCAGATGCGCGGAAACCTCGCGCGCGCCATGGGCATTCCGGTGGAGAACGTGGGCGTGAAGGCCACGACCACCGAGCGCTTGGGCTTCGAGGGGCGCGAGGAGGGCATCTCCGCAACGGCCGTGTGCCTGCTCTGTCGATGTTCGTAGGGCCGCGCCGCCCGGACGGCGCGCCATGGTACAATTCCGCATCGACAGACAGGATGTTTCGCATGAACGTATTCAAAACCATTGCCGAGGACATTCGGGCGGTGAAGGAGCGCGACCCCGCGGCCCAGAACTCGTTCGTCATCTGGCTCACATATCCGGGACTACATGCCCGCTGGTCGCACGTGGTGGAGCATTGGCTGTGGAACCACGGCCTCAAAAGCCTCGCGCGCATCTCGTCGCAGTTCACGCGCTTCATGACGGGCGTGGAGATACACCCGGCGGCCCAGATTGGGCGGCGGTTCTTCATCGACCACGCCATGGGCGTCATCATTGGGGAGACCACGGTCATCGGCGACGACTGCACGCTGTACCAAGGCGTCACGCTGGGCGGCACCGGCAAGGAAACGGGCAAGCGCCACCCCACGCTGGGCAACAACGTGCTGGTGGGTGTGGGCGCGTCGGTTCTGGGCAACATCACCTTGGGCGACAACGCGAAGGTGGGCGGCGGCGCCGTGGTGGTGAAGGACGTGCCGCCGAACTCCACGGTCGTGGGCATTCCGGGGCACATCGTGGTGCGCGACGGGCAGCGCGTGGAGGCGGACGCGCAGGCGGCCGCCAAGCATCAGGAGAGCCTGCCCGACCCTGTGGAGGAAACCTGCGAGAGCCTGTGCGAGCGCTTGGAGGCGCTCGAGCGGCAGGTGGAGCGGCTGGAAAGGGAGCGCGGGCGACAGGCGGCCGCGCTGTTGGAGGAGCAGCATGATTAGGATCTACAACACCAAAGAGCGCGCAAAGGCGGATTTCAACGCGATAGAGCGGGGCCGGGTGGGCATGTACGTGTGCGGCCCCACGGTGTACAACCGCATCCACATCGGCAACGCGCGCACGTTCATCAGCTTCGACGTCATCCGCCGCTACCTCATGTGGCGCGGCTTTCAGGTGACCTTCGTGCAGAACGTCACGGACGTGGACGACAAGATCATTGCCCGCGCGAACGAGGAGGGCCGCACGGCGGCGGAGGTGGCGGCCGAGTACACCGAGGCGTTCGTTGCCGACATGCGCGCCGCGGGCGTGATGGACCCGGACGTGCGCCCGAAAGCCACCGAGGAAATTCCCGCCATGATCGAGCTCATAGAGGAGCTGGTGCGCGGCGGGCATGCCTATGCGGTGGACGGCGACGTGTACTTCAGCGTGCGCTCGTACCCCGCCTACGGCGAGCTTTCCGGGCGCAACGTGGACGAGATGGAAAGCGGGCACCGCGAGTTGCGCGCCGAAAGCGCCGGCGTGGACGTTTCCGACCGCAAGCGCGACCCGCTGGACTTCGCCGTGTGGAAGGCCGCCAAGCCCGGCGAGCCGGCATGGGAGTCGCCTTGGGGGCCGGGGCGGCCGGGGTGGCACATCGAATGCTCGGCCATGTCGCGCAAGTACCTGGGCCTGCCGTTCGACATCCACGGCGGCGGCGCCGATCTGGTGTTCCCGCACCACGAGAACGAACGCGCGCAGAGCGAGGCGGCGTGCGGCTGCACGTTCGCGAACTACTGGATGCACGGCGGCATGCTGCAGATAAACGCCGAGAAGATGAGCAAGTCGCTGGGCAACTTCATGCTGCTGCACGACGTTCTGGAAACCACGCGCCCGCAGGCCCTGCGCATGCTCATGCTGCAGACGCACTACCGCAGCCCGCTGGACTTCTCGGAAGAGCGCCTGGCGGAAGCCGACGCGGCGCTCGTACGCATCGAGAACGCGGTGCGGGGGCTGGACTGGGCCGTCGGCCACGCGCAGGACGTGCCCTCGCCGCTGGACACGCGCACGCTCATCGAGCGCACGCGCGAGACGCGCACGGCGTTCGTGCTGGCCATGGACGACGACTTCAACACCTGCGCCGCGCTGGGTGCGGTGTTCACCTTCGTGGGCGAAGTGAACGCCCAGGTGGCCGACAAGACCGTCTCCATCACCGACGTGGCCGCCCTGAAGGGCGCGCGCCAGCTGATAGTGGAGCTGATGGGCGCGCTGGGCGTTTCGGTGGAGGCTCCCTCCGCCCAGGAGCCGGAGTTCCCCGCCGAAGTGGCGGAACTGGCGCAGAAGTGGGCGGGCTATGCGGGCACAGACGCCGCAGGCGCGGTGGAGGCCCTGCTTGCCGCCCGCACGCAGGCGCGCAAGGACAAGCAATGGGACGTTGCCGACGGCATACGCGACGGCCTTGCGGGGCTGGGGCTTGCCGTGGAGGACACGCCGCAAGGCCCCCGGGTGTCGCGCGCCTGACGCCGGCGCGGCGCCGGCGGCCCGCAGGCGGGTCGGAGCCGCCGGCAAGCCGGGCGGCTTCGGCGGGCCGGGCGCCTTGCGCGGCCCGTGCAACCCGAACGAGCCGAGCAGACCGAACGACAAGGATGCGAACGTGACCGGGAACAACGCTCCTGCCCCCGAACTGCTCGCCCCTGCGGGCGGCATGGAACAGCTGCGCGCCGCCATCCGCTACGGGGCGGACGCGGTGTATCTGGCGGCCGAGAACTTCGGCATGCGGGCGCGCGCGGCGAACTTCGCGCTGGCCGACGTGCCCGAGGCCGTGCGCGTGGCGCATGCGTCGGGCGTGCGCGCGTACGTGGCGGCGAACGTACTCATGGGCGCCGACGATGTGGCGGCGCTGCCGGCGTACTTCGAGGCGTTGGAGGCCGCCGGGGCCGATGCGGTGATCGTGGGCGACCTGGGTGCGGCCAGCTTGGCGGTGCGCCATGCGCCCCATGTGGCGCTCCACGTGAGCACGCAGGCGTCGGTGGCCAACGCCGAGGCGGCGCGCGTGTGGCACGGCCTGGGCGCGCGGCGCGTCGTGTGCGCCCGCGAGATGAGCCTGCGCGAGATCGCCCGCATGCGGGCCGATATGCCGCCCGACATGGAGTTGGAGGCCTTCGTGCACGGCGCCATGTGCATGGCGGTTTCGGGCCGGTGCCTCATCAGCTCGTATTTGACGGGGCGCTCGGGCAACAAGGGGCACTGCACGCAGCCCTGCCGGTGGAACTACGTGCTGGAAGAGGAAAAGCGCCCCGGCGAGTACTTCCCGGTGGAGGAAGACGGGCGGGGCACCTTCATCATGAACGCCAAGGACCTGAACATGCTGGCTCACGTGCGCGAACTGGCGGAGGCGGGCGTGTGCTCGTTGAAGGTGGAGGGGCGCAACAAGAAGGCCTTCTACGTGGCTACGGTGGTGAACGCCTACCGGCGCGTGCTCGACGGCGAGCCGGCGGAGGAAGTGGCCGAAGAGCTGGAAACGGTGTCGCACCGGCCCTATTCGACCGGGTTCTACTTCGGTGAGGCGCAGCAGGCGCCCGACTACGATGGCTACGAGCAGGCCTGCCTGCACGCCGCCGACGTGCTTGCGTGCGAGCCTGCGGAGGCGCTGCCGGGCGCGGGCGGGGACGCGGCCGCTGCTGCAGGTTCGGGCGCCGTTGCGGTTGCGGATGTGGCCGCGGGCGCGGACACGGCTGCAGGTTCGGGCACTGCATCCGCCGCGGGCATTGCTGCAGTCGCGGATGCGCCCGCAACCGCGGGCGGCGCTGCAGCCGCGCCCGCCGCAGCCGCCGGCGCACCCCGCACCGAGGGTCGGCCTGCGGGCTTCGCGGTCACCGTGCGCTGCCGCAACCGCTTCGCCGAGGGCGACCGGCTGGAAGTGCTCGTGCCCGGGCGGCGCGCCTTCGAGGTCGTGGCGAGAAACCTCGCGTGGCTTCCCGAGCCGGACGAGGCCGACCCCCATCCTGCGCCTTGCCCGGTGCCGGTGGCCAACCGCTCGTGCGCGCGCTACCGCTTTTTCGTGGCGGCGGAGGCGGGTCCCTTGGAGCCGGGGTGGTTTTTGCGCAAGCGGGAGCACCGCCGCTCCTCCCGCCACTGAAGCGATGGCGACTTGCCACGTGCCCGTAACGGGTTTTCCCTGCGCCTGGCGCTAAACTGAATCGCACGAAAAGTGCGAAACGGCGGAAAGCGAGGCACAGCATGACTACTCGTAATCAACAGGCGTATTCGGGGGCCACGCGCAGCGTGGCGGATCGGTTCAACCGCACGAAGGTGGGCAAGGCGGCGCGCAAGAGCGGCTACGTCACGCCCGAGACGGCAACCATGTGGGCGGCCTACGCGGTGACGGTGCTGTGCAACCTGCTGTTCGAGGCCGCGCGCCTGGGCGGCACGACGTCGGGGGAAGTGGCCAACCTGGTGTACGTGTGGTTCATGCCGGCCGGCTACGTGTTCGCCATCTGGGGCCTCATCTACGTGGCGCTGGCCGTGTGGCTGGTGAGCTACACCCGCAGCGCACCCGCGCGCCCGCCCCGCTTCGGCACGGTGTCCACGCTGTTCGTGGCCAGCTGCGCGCTCAACGTCGCCTGGCTTGCCGTGTTCCATTTCCTGCAGGTTTTCGTGGGGCTTTTCATCATTGCGGCCCTGTGGGTGGTGATGGCGACGCTGTACATGAACGTGCGCCGCACGATGAAGACGGCGGCGGGGCGCGTTCCCATTTCCATCTACACCGCGTGGGTGACGGTGGCCGTGGTGGCGAACCTGACGACGGCGATCACGTGGGCGCTCGACGGCGGCATACCCGTGCTCAACGAGCTTTCCCTGCTGCTTTTGGTGGCAGGCGTGCTGGTGGTGGGCTACGTGATGTACAAGCGCTTCGACGATTTGGCGTTTCCGCTGGTAATCCTTTGGGCGTGCATCGGCGTGGGCGTGCATGCGGCCGAAGCCTCGGCGCTGGTGGCGTTCGTGGTGTTCTTGATGTGCGCTTTCGGGGCGGTGATTACGTTCGTGCCCCTGGGCAGGTTGCGCGCCGCCGCCGCGCACGCGCGTCAAGCGTGACGGGCATCGCCGCCGCGCACGCGCGCTAGGGGCGGTGGGCGGCACGGTGCGGCTGGACGGCGTGGCATAGGGTTCCGTATTGACTGAGGGGCCGGTCGGTCTGGGTTTTGCGGCAGGCTGCGCGCCGCCGCGCGACTGGCGTCGGTACCGGCAGGCGGGCCGGGGGCAGGGCGATGCCTCCGGCCCGCCGTGCTTTTCCCGCTCCCGAAGGAGGGGGTGTTGTTCCCGCGCGCCGCGTCTTTCTCCGTCCGGCGAAGGACCCTGCTCTGGTATACCGCACGCATCGCTTATAATGGCCCCCATGACGAATGTGGCCGACATATTCTCCGCACGCGCCTGCCCGGTGTCGTTCGAGATGTTCCCCCCGAAAGGCGAGCTTGCGCTCGATGCCGCGCGCAGCGTGATGGCCGAGCTGGCGCAGCTTGCGCCCGACTTCGTGAGCGTGACGTACTCGGCGGGCGGCAGCGGCAACAGCCAGGCGACGGCCGATGTTGCCGCCATGGTGCAGTCCGAGTTCGGCATTCCCGCCGTTGCGCACCTCACGTGCGGGGACGCCACCATGGAAACGCTCGATGCCGCGATCTCCGGTTTCAAGGCGCACGGCGTGGAAACGGTTCTGGCCCTGCGGGGCGACCGGGCGCCGAACGCCGGAAGCGCGTCCGGGGCGGCGGCAGGCGCAGGCGCTGCGGCGAGCGGCATGGCGCCGGACGCCGGGAGCGCGGCGGCGGGCGATTGGGCGGGCGGCCCGTCCGGGCGGGAGCCTGCCTTTCGCTTCGCGAAGGACCTCATCCCGCATCTGGCCCAGGCCGGGTTCTGCGTGGGCGCGGCGGCGTACCCCGAAGGGCACGTGGCCTGCTTCGACGCCCGCGCGAACATCGAGCACCTGAAGCAGAAACAGGACGCGGGCGCGAGCTTCTTCGTCACGCAGCTGTTCTTCGACAACGCCTGCTTCTACCGGTTTCGCGAGGCTGCCGAGGCGGCGGGCGTCACGGCTCCCATCACGTGCGGCGTCATGCCGCTTCTGAGCAAGGCGCAGGTGCAGCGCATGGTGTTCATGTGCGGCGCGTCGCTTCCCTCGGCGCTGGTGAAGCTGGTGGCGCGCTACGAGGACGCACCCGACGACCTGCGGCGTGCGGGCATCGAGTACGCGTGCGCCCAGCTGGCCGACCTGCGCGGCCACGGCGCGCGGGGGCTGCACGTCTACACGATGAACCAACCGGACATAGCGCGCGCGTGCGTTGCGGCACTGCGGGGCGGCGACGCCGCGCACGGGTGAAGCGCCAGCCCGGCCGCCTGCCGGCAGCGTGCAGCAACGGACGCTCTGCGCGTGGGACGTTTGCGCGGCGCGGGCGTGCTGCCGGGCGCGCGTGCGTTGCGCGAATGGGAAAGGACGTTTCATGAGTAGCGAGCACGACCCCTTCGAGGGGCTTGCCATAAAGGACGACCACCTGCTGCGCGTCTTGCAGGGGCGCGACTTCCTCGTGCAGGACGGCGGCATGGGCACCATGCTGCAGGAGCGCGGCCTCGTTTCGGACGGCAGCCTTCCCGACCTGCTGAACCTCGAGAATCCCGAAGCCGTCACGGCCATCCATCGCGCGTATGTGGAGGCCGGCGCGGAAATGGTGACCACGAACACGTTCGGGGCGAACGCGCGCAAGCTGGCTGGGCGCGCGGCGGTGGTCGACGTGTACCGCGCCGCCGTGGCGTGCGCCCGCGCTTCCGGCGCGCGCTACGTGGCGGGCGACATAGGGCCTGCGGGTGCGCTTCTGGAGCCGTGGGGCGAACTTTCCTTCGAGGACGCCTACGCCCTGTTCGCCGAGCAGGCGCGCGCGGCGGAGGCGGCGGGCTGCGACCTCGTTGCCATCGAGACGATGTCGGACGTGCGCGAGGCCAAGGCGGCCGTGCTGGCCGCGAAGGAGAACTGCGCGCTGCCGGTGTTCGCCACGATGACGTTCGGCGAGGACGGCCGCACGTTTTTGGGCACCCCGCCGGAGGTTGCGGGCGTGGTGCTTTCGTCGCTGGGCGCGCACGCGGTGGGCGTGAACTGCTCGCTGGGGCCCGACGAACTGGTGCCGGTGGTGGAACGCATCGCGCGCGCGGCACGCTGCCCCGTGATAGCGCGCCCGAACGCGGGGCTTCCGCGCGTGGAGGGCGGCCGCACGGTGTACGACGTGGACCCGGACGGGTTCGCGCGGGCCATGGGGCGCATCGTCGCCTGCGGCGCGAGCGTTCTGGGCGGCTGCTGCGGCACCACGCCCGCACATGTCGCGCGTCTGGCGGCGCTGGTGGCGGGCCGCGTGCCCGATGCGCGCGCGTGGCGGCCGGCGTTCGTGGTGACGGGCGCGCAGGAGGCGTGCGTGCTGCGGGAGGGCGAGCGCGGTTTCGCCGTGGTGGGCGAGCGCATCAACCCCACGGGCAAGAAGCGCCTCAAGCAGGCCCTGCGCGAAGGCGACTACGACTACTTGGTGGGCGAGGCGGCGGCGCAGAAGGAGGCGGGCGCCAACCTGCTCGACGTGAACGTGGGCCTTCCCGACGTGGACGAGCCGCGTGCGCTGCGCGAGGCCGTGGAAGCCCTGCAGGAGGCGTGCACGCTGCCCTTGCAGATAGACTCGTCGGATCCGGCGGCCATCGAAGCGGCGGCGCGCGTCTATGCGGGCAAGCCCCTCGTCAATTCCGTCAACGGCAAGCGCGAGAGCCTGCGGGACGTGCTGCCCGTCGTCAAGCGCTACGGGTGCGCGGTGGTGGGCCTGACACTCGACGAGGACGGCATACCCCCCACGGCCGAGGGGCGGTTCGCCATCGCGCAGCGCATCGTGGAGGCCGCGGAGGCGCACGGCATCCCCCGCTGCGACGTGGCCATCGACTGCCTGGTCATGGCGGCGGCCACTAACCAGGACGAGGTGATGGAGACGCTGCGCGCCGTGCGGATGGTGAAGGAGCGTTTGGGCGTGCGCACGGTTCTGGGCGTGTCCAACGTGAGCTTCGGCCTGCCGCGGCGCGACGTGGTGAACGCCGCGTTTCTGGCGGCCGCCTTGGGGGCGGGGCTCGACTTGCCCATCCTGAACCCGCTTTCGGGGCGCTGCTGCGACGTGTTGGCCGCTTTCCGCGTGCTGAACGGGCAGGATGCGGGCGCGGCGGATTACGTGGAGGCGTATGCGGGAACGGAGGGCCTTCCGGCGGCGGACGGGCCGGCGCGCGGCGGCGCGTCCTGCGGCGCGGACGCAGGCACGGCAGGCGGCGGCATTGGCCGCGGCGCGGCGGAGGTTGGAGGAGGCGCGGTGGGCGGCGGCGCGGATGCGGGCGTTGGTGGCGGTGCTGCTGGCGTTGCCGTGGCGCGCGAAGGCGCCGGCGCGCCGGTGAGCGCAGTGGGCGCATCCGGCGGTGTGCCCTGCGGCGCGGGCGCGCGGGCGCATGCGGCGGCCGCGCAGGTGGAGGTGCCGGAGGCGCTTGCCGATGCGGCCGGCGACGTGCGGCAGGCGGTGGGCTTCGTGCTGGCCGGGCGGGCCGCGCCCATGCCCAAGGCTGTGCGCGCGCTTCTGGCCGGCCACGACGCGCTCGACGTGGTGAACGGCGTGCTGGTGGCCGCCTTGGACGTGGTGGGCGCGAAGTACGAAAGCGGCGAGTTCTTCCTGCCTCAGCTTATGGCCTCGGCCGAGGCGGCCAAGGCGGGCTTCGACGCGGTGAGCGCATGGCGGCAGGACGGCGCCGCCGCCGCGCAGGGCGGGTTCGCCGGGGAACCGGGCGAGGGGACCTGCGCCGTGCAGGATGGGCCTGCCGGGGAGCCGGGCGCGGAGGCCGCCGGCGCTGCGCAAGGCGGCACCGTCGCTGCACAAGACGGCCCTGCCGCCGCGCGCACTATTCTCCTGGCCACCGTGGAGGGGGACGTGCACGACATCGGCAAGAACATCGTGCGCATGCTGCTGGAAAACTACGGCTTTCCCGTCATCGACCTGGGCCGCGACGTTTCCCCTGAGGACATTGCGGACGCCGCGTTGCGCCACGGCGTGCGCCTCGTGGGCCTCTCGGCCCTCATGACCACCACGGTGAAGGCCATGGAGCGCACCATCGCGCTTTTGCACGATCGGGCGCCGCACGTGGCCGTCATGGTGGGCGGCGCGGTGCTCACGCCCGACTACGCCCAGCAGATAGGGGCCGACTTCTACGCCAAGGACGCCGCCGAAGCCGCCCGCGTCGCCGCGCGCTTCTTCCAAGAAGCGGAAAGCCCCGCACGGTAGCCGCACCCGCACCTGCGGACGATACCCGCGTCGCGTGGCGCGCCTGCGTTGCATGTCGCATCCGCGTCCGCGGACGACGTCCGCGCCGCGTCCCACGCTCGCGCATCCCGTCCTCCCGCCATGCGGGAACCGCCCTGCAGGTTTCCGGACGTCCCTGCATGCCTCGCGCCCGCCCGCCGCGTCGCGTCCCGCATCCGGGCTTCCAGCCGGCAGGGTGCCGCGTGCCTTTTGGAGACGCTCCGTGGCTTTTGTGTCCGTGCGGAGGCGTGGCGGCTGCGGCGGTACAATGGCGCGGAAGGACGAGACGGACGGAGGTTCTTTCCATGGCGAATGGGGCGAAGAAGCGCGCGCTTTGGCGCCTGCACCTGCCGGCCTGTGCTGCGGCGCTGTGCCTTGGCTCGTTTTGGGGGTGCGTACCCGCCGACGGTGCTTCGGCGCCGGACGGCACGGCGGGCGAGACGGCGGTGTCCGGCGTCGTTTTGGTGCACGAGGAAACGGTGTCTCCCAACGAGGCTTACGTGGAAGACCCGGCCGATGCGGTCACCTACACTGTCGAGGTCTATCAGGAAGACGGCGGGGACGTGGTGGTGGAGGCCGTTTCCAACACACCCTTCCTCGAAGATTCCAGCTACCGCGTGGCGTGCGACGCGCCCCTTTCTGCAGAGGACGTGGAAGTGGAATGGATCACACTCATGGGAAACCCCGAACCCAGCAAGGACGATCAGTGGGCCGTCGCGCACGTGTCTCTGTCGATGGACGGGGAGACGTTCGACGAGCACAACATCGACTTCGTTGGAGGGGGCATCGACGCCGTGGAGGCCACATTGAGTGCTCGCTGAGTGCCGCCTGCGTCGCCGCGCGCTTCTTCCGGGAAGCGGAAAGCCCCGCGCGGTAGCCGCACTCGCGCTTGCGGACGACGCCCGCGCCGCGTGCCGCGCCCGCGTCTGCAGATGACGCCCGCGCCCGAGCCCGCGGACGGCGCTGCGTGTCGCGTGCCGCGCCCGCGGACGCGGCTGGGCTCCTTTTCCGCTGTCCGGCCTTGCCGTATCGGTGCTTTCTCGAAGTTGCAGGTGCAACCGGCGGCGCTTCTTGCTATGATGAGTTTGGAGGTTAGTCTCGAAGGAAAGGGGCTGTTATGGGAACGAAGGCCGCGGAGGCGCTCGACGTGTCTTACGACGGGCTGCCGACCTACCTGCATGCCAACCACTCGGTGTACATGGAGGTAGACGGCGCCACCTATTACCTGACCGATGTGAACGACCGCTACTGGCGCGTTCAGGACACCAGCCAGAAAAACGAGAAGGGCCACTACGTCGATTGCAGCGAACTGGTGCCCACCATCAGCGAGTTCCTGGAACTGCCCTTTGCCGGGGGCGAGTCGATCAAGGACGTGTTCGACCGCGCCACCTTCTACGCTTCGGAAAAGGCCGAATAGCAGGCGGCTTCCCGTGCGGCCTGCGGGCTGCGCGGATCAGCCATGCTCCAGCTGCCTGGCCCAGCCGGACGAAACGCACAACCGAATAAACAGGCGGGGACGGCCACGGTCGTCCCCGCCTGCTTTTAGGACCCGTGCCGGGTCGGGCGGCGCGCGTCTTTTCGCGGGGGATGCTTGCGGTGCTCGCTTGCCCGTGCTGCTTCTTCCGATGCGGCGCCGAGCAATTTTGCTCACTGCACTGAGTAAAATTACTCGGCTCAGTGAGCAAAATCCAACAGAATGCTTGCGGAGAGCGCGCGCCGCGCTTGGCGGCGGGAGGGATGCGGCTCCCGCGGCTCCGCAGCCTGCGTCTCTTGCGCTTCCCGCTCCCCGCATCCCTCCGCTTGACTTGAAGCGGGCTCCATGCGCTACGATGTGCGCATGAAGGATGGGCGTGCGCCCGAGGGAGGGGGCGCGCCGCGACGAAAGGGGCGAAAACCGTGCGCTACCGGGAACTGGGCAGGACGGGGCTGTCCGTCGGCGAGATAGGCTTTGGCGCCGAGTGGATGGGAAAGCCGCAGGTGGAAGTGGACGCGTTCGTGCGCGCGTGCGAGGACGCGGGCATCAACCTCATGGACGTGTGGATGTCGGATCCGGACATGCGCAGCAAGCTGGGGCGCGCCATGGCGGCGCGCGGCACGCGCGACAAGTGGATCATCCAAGGGCACATCGGGTCCACGTGGCAGGACGGGCAATACGTGCGCACGCGCGATCTGGCGGCGGTGCGCCCGGCGTTCGAAGACCTGCTCGACCGCTTGGAGACCGACCATGTGGAGCTGGGCATGATCCACTACGTGGACGACGTGGAGGAATTCCGCGGCATCATGGAGGGGCCGTTCATCGAGTACGTGCGGCACCTGCACGCGGAGGGCGTCATCGGGCACGTGGGGCTTTCCACCCACAACCCCGATGTGGCGAAACTCGCCGCCGCAAGCGGGGAAGTGGAAGCGATCATGTTCAGCGTGAACCCCGCCTTCGACACGCTGCCGGCCAGCAACGACATCGAGGTGCTGTTCGGCGACTACGACAACGACTACGAGGGCATGAACCCCGTGCGCGCCGAGCTGTACGCATTGTGCGAGCGCGAGGGCGTGGGGATAACGGTGATGAAGGGCTATGCCGGCGGCCGCCTGTTCGATGCGGATCGCTCGCCGTTCGGCGTGGCGCTCACGCCCGTGCAGTGCATCCACTACGCGCTCACGCGGCCGGCGGTGGCGAGCATCCTCGCCGGGTTCAGCGAGCTTTCCCACATAGAGGACGCGCTGCGCTACGAGACGGCGGGCGAGGCCGAGAAGGACTACGCCAGCGTGCTGGCCGCCGCGCCGCGCCATGCGTATTTCGGGCAGTGCACGTACTGCGGGCACTGCGCCCCGTGCGCCGTCGGGATCGACATCGCCACGGTCAACAAGTTCCACGACTTGGCCGCCATGCAGGACGAGGTCCCCGCTTCGGTGCGCGAGCATTACCGCGCGCTTGCCGTGCATGCCGACGCCTGCGTGGCGTGCCGCGCCTGCGAGCCGCGCTGCCCCTTCGGCGTGCCCATTGCCGAGCGCATGGCGCAGGCCGCCGCGCTGTTCGCCTAGCGCCGCGGCGAGGCGGCGGGGCGGGGCGGCGGCGTGGTGGTTGGGTCGGCGCGGAGGCCCTGCGCGTGGCAGGCGGACCCCAAGGCCGTCGGCTCCGGAAACGGTGGGTCTTGGGTCCGCGGGGTGGGGCTTGCGGCCGATTTGCGAATTGCGGCATAAACGCCAAATTTTGCCCTTGACTGAAGGGGCGCTTGTGTTAATATAATCCTCGCACTTTTTCGGGGCCTTAGCTCAGCTGGGAGAGCGCATGGCTGGCAGCCATGAGGTCAGGGGTTCGATCCCCCTAGGCTCCAC
>CAJFUR010000082.1 GCA_904420215.1 uncultured Eggerthellaceae bacterium
GCACGACCGCCAGGTCATCTTCTACGACCAGACGGGTTGCGGCAAGTCCATGCTCGAGGGCATGGGGGAGGACTTCTACACCTACGATTTGTGGGTGAACGAGTACTACACCGTCATCGACGCGCTGGGCTTGGACGATTTCCACCTGTTCGGCAATTCGTGGGGCGGCATGCTGGGCATGCTGTGCATGATGAAGGACGACCGGGGCGTGAACTCGTTCGTCATCAATTCGTCCCCGGTGCTCATCCAGTCGTGGCTGGACGCCGCGAACCACCTGATCAAGTTCCTGCCGCTCGAGATGCAGAACGCGCTGGCCGAAGCCGAGGCCACGGGCGACTACGAGAACATTCAGGCGAAGGCCGCCTACGACGAGTACTACAAGCGCCACGTGTGCGGCATGTACGAGAAGGACTACCCGCAGCACCTCATCGACTCGTTCAGTGGCGTGGGCGAATGCTACGAGATCATGCAGGGCGCTTCCGAGTTCGTGGTGACCGGCAAGATGCGCGACTGGGACATCCGCGAGGGCGTGAAGAACATCAAGGTCCCGTGCATGGCTCTTTCCGGCACTGACGACGAGGGCACGCCGTGGGTCATCAAAGAGGGGGTCGATCTGATCCCCGGCTGCGAGTGGACGCTCATTCAGGGCGCCCCGCACATCTGCTCCATCACGCACCCCGAGGAAACCTGCGCGGCTGTGGAGGGCTTCATCTCCCGCTTCGAGTAGGGGCTGTGCAAAAGGGCTGCGCGAGCGCAAGGGCTTCGCAAAGAGCCGCTGGCGGGTTTGCCTAGGAGCCGCCGGTGGTTCTTGGAGCGAAAGACGTGCGCAAGCGCAGGGCCGTCCTGCAGGGTGAAAGTCGCGCGGCAAGCGCGTGACCGTTTTCCAAGGCGCCGTGCCCGCGCCTGCCGTTCAAACGGCGGCGCGCGGGCACGGTTTTTTGTTGCCGCGCCTGTTGACCCGGCGGTTGGTGCAGGGTTTACACTGTCTTCGGATACGAAGGGAGTGACGGCATGGCTGGATACCGGCAAAAGCAAAGCGGCGTGGTTTCGGAAGCGGGAAACCCGTCCATTATCAGGGGGCATCCCGAAGCCAAGGTGCCGGATGGCCCCGTGAAGCTCACCGTGGGCGAGGTGGCGCGCCTCACGGGGGTGACCACCTACACGCTGCGCCACTACGACGAGATAGGGCTGCTGTGTCCTGCGCGAGCCGGCGACGGCGTGGCGAACAACCGCAAGCTCTACGACGCCGACGACCTCGGGCGCCTGCAGGCGATTCTCACGCTTGCGGAATACGGCTTCGAGTTGGGCGAGGTCGGCGCCATTCTGGATGGCCGCCGCGATTTGTCGGAGGCCCTGCAAGAAAAGCTCGCCGACCTGCGCCGGCAGGCAAACCGGCTCCACGACCTCGTCCTTTTCGCCAAGTTCGTCGCGGTGGCCGACGGCGCCGAGGCCGACGTGATGGAAGGGCTGGCCTGCGGGAGCGCAACCATCGACACGCTTGCGGACGTGGCGCGCGAATCGCCTGGCTACGAAGCCGCGCTCGCGGCGCTCGACGGCCGCAGCGACGAGGAATGCGCGGCGGCGTGGGAGTCGTTCGACGAGGTGTCGTTCGACCTGATCGCGCGCGACGACCGGCGGCGGTTTTCCGCGGTGTGCGAGACGGTGGCACGGTTCGAGCGGTGGTGGTCGGCGTTCGCGTGTCCCATGGACGATGCGGGTTACCTTGGGTTCTGGGCGGTCTTCGAGGACCACAGCCTGGTGGCCGAGCATCTGGAGGAAACCATGGACGCGGGCGATGCGGGATTTCTGCAGATGCACGTGTTCTTCGCATGGCTGGTGCGGCTGATCGAGGGTGTGGGCCCGCTTCTTGTGCGTGTTGCCGAAGCCGCCGAAAGCGACGTGGTGGTGGCGCTGGAGGAGGCGAAGACCTTGGTCGGCGAAATTGGGGCCAGACTGCTCGGCAGCCAGGTGGCCTGTTCGTTGGATGCCCGCGATGCGGCCGATGCCGCCTTCTGCGTGCTTGCCTGGTGCGACAACCTGCGCGAAGACGCCGAGCTGTGCGACTGGCTTGAAGTGGAAGGCGCGCCGGCGCTTGACGAGGCCGTTCTGGCAAGGGCGATGGCGATGGTGGATGTTCTGGGAGGGGAGGGGTAGGCGTGCGAAAGGAGTCGCCAAGAAGGCACGCATGGCAAGCGCGGGCCGGCAAGCCGTGAACGCCTAGGCGAGTGCTTGAAGGCAAGCGGAGGGCCGGCGGGCTGCGAGCGCGGGAGTGCAAAGCGCCGGTTAGCAGGGTGCGGGAGTTGGAATGCGCCGGATGCAGGCCAGCGGGCCGCGAGCGCGGGAGTGTGCCAAGATGTTCGCTGGCGGGCGCCCCGCCTAGAAGGTGAGCAGGGCGCGCACCTCGGTGTCGAGCGCGTCGGCAATGCGGGCAAGGTCGTCTAGCCCCACGCCCACGCGCCCCGTCTCGATGCGCCAGATGTGCGACTTGCTCGATCCCACCATCATGGCGAGGCGTTCTTGGGAAAGCCCCTGCTCGTTCCGGCGCGCTTTGATGGCGCTCCCAAGCGCCCGTCTTTTCTGATCAATATCCATGCGGCTAAGGATATGTGCTAGACTACGTTTTAAGACTTCATATATGAAGCCGTTGGGCAGCTGAAAGATTACATACAACAAGGAGGGAATGGCGATGCTGAAAAAAGCTGTGTCGATTATAGCGGCGGTCACGTTGATGTTGAGTTTGGCTGCTTGTTCGTCACAATCACAAGGAGAAGCGACCGAGCAATCACAAGGAGAAGCGACCGAGCAATCACAAGGAGAAGCGACCGAGCAATCACAAGGAGAA
>CAJFUR010000083.1 GCA_904420215.1 uncultured Eggerthellaceae bacterium
CACGCCAAATGGAAGGACGCGCTGCTCGAGAACTCCATCACGCCCATCCAGCAGTTCGGCTACACGCAGGGCAAGAACGCCACCGACTCGGCCATGATCATCGACGCCATGGACATCCTCTACACGCATTCCGTGGACGGCTTCTGCATCGTGTCGAGCGACAGCGACTTCACGCGCCTTGCAAGCCGCATCCGCGAAAGCGGCCTCACGGTCATCGGCATGGGGGAGAAGAAGACGCCCGTGCCGTTCCGCAAGGCGTGCGACATCTTCACCACGCTGGAGCTGCTGCTGCCGCAGGCGGGCGGCGCGAAGGGCGGCGGGCGCGGCAAGGAGCGTCACGACCAGGGCGGACAGGCGGCGTCCGGACAGAACACCGGCCCGTCGATAGAGGAGATAGAGCGCGCCGTGGCGAACATCATCACGGACAACCTGAACAACGGCAAGGCCACCGGCCTTGGCGAGGTGGGCAGCCGCCTGCTCAAGCGCTACCCGGACTTCGACGTGCGCAGCTACGGGACCAACCAGCTGAAGAAGCTGCTCGACGAGTTCCCGGGCATCATCATCACGAAGGACGGCAGTTCCGTGACGGTGGAACTGGCCGAGGACAAGGATGCGGCGAAGGAGGCCGCCGGCGCGGGCGGCGCGCAGGGTGCGGAAGGGGCCGCGGCGCCCGCGCAGCCGGTGGACAGCGGGGGCGGCGCGGACGCGGAGAAGGCGCGCGGCGCGGAGGGCGCGCGTGGGGGCGCGGAGAAGCCGGGCGCCGCGGAAGGCGCGCACGGGGACGCGGATGCGGCCGATGCGGGAGGGAAGGCTTCCGGAGAGGCCGCGCAGCCTGCGGGCGACGGCGGCGCGCAGCCTGCGGGCGGCGTTGCCGATGCGGGCAAGGAGGCAGCATCCGGCGGCAAGGGCGCCGGCGCGAAGGAGCGCGGCGCCGAGCCGCGGCGCTCCACGCGGGTGGCGGCGCGGGCGCGCAAGGCCGCGCGGCCCGAGGATGCCGCCGCGCGCTCCGACGCGCCCGCAGCGGACGCCGCTGCGAAGGACGGCGGTGCGGCCACGCCGCCGCAGGCCGCCGGCGGGCTGGGGGATGCGGACGCGCCGGAGGAGGCGCGCGCACAGGTGCCCGGCGACGGCGGGTCGGCAGGTGCGGGCGACAACCGTCCGGGCCGTGCGCGCCGCCGCGCCGTCGCCGAGCGGAGCAGGCGGGCGGCTGCCCAGGGGCGGGAAGGCGGCGCCGACGCGCCTGCGCGCGCGTCTGCGGCGGGGGCGGGGGCCGAAACTGCGCCCGAAGCGGACGCCCCCCAGGCGCCGAAGCCGAAGCGCCGCCGCGCGAAGGCCGCCAAGTCCGAAGCCGAGACTCCGGGAGCCGCGGAGCCGGCGGCGGAGGCCGCCCCGGAGGCTCCGGAGACGCCGGAGGCCCCGCGGGGCCGAAAGGCCCGGAAGGCCGCTTCGGAGACCGCGCCCGAAGCGGACGCCCCCCAGGCGCCGAAGCCGAAGCGCCGCCGCGCGAAGGCCGCGCAGGCGGGCGGGGAACCCGCGCAGGCGGCGCAGGCGGCAGGCGCCCGGCCTGCGCAGGCCGCAGGAGCGGATCCGGCGCCCGACGCCGGGGTGCGCGCCTACGTGCGCCAGCTGGTGTCCGAAGCCGGCCCCGGGGGAGTGGAGCTTTCCCAGCTGGGCAAGCGCGTGCGGGCGCGCTTCCGCACCTTCAAGCTGCGCGACTTGGGGTATTCGCAGTTCAAGGGCTATGTGGCCGACGTGGAGGGCGTGGCGTTGGAGCAGCGCGACGGCGCGCTGCACGCCGTGTCCAACTCTTAGGCGCGTCCATTTCGCGCCTGCAAGGCGCCTTGTGGGCCTGTGGGCGGGTCGGGCATCCGCCCCCGCCGCCGCGGATGGGTTCGCCGCACGCCCGCCTGCGGCAGCGGACCGCAGCCCCGCCGCGCGCCCGTCTGCGGCAGCGGCCGGCTTCGTCGTGCGCGCCTGCGGAGCAGGCGGAAAGTTCCCCACGGCGGCGGGTTCTTTTGCTATCATGGTCGCTGCGGCCGTGACGGCCGCAGCGCCGCTTGTCGGCGCGGATACGCCGTGCGGGCGTGGCGGAATTGGCAGACGCGCCAGATTTAGGTTCTGGTGGGCAACCCCCGTGAAGGTTCAAGTCCTTTCGCCCGCACCATCGAAAACCCCGAACGCCTGCGGCTCCGCTTCCTGGCAGCCGCAGGCGTTCGCCCGTTTCGGGCCGTCCCGCCCGCGCCTCGCGGGAATGCTGCTATAATGCCGATGTATTGCTACATTGCGACAATGGGGGTTCGCCGCATGCAGGGAGCGATCCGCCCTGCATGCGGCGGCGTGGCGACAAGGCGGGGCATCGGGGGAATGGGGAGCGCATGTTCGACTCGCTCGTCATAGGGTATCTCTTCCTCGGCGGCGCCGGCGGCGGGGCCTTGGTGGTGCTGGGTGCCTTCGAAGGCGCGCGCACGCTGGGCCTGCGCCGCCCCGAGCTTCCCGACGAGTTGTTCGCACGCGCCTGGCCCGTGTGTGCGGTGGCGCTTGCCACGGGCATCGTGTGCATAGCCGCCGACCTCGGCCGCCCCGACCGGCTGCTCGGGCTGGTTGCGTCCCCGCGGCCGACGCCCCTGGCCGTGGGAGCCTACGCCCTCGTCGCGGGCCTCCTGTGCGCCGCGGCCTTTTCGGCGCTGGCGCTGTTCGACGGTGCCGCGTCCCGCGTCCCGCGCGGCGTGCGCCTCGCGCTCGCGGCGGCGTCGCTCGCGGCGGGGGGCGTCACGGCGGCGTACACCGGCGTGCTTCTGCAGGGGCTTGCGTCAGTGCTGTTCTGGCAGACGCCGTTGCTGCCGGCTGCGTTCGTGCTCTCGTCGCTTTCCTGCGGCGTGGCGGTGGTGTTCCTGGCTGCCGCCTTCGTGGAGACGCGCCGGCCGTTCGTGCATCTGGTCGCGTGGCTCGCGCGCATCGACGGCGTGCTGATAGCGGCCGAGGCGGGCGTTCTGGCGGTGTACGTGGCCTGGGCGCTCGCGGGCGCGGGCACGCGAGAGGCGGCGGTGGCGCTCGTGGCGGGCGACTTGGCGCCGGCGTTTCTGGGCGGCGTGGCGCTGGCGGGGCTGGCGGTGCCCTTCGCCATGGAGCGTTTGCTCACGCACAACAACCACCATTCGCAGCTTCTGTGGATTGCCGCCTGCGTGCTGGCGGGCGGCCTTGCGCTGCGCGCCTGCGTCGCGCAGGCGGGGCTTTACGACGTGACGCAGATGTCCCAGGCCCTTTTCGGGCTGTCGCTGGGGTGACGGGCGGCTTTGGGCCGCGGCCGCAGGCGGCGCCCGTCGGACGAGGCGGCTCCGGGCGTCGGGCGCAGGCGGGCGGCAACGGGCCGCGGCCGCAGACGCCGTCCGGCGGGCGAGGCGGCCGGGCGCGGCGAGATGGAAGGGGAAGGGAAGGACGACATGGCACGACGCACGAAGAACCGCATGGTGAACGACGCGCCCTACGACGTGCGCGACAAGGACGCAGAGATACGCGCGGCCACCTCCTACGTGCCGCGCAAGTCGTCGCGCAACGGGGCGCTCATCTTCGACATCGCGCTTTTCGTGGCCGCCTGCGCCGCCGTGCTGGGGGCGGGCTGGCTTCTCACGGGGCGCATCGGCGTCGAGACCGTGATCCTCATGGTGCTGGCGGCGCTGCTCGTGGTGTCGTCGGTGCACATCGCGCTTTCGTGGGAGAAGGTGGTGGTGCTGCGCTTCGGCAACCTGAACCGCGTGGTGGGGCCGGGGCTGTACTTCACCATCCCCATCGTGGAGCACGGCACCATCCGCGTGGACCAGCGCACCATCGCCACGCCCTTCTACGCCGAAAAGACGCTCACGGCCGACTTGGTGCCCGTGACTGTGGACGCGGTGCTGTTCTGGGTGGTGTGGGACGCCGAGAAGGCATGCACGGAGGTGGAGGACTACTACGCCGCCGTGTCGTTTCTGGCGCAGACGGCCCTGCGCGAGGCGGTGGGCCGCTCGTCGGTGGCCGAGGTGGCGCTGCGCCGCGACCAGCTGGACATAGAGATCAAGGAAGACATAGAGAAGGAGGCCGCCGGCTGGGGCGTGGACATCATTTCCGTGAAGGTGCGCGACATCCGCATTCCCGACGAACTGCAGGAGGCGATGTCGCTGGAGGCGCAGGCCGACCGCGAGAAGATAGCGCGCATGACGGTGGCGGGCGTGGAGGCGGAGCTGGCCGAGATGCTCGCCGAGGCCGCGCGCGTGTACGGCGACGCCGACGCCGCGCTGCGCTTGCGCACCATGCTCATGCAGTACGACACGGTGAAGAAGTCCAAGGGCGCGGTGGTCACCGTGCCGAGCGCGTTTTCCGACGGTTTCGTGGACGCGGCGGGGAAGGGCGCCGATGGAACGCGCGCCTGACCGTGCGCCCCGTGGCGTGGCCGGCGACAGGCGAGTGCTCTGTCGGGCGTCCCGAAACCGGCACCGGCTCCCGCATGCGCTCCCGCACCAGTGCCCCGGCGGGGCGCCTGCGTTGATTACGCGAACGGGTCCGCACTATTCATCTGCGGCAACGTCTGTCTGCCATCATGGGAAGCATAACCGTCACGCTGAGAGAAAGCCCTTATGAACCCGCTTGCCACTTTCGAAATCGACTACAACAGCGGCCTGCCCGTGTGGATACAGGTGAAGAACCGCATCGCGCGCCTCATTGGGACGGGGGAGTACGCCGCCGGCGACCGCCTGCCCACCGTGCGCGCGCTGGCGGTTGACCTGGACATCAGCTACAACACCGTGAACCGCGCCTACATGGACTTGGAGCGCGAAGGCTACATCACCACGCGCAAGGGCCGGGGCACCTTCGTGGCCGAGCGGCGCGAGGTGGGCGCCGACCGCGCGGCCGACGCGGCCATCGAGCTGGTCATCGACGACATGATCCGCGCGTGCGCGAACGCCGGCATGGACGACGACGACATCGTGGCCCTTGTGCGGGCAAGGCTCGCCCGCCGCGCCGCGCCGTAGGCCCGCCCGCTGCGCCGCGGGCGAGGTGAGGGCGAGGCGGGCCGTTGGCGGGGCGGTGGGCGCGGGGCTGGCGCCGGTCTTTGTCCTCATTGTTTCAATAGATTGCGACAATTTGACAATCGGTATATACTCTGCTGTATGTGTGCTCTGCCTGTGGGACGCGGTTGCAGAAGGCAAGTGCGTT
The DNA here is from genome assembly GCA_904420215.1 of uncultured Eggerthellaceae bacterium. GTDB lineage: Bacteria > Actinomycetota > Coriobacteriia > Coriobacteriales > Eggerthellaceae > CAJFUR01. Next base: position 5,191 of record CAJFUR010000083.1, read on the forward strand.
CCGCATTGGCGCGGTTGGGCAGGCGGTGTGTTCGACGTTTGCATGGCCGGGCCGCGGGCGGGAGGGGTCGAAAGGGGTTTCGGATGTCCGATGGGGAAATGGCGCCCGATGCCGTCCAATGGCATATGAGGGCTGCGGCATGCGAGTTGCTGGCGTTCACTTTGCGCTATCCCGGCGAGGAACTGGCCGAAGCGGCGTCTTCGGGGGAATGGGCCGAAGCGGCGCGCGAGATTTGGCGCGCACTCGGCGTCGAACTGCCGGACGATTGGGCGCAAGGCGTTTGGGACGTCGATGTCCATTCCCTGCGGGCCGAGGCCACGCGCCTGTTCGTGGGAGCTCCCGAGCCGGCGTGCAGCCCCTACGAGGGATATTGGCGTGCAATCGACGATGGCGTGCAGCCCCTCATGTTCGTGAATCCCCACAGCATGGCGGTGGAGCGGTTCTGCAAGGCGTGCGGGCTCGGCCAGCCGAAGGGCACTAACGAGCCGCTTGACCACATTGCCACGGAATTCGAGCTGCTGCAGTACTTGGCGTCTCTCGAGGCGGGGATTGCAGAGCCGCCCGAAGGCTGTCCGGCGGCGGAGGGCCTTCCCGAAGGCGGCGCCGGCGCCGCATACCGCGCCTTCGTGCGCGACCACGTGCTTGCCTTCGCCCCGCGCTTCGCCGGCTTGCTGGAACATGAAGCCCGCCTGCCCTTCTACCGGGCATCGGCGCAACTGCTCGCCTCTTTCCTTGCGCAGGTAAAGGGGTAGGGGCCATGCCGGAATCCCCCGCGGCCTCCCCCGTCGAAAACCCTGCGCTGGAGTGCGCGATCGGCCTTTACCAGGACATCGCGTCCGAGCATATGCGCGCGCTTGCGGACACGGGCGTTGCGTTCGCGCCTTGCGACGGGGAACGTGCGGAGCGGCGAGGGCTGCTGGAGCGGCTGCAGCGTGCGGGTGCGCGGGTGCGCAACGGCGGAGCGAGCGTGGCCCTGGGGCCTTTGAGCAGGGGATGCGTTGGCTGTACGGGGTCTTGCACCAGCCGTTCCTTTGCGCTTACCAACAACTGCCACCGCGATTGCTGGTTTTGCTTCAACCCCAATCAGAAGGAGTTCGCCTACTACTGCGAGCACCCGTTTCCCTGGCGCAGGCAGCTCGATCTCTTGGCACAAGAAGATGCGCACCCGGCGTGCGTGGCTCTCACCGGCGGCGAGCCGCTGCTCATGCCCGACGAGGCGTGCGCCTTCTTCGCCCGCGCGGGCGAGCTTTTCCCCGATGCACACCTGCGCCTGTACACTTCGGGCGACCTGTTGGACGGGGCTTTGCTCGCCCGGCTGCGCGAGGCGGGGCTTGACGAGGTGCGTTTCTCGGTGAAGCAGGACGACCCGCCGCATGTGGCCGAGAAGGTGTTTTCCAACATGGCGCTTGCCAGGCGCGCCGTTCCCACGGTGATGGTGGAGATGCCCGTCATTCCCGGCACGGAAAGGCAGATGCAGGAACTGCTGCAGCGTTTCGAAGAGGTGGGGATAGACGGCGTCAATTTGCTGGAATTCACCTATGCCATGTGGAACTGGGAAGTGTACGCATCGCTGGGCCTTGCCTTGAAGAACCCTCCCTATCCGGTGTTCTACGACTACGTTTACGCCGGCTCCTTGGCCGTGCAGGGAAGCGAGGAGCTTTGCCTGCGCCTGATGCTGTGGGCGCATGACCGGGGCTTGGGCCTTGCCATGCACTATTGCTCGCTCGAAAACAAGCACCGCGCGCAGATTCGCAACATGAACGAACCCCATGCGCGGATCAACGGGTGCTACGCGTTCGACTACGACGACTTCTTCCTCAAGACGGCGCTCGCGTTCGGGCCCGACCGCGCACCGGTGCGCGCCGCCTTGAAGGCGCGGGGCTGCACCGAGTTTCTGGAAGACGACGAGAGCGATGCGACGTCGTTCCATCCCCGCTGGCTGCCTGCTGCGGCGAAGGCGAAGGGGGCGGGAGGGCGGCCCGTGCAGCTGTGCGTGTCCTACAACGTGGTGGTCGAAAACGGCGGCGCCCCCGTGTTCCGCGAGCTCAAGGTGGAGCGCGTCTCCGACGCGCCGCCCGTGCGGCTTGACGACGCCACGGCGCCCGCCGACGAGGCGGCGGGCACGCTCCAATCGTTCTGAGAATCATCCCGAAAATAGAATAGCTATAATTGTCGTAATAGCTTGCGACAATCTGACAAAGAGCGTACACTGCCCGTAGACGGGGATTGACGTCGTCTTCGTCGGGAAGCGGAGGCGCATCTGCGCACCGCGCCTTCGCCATGGGGGAGAAGAACGGAAAGGGACGTTCTTCGCGAGTTCGCTAGGAGGAGGAATGTCGGAATCGATGACCCCTGCCAAGGGGATTTCCCGCAGAAGCTTTCTCAAAACGTCCGCTGCCGTGGCCGGCGTTGCCGCCGTGGGCGGCGGCGCCACCACTATGACGGCCCTTGCGGCCGCCGACGCGGAAAACGCAGGGGCAGACGAGCACGAGGTGGTGTGCGTGTGCGGCTGCAACTGCCAAGGGAACTGCTCCATCGTCGCCACGGTCCGCGAAGGCAGGATGGTGAACGCCCGCTCCAACGACGACTTGCCGTATCCGGCATACGAGCGC
>CAJFUR010000084.1 GCA_904420215.1 uncultured Eggerthellaceae bacterium
AAGTGACCGAGAGGCCGAAGGTGCTCGCCTGCTAAGTGAGTATGCCCCACAAGGGCATCCAGGGTTCGAATCCCTGCTTCTCCGCCATTGCAAAGCACGAGGTCAGACACTGGGATGTCTGGCCTCGATCTTTTCTGGTACATCTGCTGGTACACCAAATATTCGGGGGGTTATAGGACAAAAAGTGTGTCTGGCCCGATTATTCACCGGCGGTATTCGACCGCCGCGTGGAGCTCTCCCCACACGACTCCCGAGCCATGTTCGTCCGGGCGCTCCGTCGTCCCGCCTCTTCGGCTTCGAGGCCATCGCGAAGAGCCCCTCGACATCCTAGTGGATGGGCATGACGCACAGGATCCCTGCGGCCGGCAGGGGGTTTTCCGCATGCATGCCGTATCACCAGAAGACCGCCCCCACGCCGCATGCGCAACAGCCCGCGGCGGTTCCGCACCATCTCCCGGAGTTGCGCGCTCACGCCGCCCTCCACCACGTTGGAGGCGGAGTCTCACTCGCCCCACGCGCCGCAGCTCGCAGGCAACCCACCGAACGCTTGGCGAAAACAAAGCGCAACGACGACCTTCTCGCTCGCCCATTCTTCCTACGCAGGGTTCATAAAGGGCAGCGAAGGCAGACAGCGACCGGGAGGCCCTGCGCAACGCAAGGCAACACCGTGCACACAACCCACGCAACGGGCTTTCCGGCCGCCACAAGAAGGAAAGGAGTCGCCATGCCAAGCTTTGCCAACCCATTCGCCGGAAACGTTGACCGCAAAATGACGAACGAGGAACTCATGCAGGCGCTGCGCCTCGACATCGCAGGGGAGCTCGAGGCCATCTACCTGTACGAATCGCACTACCTCGCCACCGACGACCCGGTGGCCAAGGCCGTGCTCGCCAACATTCGCGACGAGGAGAAGGCGCACATGGGCGAACTCATCACGCTGATGCGCCATTTGGATCCCCGCGAAACGGAGCTGCTCCTCGAGGGCGAGGGCGAAGTCATGGAAGAGCTGAAGGAGCTGGGCATCAAGACCGACTAGATTTGCCGGCGCGCTTTCAGTCGATTGCCTCAACGATGGCCGGGCAACCGCCACCCGGCCATCGCGCTTTGGACGCAAAAGAGGGCAGCAGACGCCGCGAAGCCCCACCCCCGCAGAGGGGCCGCATCGAGCCACGTGGCAAAGCGCCGAAACACCGAAGCAGACTCACCGTCAAGGCGCTCTGCGAGCTTGAAATCCGGAAACCTCCGGCCCGTCAGCCTGAAGCGAGTCAGCCGTCGAAACGCTCCACGAACAGGTCGGCTATTTCGACGCCGAGCGCCTCGGAAACCTTGGTCAGCGTGCTGACCGTGGCGTTTTCCAAACCCGATTCGATTCCATTGAGCGTTGGCCGGCTTATGCAGGCCATGAGGCAGAAGGCCCGCTTGGTGATCTTCTGCCCCGCACGGAGAACCTCGACGTTGCGACCAACCAGCTCCCTGTTGTGCCGCGCGCGACAAGCGGTTGCAGATGCCTTCATGGCGCTCGCCCCTTCCCGTTCAAGGACGCCCAACCCATCGGGCGCGGGCGGAGCGGGCAAAAGGCGCACCGAACCACAGCAACTCAAGGCCCTCGAAGAAGCCCGTCCTGCCGCCGGCAAACGCCCCCGGCGAAGCACGGGAGAGCGCCCGATCCTGCCGCACGCCCTTCGAAGCCATTATACCGCGCCAAGCGCCCTCGAACTCCAACGTGGCAACCAGAACATGCGGCGCCACGACGCACAGGGCGCCCTCGGCAAAGAGGCCATCGGGCCGGACTGAAGGGGAAGCGCACCGCCTGCATTCATGGCCTTGCCGCGTTGCGCGGTGCCGCGTAACGCACGGTTCCCAAACCCCGCCATGCGTCCGCAACTCACAGGACGGATAGGGGAGAACGCCGAAACGGCATCCGTTCGGGCATCAGGCGACGGCGCACACCTCCCCGCCTGCCAGCAAGCCGTCCATGCGGAAAAGGAACCTGCAATCCGCCTGCATGAAAGCCAGCAAGGCAATGGCAGCTTTTGCATAAAGAGAATCGGGCGCCGCATCTTTCAACTTCCGGCAAAACGAAGGCGCCCAAACGAGCAAGTGTTCGCCGAGAAACCGACGTGAAGCCCTCAAAGCCCCAATGAGCGCATCTTCGCCGCCGCCGCTTGCCCGACCCTCAGTGCCAAACGCAGGCCCCTCTCCGGCATTGCTGCCTGCAAGCGCGTTGGAATCGGCGCCGCCCGCACTTTCGCAGGCATCGGCGCATCGCCGCGCAAGCAGTCGCATGAAATCGAGCTCGAGGGCAATATGGTCGTCGGCCACATGAGGGTAGCTTTGCGGAATAAGCCCCTGCGCTACGTAGGCTCTCCGCACTTCCAGTGTCGATGCCCGAAAAAGCCCCCCTTCGGCATGCAGATGCGCCGATTCCCACGGAGCCGCCTCCGGCGTGCCCGGTCCAACGAAAAGCCGGTTGTACAACCCAACGAGTTGCTTCGGACCTTTGTCTCCATCGGCAAGAACCTCGCATGCCTTCTGGCGCATCGCCGCAAAAGCCTCTGCCGCGCCCTCCTCCTGCCCAGCGAACGCGCCGAGGACGCTGGGCAGATCGTCGCCGGCGAACGGAGCCACCACTTGCGTTGCCGGCTCGCTTCCAAACAGCGCATGGAAGCAATTGTACGAGGCGAACCGCGCGCCCAACATCAATGCCGCATCGCTTTGCATTTTCATTTCCCCGCACCCCTTTCGTCGAACGCGGACGGCTTGGCTTGCTCCCTCGGGCTGCAGCCGGGAACGCCCGCTCGCAGCCACCATCGCCGAACGCAAGCGCTGCCTGCCGCACGCTCCAGCGCCGCACACGCCGCAAGCCCAAACGCCACGCGCGTCGTGCAGGATCCAGGCAACCCGCACGCCTGCCTCTTCGGAGCGATGCGGCGCCGCATCGCACACCATCGGCGCCGCATCGCACACGCCCTATTTGACGGTTTCCGAAACCACTTCCTGATCCTCGTTCAACAGCGTGCCCTCAAGGGCGCCATCCGGGTTGAGCCGCGAGGGAGTGAACACCACATTGGGACCCGTTCCCGTGTCTTTGGGAATGGGCGCAACGGCGGAAACGTCGCCGTACTTCCCGCGCAGTTCCTCGATATCGCCGTATTCGAGGCACCTCATGGAGCAGGCGGCAACGCAATAGGGGTCTTCGCCCCGGTCTATGAGATCCATGCAGAAATCGCACTTCCGCGCGGTCCCCGTCGCCGCACTCACATAAGAGGCGCCATAGGGGCACGCGGACTCGCAGCTGCCGCACCCAATGCACAGCTTCTCGTCGCGCCAGACTATGCCGTCGGCCTCCCTTTTTGCAAGGGCGCCCGCCGGACAAACCGCCAAGCACGCCGGATCGTCGCAGTGGTTGCAGGCAATGGACACCGAATAGGCGAACACGTTGGAAGGCGTGCACACGCCGTTGGCGTCAACATCCCAATCGCAATTCGCGTAGTCGTACACCCGGCGAAATTTTTCTCCCAACGGGAGGTCGTTCTTGTCTTTGCAGGCCACAATACAGGCCTTGCAGCCAATGCAGATATCGGCGTTGTGATAGAAGCCCAGTTGTCCCATGGTCGCATCTCCCATCAAAGATCAGCCACAAGCGGGGCGCGCTTGTAGTCGGGAAGCAGTTCCTCCCCCGTGTACGGCTCGATTTTCAGCAGATTGGTGTTGTAGCTCTGATAGCCGTCGCCCAGAAGCTCGCTCTTGCAAAGCGTGTTGGCATTGGCGCCGACGTCCACCCCTGTGGCCTGGTCGATGTCGCGCCAGTTCCCCTGGCCCAGTATGACGACCCCGGGCATCAGATGGGGAACGGGGTTGACCCTGCGAGCCACCCTTCCCCCTTCCTTGGTGCTGGCCAGCACCCAATCCCCCTTCTTGAAACCGGCTTGCGCGGCGTCGTAGGCGCTCATCATGAGGTCGTTGGCAAATATCTCGTCAAGCTGCTTGACGTTGGCGAACGAGCTGTGGGAATGCCGGATGACATGGGCCGTGACAAGCTGATAGCGGTATTCCTCCTCCTCTTTCGCCTGTTCGTAGCCTTCGGGGCACGCCTTGTACTTCGGCAGGGCGTCGATGTCGTTGAAGCAGGCCGTGTCGTAATAGTCTTTGAGAGACTGGCAGTAGATTTCGTACTTTCCCGACGCGGTCTTAACTGGGTTCGCCACCGGGTCGTCTCGGTAGGCCTTGTCGAACACGTTCATGAAGTGGTCGCCGTCTTTGCGCTCCAGCTGATACCCACCGCCATTCAAGAAATCCTGCAGGGAAACGATGCCTTCCACCGGCTCGCCCTCAACGCCGTACTCGTCTATCTCCTCTTGCGTCACCGTCACCAAAGGTGCGCGCGATCCGTCTTCCTGCAGAATGGTGGCGCCGAGAATTTTCTTGAATTCCGCCTGCTTGGTTGTCATGCGGGGGGCGACGTCTTCGCCAATGCCCAACTTGTCGCACAGCATGAAATACACTTCCGGGTCGGATTTCGACTCGAAGTACGGCTCGATAACACGACGCCCGACCAGGCAAGTCTCTGCCGGTGCCAGAAAGGCACAGCAGCTCAGCTCCTCCTCCAGGGTAGTCGTGACCGGCAACAAGATGTCGGCGTATTTGGCATCGGGCACCAAGTAACGATCTTGGATGAGAACGAACTCGACCGTCTCCTTGCGGAAGGCGGGTTCGACGTAAATGCCGCCGCTTTGCTGGTTTGCGGGCTGGTGGATGGTGTCGCGCACGATGCACCGGATGTCGCACGCCCTTTTTTCTCCCCGTGGCCCGGGAACGGAATACTCCCCCTCGACAACGGCCTTGAACGTCTCCGTGAAGGGAATGCCGTATTCTTCGTTGGGATCGTATTGGCCGTTTTGAACCTTGCTGCCCGCACGCGGCTCCGTGCAAATGGGATTCGGGACATACTTGTAGCCCGCACTGCCGAACGAAACCATACCCACGCCGCCCGGCGTGCCCAATTGGCTGTTCGGGTTGGAAGCCCCGGCCGATATTTCGGCGCCGAGCACGCCAACGTTGCCCGTCATCCAACCAACCGTGAAGAACAGCTGGGCGTAGCGGTTTCCGTAATAGGTGCGCGCCGGTGCGCCAGAAGATTTCCAAGCCATGGGCTTGGTGGTGGAGATTTCCCTTGCGAAGCTCTTGATGGTTTCCACGGGCGTGCCGCAAATGGCACTGGCACGTTCGGGCGTCTTCGGAATGCCGTCATATGCCCCCAGAATGTAGTCCTTGAAGTTTTCCTCGGTCTTTGCATCGGGGGGCATATGGTCGGCGTCGAATCCGAGGCAATACGTGTCGAGGAATTCCTGATCCTGCCAGTCGTTGACGATCATCTCATACGCCAAGGCTTCCAGCAAAGCGCCATCGGTGCCGGGACGACAGGGTATCCACTCGTCGCCAATCGCCTGTGCCGATTGGTGGAAATACGGATCGACGAAAATGACCTTCGCCCCTCCGGCCTTCTTCGCATTCAGAAAATGCCACATGTTGCCACCGCTTGCCGTCCACGCGGGATTCGTGCCCCAAAAGACGATGAGCTTGGCATGGCGCAACGCAATGCGGTCCTGAGAGTCGGCAACCCCTGAAGACCATGCCCCGCGCATCTTGACCGCAACGACGGGAAAGCCTCCTTGGGACGCCTGCCCCCATGTGGTCAGGCAGCCACCCAGCGCATTCAAAATGGGGCTCCCCACCAATCCGCCGTTCAATTTCGGCTCGAGTTCGCCCAGTGCAAGGAAAGCGCGGTTGCCATAGGCATCGCGAATGCGTGTCAGCTCGGAAGCTATCATGTCAATGGCCTCGTCCCAGCTGATGCGCTCCCATTCGTCAATGCCGCGAAGCTCAGGGTGGTAGTCGGCGCCGCCTGGCTGCCAGTTCTTGCGTTTCATGGGGTATTTCAAGCGTTCCACGCCCGTGACGATACGCCGCGTGCTCATGCCCTTTATGCATGGCCGAAGCTGCGGGTAATCGACGCTGTCGGGATGGGTGTTTCCCGTGCCCTGACGCACGATCACGCCATCGACGACGTATGCCTGATTGTGGCACCGGTATGCGCATGTCCCCGTCGTGCAGTTGAAAGTGACCCACTCTCCCTCTTCGAGGGCTGCTACGGTGGGAGACTTCTCGTCTGTTTCCTTCAGGGAGTTGTCGCAGCCCGCCAACCCAACCGCCGTCACCGCACCAAGGGCGGCAGTCGCCTGCAGAAACCGCCTCCTGCCGAAAGACGACTTCTCAAGACCATCGAACAATCCTGCCACGTTCCTCTCCTTCCCCTCGCACTTTCGCCCAGTGCCGTCACGGCAAGCGCGCATGCCGTTCTAGCAGGAAAAACCCTACTCCAGAAAGAGGACGGCGCATACCAATAGGAAGGCGTAATGGCAACGGGGTCGTGTAACTACAATGCCGTAATTTGGAATGGCCGCGGTTTCTCTCCTGCGCAACGCGAAAAACCGAATACAATGGCACCAGTTGCTGGCACTCTTTGGGGGAGAGAATTGGAATTTGGCAAGCGGCATACCGTGCCCGCCTTCGTTGCAGGCTTTGGCTTCATGCGCGCCTGGGCGCTCACGTTTTTGAGCGACAGCGGGGTCACGCCCCCCTTGTCGCTGCCGCTGTCAAGCGACATGTTCCTCGTTTTCGCCCCGCTTATCATCCTGACCATGGTTGCCGTAGTGGCAAGCGCAATGAAATGGGGCGAGGCGTGGGTGCTCTCGCCCCGGGCCATTGTCCTTTCCGCCCTTGTCCTAACCGGCGGGACATGTCTTCTCATGAGCAGCAAGGCATCCGCCTCCGTTGCCGCCGAAGCCGTTTGCGCCCTTGGGTTTGGCGCGTTCCTCTTGCAGTGGGGCGTCGTCAGCAGCCGCATCCCCGTAGAAAGGCTCACGCTTTCCCTATGCCTCGGCTTCACGTGCGCCGGACTGATCTGCTTTCTCCTTCGCCTTCTTCCTGTGCCGATTGCAAACGCGTTCTTCGTCGCCTTCGTTCCCTTGTCGGCTGTCATGTTGTACTGGGGGGCGTTTCACGGAAAACAGACGACGAAAAACGACGCATCCGAAAACGCCGCAGACAATGCGTGTAGTCCCGGCAGGGGATGCGGTGCCCAAGCAAACCCGGACGGCCGCGCCGGGAAACTCCCCCGGAACACCGGCACGCTGGCGCGCCTGTTCGTCGCCATGTTTCTCATGGAACTGGTGGCCCGCAGCTCGCTCATGCTCTCTGGAGAGTTCTTCACCAGCGTCCTTTCCTATCCCTCGTCCTCTTTCGAATTCGCCCGGCTTTGCGGAACCGTTTTGGCATCCGCCCTGCTCATCGTGGTGGCAAAATGCTCGAAAGAACCTTTGCGCACGCTGTATTTGGTCGTTCCGGCATTGCTGGTGTGCTCGTGCCTCTTTCTGCTTTTCGAAAACTGGGGCATCCCGTTCGTCACATACGCCATCGCATTCGCTGCAGGGGCTTGGCTTGAAACGGTGTTCTGGATATTTTTCAGCCACTCCCATCAAAGCCTCGGGTTTCCCGCCATCGCCGTCTGGGGATGCGGGAGGATAGCGTTTTGGCTCAGCACGTTCGTGGGCCTACTCTTCTGGTCGTATCAGGCCCACATTGCCGGAGGCATCGTGGAAAACGAGAGCGCAACCATCACCTTGACCCTCGTAATGGCGCTCTTGTCCATGGTCGTGTACCTCTTCGTCCTGCCCGAAAGAACCGTGAAGTCATTGGGGATCATAAGCAACGGCGAATCCGCAACGGACTCTTATCGATCCATCGACCGAGTCTCGCTGGACATAGCCGGGGAGTTCCATCTGTCCAAACGTGAAACCGAAGTGTTTTGCCTGCTCGCAAAAGGAAGGGACACCGCCTATATTCAAGAGAAGCTGTTCATTTCCTCCGGAACCGTGTGTTCGCACCGCGACCGCATCTACCGGAAACTCGATATCCATTCCAAACAAGAACTTCTCGACTTAGTGGAAAGCCGACTTGACGGCACTCGATAGCCCCTCCGCCAAGCACCGCCCCCTCCGCCAAGCGTCACGCTCGGCCTTGCCGTTTCCCATTCGCTTAACATTCGTGACGATTGCGTAAAGGAATGGGGTTTGTATTCGCGTTTGTGGCAAGATGGAACATTGCAGAGGTGTGGGAGAACGCTTCGGGAACACGGCACGAGTGCGGACGCAGGCATGCATGGCGGAATGCAGGGCCGCACGCGCCTGTTGGGACGCGCCGCACGAACGCGCGACAGGGCGGACGCGACACAAGCGATATAAGGAGAGACGCATGGGCTTCCTTTCGAAGTTCGAGGGAAAAATGGAAGACACGCTCGAGGGAGCGGCCGACCGCATGGTCAAGTCGCCCATTTCGCCCGTCCAAATTGCCAAGAAGGCCGAAAAGAAGATGCGGCGCGAAAAGATGGTGGGCGCCGGCAAGCAGTACGCGCCCACGCTCTACACCGTGCTGGTGAACCCCGACGACGACGAGCGCCTTTTCGGGTACTACCCCACGCTCGCAGGCGAGACGGAAACGTACTTGGCGGCGAAGGCGGCCGAGGAGGGCCTGGTCATGGACGGGCAGCCCCTTGTCCGCTTCATCGTGGACGAGGGGCTGCGCCACGGCAAGTTCGACGTCATAGCCGAAGCGGTGGCCGCACCGCTGGTCGCCCAGTTGCGCCAGGAGGAAATGGAGCGCTACGGCCTGGCCGGCGCACCCGGCGGGGCGTATGGCACACCGGGCAACGCCGCGGGGGCATACGGCACGCCGTATGCCCCACCCGCCGGCGGCATGCGCGGCGGCTATGCGGCGGCCGGTGCCTCGCCGCATGCCAATGCCGCCCCCGAACCCTATGCCGCAGCCCCTTACGGCAACGCCGGCTACGCCGACCCCAACCTGCAGGCGGCGCCCTATGGCGACGCCGCAGCCCCCTACGACTACGGCTACGCCGACGCGCCCGACCCACGCAACGGCGCCAGCCCCTATGCCGACCCGTACAGCAGCCCCTACGCCGAACCCTATGCCGATGCGGATCCCTACGGCGACATCGACACCCCGACCGCGCAGAGCGCGTTCGGGTCACCCCACGCACCGGGGGCCGGCACGCCCGGCGGCAAGCCGCCGCTGCCCTACGTGCCGGAAGACGAGATAGACTACTCCATCGACTACGGCGAATACACATTCGACAGCCGCAACTTCGAAGACTATCGCGAAAACGCCGCGCAGGACGCCGCCTTCGCGGGCAGCCCCGAGGGACACGAAGGCTTCGGCGGCGCGGGCGGCCCCGGCAACCCCGAGGGCTTCGACGTCCCCGCCGGCCCCAACGGCCGCGCAGGCGGCTACGGCGCGGCCGCGGCAGTCCCCGGCGCCATGGGAGCTGCAGCCGGAGCCGGGGCCGGGGCCTCGTGGGCCGCAGGCCACGCAGGCGCGGCCGCGGCCTCAGCGGACCGCGCAGCCCCCGCCGCCGCCAACACAGTCGTGTTCGCGGCGGGAGCCGGAGCCGCCACGCCGCAGCCCTCGGCCGGCGCCGTGCGGGCGCGCTTGGTGGACACCACCAACAACCGCACCTACGCCCTTGCCAGTGCGCGGCTGCTCATTGGGCGCGAATCCTCCTGCGACATCGCGCTTCCCGATATCAACGTCTCGCGCACCCATGCCGAGCTGCGCTTCGAGCCGCAAGGCGCCTGGTCGCTCACCGACTTGGGATCCACGAACGGCACCTTCGTGAACGGGCGCGAAATTTCCTCGCATCTGCTGCGCGAGGGCGACCGCATCACCGTCGGCATGACGAGCCTCGTTTTCGAACGGGCCTGACGCGCGGAAGGATGACCCCGTGATCGACGTCGTACTGCTGATAGCCCGGCTGCTGTTCGTGGCCCTGCTGTACCTGTTCCTGTTCGCCATCATGAAAACGGGAGTGGGGCTGGTGCGCGGGCAGCGCAAGAAGGAGCGCGCGTGGAGCGTGTCGGTGGAGCGCGGCCCGAAGGAGCTGCGCGGCGTGTCCATCGTGGTGCGCGGGCCGGTCATCGTGGGGCGCAGCCCCGGAGCCGACATCGTCATCGGCGCGGGCTACGTATCGGGCCGCCATGCGCGCTTTTCGCTCATGGGGCAAAACCTGTTCATCGAAGACCTGGGTTCCACGAACGGCACGGCCGTGAACGGACACCCCATCGCCGAACCCACGGCGCTGAAGAACAACGACATCGTGAACGTGGGCGACGTGGCCATCCGCGTGAGGTACGCCTGATGGCCGCCGCCACGCCACACCGGGCATCGGCGTCGCCGTCGGCACGCCGCGCGCCCGCCATCGCCTTTGGCAGCCGCACCGACGTGGGCTGCGTGCGCGACCACAACGAGGACAGCCTGGTGGTGTCGCCGCCGCTGTTCGCCGTGGCAGACGGCATGGGCGGGCACGCCGCAGGCGAAGTGGCGTCCGAAATTGCCGTGAACGTGCTGGCCGACCGCGCGCCCGCCCACCCCGACGCCAACGCGCTGGGCGAGGCCGTGGTGGCCGCGAACCGCGCCGTTCTGCGCGGCGTGCACGAGGGCGTCGGCCGCGAGGGCATGGGCACCACTTGCACCGCCGCCGTCCTCGAAGGCGAACGGCTGGTCATCGCACAGGTGGGCGACTCGCGCGCCTACCTGCTCCATCAGGGGAAGCTGCAACAGCTGACGCGCGACCACAGCCTGATGGCCGACATGATAGAGGCCGGCCAGCTCACGCCCGAGGAGGCGCGCACGCACCCGCAGCGCTCGGTGATCACGCGCGCCCTCGGCAGCGACCCGCACCTGCAGCCCGACCTGTACGAAATCAACGTGGAAACCGGCGACAGGCTGCTGCTGTGTTCAGACGGCCTGTCCTCCATGGTGCACGACAGGGACATCGAGGCCATCATGACCCGCGTGCGCGATCCGCAAAGATGCGCGTCGCAGCTGGTGAGCGCCGCCATTGCAGCAGGCGGCCACGACAACGTCACCGTCATCGTGGCGAACGTGGAAGGCTTCGCCGAAGCGCGGCGCAAGAAGATGGCGCGCAAGACGAAGCTCACGATTGCGCTGGTGTTGGTGCTTTTGGCGGCCATTGTGGGCGGGGCGGCCTACGCGTTTTCGTACTGGACCGGAAACGCCGCCTACCTGGCGGAACTCGACGGCAAGGTGGCCGTGTACCGCGGCGTGCCCGGGAGCTTTCTGGGCATGACGTTCTCGCAGTTGGAATGCGAAACCGACGTGAGCGTGGACGACCTTCAGCCCGGCTTGGCGAACCGCCTGCGCGAAGGGGCCATCACGGCAGACAGCGTGGAGGCCGCGCAGGCGCTGGTGGATTCGTACCGGCAGGACATCGCGCAGCAAAACGGCGAAGCGGGCACCGGGGATGCAGCCGGCGAGGACGGCGCGGCGGGAAGCGGGAATGCCGCGGGCGCCGGAGCGGACGGCAACTCGGGCAGCGCCGATGCCACAGGCGCCGCAAACTCCGGCAATTCCGGCAACGCCACTGCAGCCCCCGATGACGCCTCCGCCTCCGCGCAAGGGGGTGCGCCCGCATGACGCGCCGCAACATCGAACTCGTCCTTCTGTGCGTGGCCGCGCCCTTGGTGGCGCTGCCCTTCGCCATGCTGGCCCTGAACGACGGGCAGACGCTTGGCGCGAACACGTTCGGCGTGCCTCTGGGCATCTTCGCGGCCTTCGTCATCGCCCACCTCTCGGTGCGCAAGTTCGCACCCGGCGCCGACCCCGCCATCCTGCCGCTTGCCTTCGCACTTTCGGGCATTGGCATCGCCTTCGTCACGCGCCTGGCGCCCGACGTGGCCGCCCGTCAGGTGATGTGGCTTTTCCTGGGCGTGGCCTGCATGGTGGTGGTGCTGGCGCTGCTGCGCAACATCGACCGGCTCGCCAACTACAAGTACACCCTCATGATCGTGGGCTTCGCGCTGCTGCTCTCGCCGCTTTTGCCTCTCGTCGGCAAAGAGGTGAACGGCAGCCAGATCTGGCTGAACTTCGGCGGCGTGCTCTCCTTCCAACCCGGCGAGATCGCCAAGATCGCCATCGTGCTGTTCCTGGCCGGCTATCTGGCGCAGAACCGCGAGATGCTCTCGGTGTTCACGTGGCGCATAGGCCCCTTCCGCCTGCCCGACATCCGCACGCTGCTGCCGCTTCTGCTCATGTGGGTGCTGGCCATGCTCATCGTTGTGTTCGAGAAGGACCTGGGCAGCGCGCTCGTGCTGTTCTTCGTGTTCCTCGTCATGCTCTACGCCGCCACGGGCAAGAAGTTCTACCTGGTCATAGGGCTGGGACTGGCTGCCGTTGCGGCGGTGGGGCTGTACTTCGTGTTCGGCCACGTGCAGGCGCGCGTGAGCATATGGCTCGACCCCTTCGCCGACGCCATGGACGCCGGCTACCAGATAGTGCAGGCAATCTACTCCATGGCCGACGGCGACCTGTTCGGCGTGGGCATCGGGCGCGGCATGGCCGACACCATCCCCTACGTGGAAAACGACTTCATCTTCGCCGCCATCGCCGAGGAAGCGGGGCTTTTGGGCGCGGCGGGGCTGCTGCTTTTGTTCCTGTGCTATGCCATCCGCGGGTTCGTGACGGCGGCGCGCGCGAAAAGCGACGTCAGCTCGTTCATTGCCGTGGGCATGACGGCCGTGGTGGTGCTGCAGGCGTTCATCATCGTGGGCGGCGTCACGCGGCTCATCCCGCTCACCGGCATCACGCTGCCCTTCATCAGCCAAGGCGGCTCGTCGCTGCTGGCCAGCTTCATCATCGTGGGCTTTCTTTTGCGCTGCGGCGACGAAGGCACCGGCGTGGGCACGGAGATGGCCAGCGCCACCGCGTCGCTGCACACCAACAGCGTGCTGGGGCGCGTGTCGCTGGGCAAGCGGCTGACCAACGTCATGCTGCTGTTCTCGGTGCTGTTCGCGCTGCTGGTGGCCAACCTGACGCTCATCATGGTGGTGCAGGCCGACGACTACCGCAACATGCCGGGCAACAACCACACGCTCGCGCGCGAGGCCAAAACCGAGCGCGGCACCATATCCACCTACGACGGCACCGTGCTGGCGCGCAGCGAGAAGCAGGCCGACGGCACCTACGAGCGCGTGTACCCGGCGGGGGATTTGGCCAGCCACGTGGTGGGCTACGCCTCCACGCGGTACGGCACCAGCGGCATCGAGGCCGCCTACAACGAAACGCTCAAGGGGCAGCAGAACTTCGCCAGCTGGACCGACGTGCTGAACTCGCTGGCGGGCATCAACGCGCCCGGCAACGACATCGTGCTCACGCTGAACTCCAAGATCCAGCAGGCGGCGCAGGACGCGCTTGCCGGGGAGGTGGGCGCCTGCGTGGTCATGGATCCCGAAACCGGAGCCGTGTTGGCGCTGGCGTCCTCGCCCACCTACGCCGCGCAAGACGTGGAGGCGCTCATCCAGCAGGCGGCGGAAGGCGGCGGGGAAAGTTCCAGCGAGCTGTACAACCGCGCGACGCAGGCGCTCTACGCCCCCGGCTCCACGTTCAAGATGGTCACGCTGGCAACGGCGCTACAGGACGGGGTGGCCACCGAGGAAACCCTGTACGACTCCCCCGCCGAAATGGACATCGGCAACGCGCCCGTCTCCAACGTCAACGACAACGACTACGGCACCATCAGCCTCGCCCGCGCCACCGAGGTGTCCTCCAACACCGTGTACGGCCAGCTGGGCGTGCAGATTGGCGCCGAGCGCCTGGTGAGCGGCGCCGAACGGTTCGGATTCAACGAAAGCATCGACTTCGACCTGCCGCTGGCCACCTCGCTCATGCCCGACCCCGACGAAATGACCGAATGGGAGACGGCCTGGGCGGCGGCGGGCGAACCCGTGGGCACGCACGAAAGCCCCGCGGGGCCGCAGGCCACCGTGCTGGAAATGGCCATGGTGGGCAGCGCCATCGCCAATGGAGGCACCATGATGCAGCCCTACTTGGTGGACGGCATCTACAACGCCAACGGCGAGCGCAGCTACACCGGGCAGCCCACCAAGCTCATGCAGGCCATAGACGAAGGCACGGCCGAGCGCGTGCTTGACGTGCTGAAAGGCGTCGTGACCGACGGAAGCGGCGCGGCGGCCGCCGTGGAGGGCGTGTCAGTGGCCGGCAAGACCGGCACGGCCGAGCGCGGCGACGGCACGGCGGACAGCTGGTTCGTGGGCATCGCGCCCGCCGAGAACCCGCGGGTGGTGGTGGCCATCGTCATTGAAAAGGGCGACTCGGGCGAAGGGGCGCAAAAGGCTCAAAATGTGTTGAAAACCGCCCTTGAAGTGCAGGGGCTGGTGTAAATAGGGTATGCTTGCAAGAAACGCCGAAACACGCCGACCGTGCGGCTTGCAAGCCGCGAGCATGTGACCTAAAGGAGCAGAAACGTGACCGGATCCATGATAGGCAGGGTGTTCAACAACCGTTACCAAATAACCGAGCGCATTGGCATCGGCGGCATGGCCGAGGTGTACCGCGCGCAGGACAACGTGCTTGGACGCCTGGTGGCCGTGAAGGTGATGCTGCCGCAGTACGCCGCCGACCCGAACTTCACGCAACGCTTCCGGCAAGAGGCCGCCTCGGCCGCCAACCTGCAAAGCCCCTACATCGTGAACGTGTACGACTGGGGGCAGGACGAAGGCACCTACTACATCGTCATGGAATTCGTGCGCGGCAGCGACCTCAAGACCGCCATCGTGCAGCGCGGCGCCATCAACCAGCGCAAGGTGGCCGAAATCGGCTCGCAGGTGTGCCAGGCGCTTTCCGTGGCCCACAACCAGGACATCATCCACCGCGACATCAAGCCGCAGAACATCATGGTGCAACCCGACGGCAACGTGAAGGTCATGGACTTCGGCATTGCACGCGCGAAGAACTCCGTCAAGACGCAGACGTCCTCGGTGCTGGGCACCGCGCACTACATTTCGCCCGAGCAGGCGCAGGGCAAGGAACTCACCGCCGCAAGCGACATCTACTCGCTGGGCGTGGTGCTGTACGAGGCGGTGACCGGGCAGCTGCCCTTCGACGGCCCCGACGCCGTGAGCGTGGCCCTGAAGCAGGTGAACGACCTGCCCGTGCCGCCGCGCGAGATCAACCCCGACATCGACCCGGGGCTGGAGGCCATCATCCTGAAGGCCATGGCGAAACACCCTGCGGAGCGCTTCGCCACCGCCAACGACATGCGCCTCGTGCTGAACGACTATCTGGCCGGCCGGCCCGTCAACGTGGGCGGCGGCTTCACCAGCGCGGAAACCCGCGTCATCGGCGCGGTGGGCGCAGCAGGGGCCGGGGCCGCAATGGGTGCGGGCATGGGCATGGCCGCAGCCGACGGCACGCAGGTCATGCCGGCCGGGGCGGTGAAGCCCGTCAGCACGGGCGCCACCGGCTACCGCGCCGGCACTTCCCCGCAAAACGACGGGAACAAGGGCGGCAAGCGCACGGCGCTCATCGTGGCGGCCGTGGTGGTGGCGCTGGCCGTGGTGGGCATCGTGGTGTTCTCGCTTTTGAACGCCAACCAGACGGGCAACCCCGTGCCCTCCGTGGTGGGCAAGACGCAAGAGGAGGCCACCCAGCTGCTGGAAGAAGCGGGCTTCGAAGTGGGCAACGTGAACTCCGCCTACGACGAGAACGTGGCCGCAGGGCTGGTGATCAGCCAAGACCCGTCGGCCGATGCGAAGCGTCCCGAAGGCACGAAGGTGAATTTGGTCATATCGCAGGGCGAGGAACTGGTGAAAGTGCCCAACCTGGTCAACAAGACGGCCGACCAGGCGCGCGAGGAACTGCAGAAACTGGGGCTGGTGCCCTCCGCCGGAACGGCCGAGTACAGCGACACCGTGGAAAAGGACCGCGTGGCGCGCCAGAGCATCGCCGAGGGCGAACAGGTGGCGAAGGGAACCACGGTGGAGTACTACCTGTCGCTGGGAACCGAGGGCACCGAGGTGCCCAACGTGATAGGACAGAGCCAAGGTTCGGCCACGGCCACGCTGACCAACGCAGGGTTCAAAGTGTCGGTGGAAGAGCGCGCGAGCGACGAATCCGCAGGCACCGTCATTGAGCAGAGTCCTTCCAGCGGCCTGCTCAAAGAGGGCAGCACCGTGAACATCGTGGTGAGCACCGGGCCGGAACAGAGGACCACCTATTCCGTGGGCGTGAACTACACCAGTGGCGGCACCGTTACCGCCACGGCCTCGAACGTGGAGGAAGGCGGCAGCTTCCAGGTGACCATCACGCCGAACAGCGGCTACGAAGTCCGTTCCGTCAGCGGCCTTTCAGGTGTGCAGGTGCCCGCATCCGGCGGCACGTTCACCATCTCGGACGTCCACAAAAACGTGAGCATTTTCGTGGAATTCCAAGCCATCTCGTCCGGCGGGGAGGGCGACCAGTCCGAATAGCGCGAAAAGCGGTGGCAGCGGGCAGAAATCTGCGGCGCCGCCACCGCCAGCCACAGCGCAATGAAAAAGCTCCACCCCCGGCCAGAAGGATGAACCCACCTCGCAAGGTGGGTGCCCGCAGCCCGCTTCCTGGCTTTCGCATCAACGGACGCGAATCTCCATTCCCCGCGCTATCTTGGGCTCCCTAGGTCAAATACGTCGGTCCATCGCAAAGTATGGCATCGAGGGTGAAGCCTACCTAGAGTATAGGTCTTGCCAAACCGATTAAAAGACTTGACATTTTGATTGTTCCGGCGTTCTTCCAAACGCCGGAACACGCCGACGCTGCGCGGCCGATTGCGCGCAGCCGGCCGCGCCGGCCCGCCCTCCCGCGCCCCGGCGGAACGCTCAGCTGGCGGCGGGAAGGTGGACGACGAAGGTGGTGCCAACCCCTTCTTCGCTTTCCACTTCTATGGTTCCCTTGTGGTAGATGACGGCGTGCTTCACGATGGCAAGGCCCAAACCCGTACCGCCCGTCTCCTTCGAGCGGCTCTTGTCCACGCGGAAGAAGCGTTCGAACACCTTGTCGCGCATGTCGGCGGGAATGCCAGCGCCCGTGTCGCTCACCCGCACGACCACTTCGCCCGCCGTGCCCGGCGCCGCACCCGCGCCTGCCGAACCCGGCGCACCCGCCGCACCCGCGCCGTCCGCCGCCGAAGCGCCCCTCGCCCCGGCCGCCCGCGCCGCGTCGCCCCCGGCGGCCCCCGGCGCGGGCGCGCCTCCCTCCACCGCAAGGGACAGGCGCACCTGCCCACCCTCATGGTTGTACCGGATGGCGTTCTCCACCAGGTTGTACAGCATCTCCTCCACCAGCGTCTCACTGCCGGCAATGCAGGCGCGCACGCCCTCCACCTGCACGTCCACGCCATGCTCGGCCGCAAAGCTTCCCAAGCGCCCCACCACGCGCTCGCCCACCGCACGCACGTCAACCAACACGGCCGTCTCGGGGTCGCACACCGTCTCGTCCAAGCGCGAAAGCGTCAGGACGTCGTTGATGAGCGAGCGCATGGCCTGCGCTTCCTCGTAAATGAGCGCCGCGAACTTCTGACGGTCGGCCGGTTGCACCATGTCGTTCTTCATGAGCTCCGCGTAGCCCGATATCACCTGCAAGGGCGTTTTCATTTCGTGGCTCACGTTGCTGGAGAAATCGCGGCGCATGTTCTCGGCCAGCGCCAGCTCCTTGTTCTGCTGCTTGAGCAGCTTCTGCTGCTCGTCTATGCGCTCCAGCAGCGGGTCCATTTCCTCGTAGATCTCGTTTTCCAGCGGGTCGGCGAAGTTGAGTGCGTCGATGGGCTTCATGATGCGGCGCGTGAGCGTCTTCGACAACAAAAACACCAGCACCGCCACCACCGCAAGCGCCACCAGAATGGGCACCAGCATGCTCCCCAGAAACGAGAACAGCGACTCGCGCGTTTCGGACAGGCGCACGATGCTGCCGTCGTCCAGCTTCACCGCCGCGTAGATGGTGTCGGTTTTGAGCGTTTCGGAATAGCGCGCCACCGCGCTGGAGCCTTCCGCCTCGGCCTGCGCCACCTCGGGCCGCAAGCCGTGGTTCTCCATCGTGCTTTCGTCGGCGGCGCTGTCGAACAAAACCTCGCCGTCTTCCGCAATGAGCGTGTAGCGCACCAGCCCGGCGAACTGCTCCTGCAGCGCCGGCACGTTTTCCGAAGAGGGAGTGGCGTTCAGGTAGTCGGCCGCCTCGTGCGCCAAGGCCGACAGCTTGGCCTCGCCCTCGCGCTCGTAGGAGTAGTAGTAGATGGATGTCATGGCCACGCCGAACACCAGCACGATGGCGAACGCGAACACCAACACGCTGGAGAATATCTTGCCGGCCAGGCTTTTCACGTGAAAGTGGGTGGGGCTCATGCGGGCATGCCTTCCCGATTGGCGCCGCTCAGGCGGGCTGCTTGACGCAGTAGCCCACGCCGCGCACCGTTTGGATCCAGGCGTCGGCCCCAGCGCCCCCCGCCGCCAGCTTCTGCCGCAGCGTTTGGATGTGCACGTCCACCGTGCGCGTTTCGCCCACATAGGTGACGCCCCACACGTCTTCCAGAAGTTGGCCGCGCGTCAGCACGTGGCCGGCATTCTGCATGAGCGTGCGCAGAAGGTCGAATTCCTTCAAAGTCAGCGTCACTGGCACGCCATCGACTCCAACCGTGTGTGCCGACACCGTGAGCGTGATGGGGCCGCACGCCAATTCGTCGTCGGCACTCACCGCCGGGGCCGACGCGCGGCGCAGCAGCGCATTCACGCGCGACACCAGCTCCATCATGCCGAACGGCTTGGCAAGGTAGTCGTCGGCGCCGGCGTCCAGGCCGCACACCGTGTCGTATTCGGTGCCCTTCGCC
Organism: uncultured Eggerthellaceae bacterium; assembly: GCA_904420215.1. GTDB lineage: Bacteria > Actinomycetota > Coriobacteriia > Coriobacteriales > Eggerthellaceae > CAJFUR01. The sequence goes on from CAJFUR010000084.1 coordinate 18,806, forward strand.
GTCAGCATCATGACCGGCAGGTTCTTGGTGGCCGCGTCTTCCCGCAGCATGTGCAGGATCTCCAAGCCGTCCACTTCGGGCAACATGATGTCCAGCAGCACCAGTTCGGGCAGGCGCTCCTTGCACGCCGCGAAGAAGTCGCCCGCGCCGGCAAAGCCCACCGCCTCGTATCCGGCCTGCCGCAGCGCATACACGGTCAAGTCGCGGATGTTGGTGTCGTCTTCAACGTAGTAGATCATACTGGTTCCGCCCCAAGCAATCAGCCGGCAAGTCCTCTGGGGTTCATTCTACCCGAAACGCCCGGCCACGTAGTCGGCGGTGCGGGAATCGTGCGGATTCGTGAAGATGTCGTCGGTATCGCCCGCCTCCACCATTTCGCCCAGCAGGAAGAACGCCGTCTTGTCGGACACGCGCAGTGCCTGAAGCATGTTGTGCGTCACCATGATGACGGTGTACTTCTGCTTCAGCTGGCCCACCAGTTCCTCTATCTTGGCCGTGGAGATGGGGTCGAGCGCGCTGGTGGACTCGTCCATCAGCAGCACCTCGGGACGCACGGCCAAGGCGCGCGCGATGCAGAGGCGCTGCTGCTGCCCGCCCGAAAGCCCCAGCGCGTTCTTCTTTAGACGGTCTTTCAATTCGTCCCAAATGGCGGCGTCGCGCAGGCTCTGCTCCACGATCTCGTCCAACTGGTCGCGCTTCTTGATGCCGTGGGTGCGCGGCCCGAAGGCCACGTTGTCGTACACGCTCATGGGGAAGGGGTTGGGCTGCTGGAACACCATGCCCACGCGGCGGCGCAGGCTGTTCACGTCGATGGAGCGGTACGCGTCCTGCCCGTCGAGCGTGATCTCGCCTTCTATGCGGCAACCTTCCACCAAGTCGTTCATGCGGTTCAGGCTTTTCAGAAGCGTCGATTTGCCGCAACCCGAAGGGCCGATGAGCGCCGTCACCTGGTTGACGGGGAACTCCAAGTCGATGTTCTTCAAGGCGTGGAAGTCTTTGTAGTACAGGTTCAGTCCGCGCACGCCCATTTTGGCCGGCGCGTCCGCTGCCTTGCCCGCCGGCGCGGCAAGCTGCGCCCCGTCTTCCACGCGACGCGCGGCGCGCTCCTGCACGCGCGGCGCATAGGACACGGCCTGGGCGACACCGCCGACGGTTTCCGCCGCAACGGAACCGTCCGCGACGGCGCCGTCCGCAGCGGCGCCCTTGGCCGGCGCGTCCGCAAACGGGTCGCCCGCCTTGGCGGCGCGGCTCCCGAAAGGCGCCGCAAAGCGTTTCTTCGTGGGGCGTTCCAGAGTTGCGTTAGTCATGCTTGCTCCCTTTGTTCATCTTCTTGGCCGCAAAGGTGGCCATCAGGTTCAACAGCACCACCACAACCAGCAGCACCACTGCGGTGGCATACGTCTCGTTCACGTGCAAGGCCTCGCTCGACAGCACGTACATGTGCACGGCAAGCGTGCGGGTGGAGTCGAAGAACTCCGCACCCAGGCCCGCCAGGCCGCCCGACGCCAAGCCGCCCACGAAGTCGGGAACCTGCGCAATGGACCCGGCCGTGAAAATGAGCGCGGCCACCTCGCCTACGCAGCGCCCGAGCGCCAGAATGACGCCGCCCAGAATGCCGGGGATGGCCGAGGGCATGACGCAGCGGAACACCGTGCGCAGCCGCCCCGCGCCCAAGCCGAAGCCGCCCTCGCGATAGGAGTCGGGCACCGCCAGCAGCGCCTCCTCGGTGGTGCGCATGATCACCGGCAGCACCATGATGGCAAGCGTGCACGCGCCCGCCATGAGCGAGAGGTTCCAGCGCAGCGCGGTCACGAAGAACAGCATGCCGAACAGGCCGTAGATGATGGACGGAATGCCCTGCAGCGTTTCGGCGGTAATGCGCACCAACTGCACGAAGCGGTTGCCACGCGGCGCGTATTCCACCAGGTAGATGGCCGACCCCACACCAATGGGAACCGCCATGAGCAAGGTTAGGGCCGCCATGACCAGCGTGTTCACGAGCGCCGGCATGAGAGAGACGTTGTCCGAGTTGTATTCCCATTCGAACAGGCTGGGCGTGAGGTACGGCACGCCGTTCGCCAGAATGTAGCCCACCAGGAACAGCAGCACCAGCGCGGTCAGCAACGCACCCACGTACACCAGCCAGCGAAGAAGCGCCGCCACGACGCGCCGTTTCTTCGCATGCCGCGCCTCGGCGGCGGCGAACAGCGCGTCGATGCGGTCCCCGGGCATGCGGCCAGGCGCAGGCGAACCCGCGGGCATGCCCGCTCCCGGCCCCGACGGCGCTCCACCCGCACCCGGCATCTCCAAGGCAACCAGGGGTTTTGGCGTCATTTGACCTCACCCCGCTTCTTCACGGCGTTGAAAAGCGTGGTGATGAGCAGGATGAACACGAACAGCACCACGCCCGTGGCAATGAGCGCCCCGCGGTGCAGGTCGGCCGCATAGCCCATTTCCAGCACGATGTTGGCGGTCATCGTGCGCACGCCTTCGAAGATGCTCCCCGGAATGACCGGCTGGTTGCCTGCCACCATGATGACGGCCATGGTCTCGCCGATGGCGCGCCCCACGCCCAGCACGATGCCCGCCGTGATGCCGGATGCGGCCGCCGGCACGATGACGCGGAACACCGAGCGCTCGTGGTCGGCCCCCAGCGCCAGCGCGCCTTCGTAGTATTTCCGCGGCACCGCATCGAGCGCGCTTTGCGCCACCGTGATGATGGTGGGCAGGATCATGATGCCCAGCAAAACGGCGGCCGCCAGAAGCGAGGCGCCGCGCCCCGCCATGTTGTCGCGGATGAAGGGCACGATGATCACCAGGCCGAAGAAGCCATACACCACCGAGGGGATGCCCGCCAGAAGCTCGACGCCCGGCTTGAGCGCGCGCGCCACCCTGCCGCTGGCGAACCGCGAGAGGAATATGGCGCACAGAAGCCCGGTGGGCACGCCCACCACCAGCGCGCCCGCCGTGACGTAGATGCTGCCGATGATCATGGGGAAGATGCCGTAAATGTCGTTGGCCGGCCGCCACGTGGTGCCAAAGAGAAAATCGGGAAGGCCTATCTGCGCCATGGCTGGAATGCCGTTCGCAAACAGGAAGACGCAGATCAGGGCAACGGCAAGAATGGAAATTCCCGCAGCCGCCACGAACAGCGCGCGCGCAAGGCCCTCCTTTACATGAATACGAGACATACGGTTGGTTCTCTCCTCGTTGGGTGATTCCTGGATTCGCCGCCGGGCGTGCTTCGGCACGCAAGGGCAGGCGAGCAAGGGGCGAAATCGGACGCCCCGGCACTTCGGGCGTCGGCCCGGCCCGCCGGTCGGCGGGCCGGCGGAGCCTGCTAGGCCAGCGCTTCCTCCCACGTCAGGAAGGCGCCCGTGTAAATGCCCTTGATCTGGTCGGAAGTCAGCCCGTCGATGGAGGCCTCGTTGTTCACGATGACCGCAATGCCATCCTGCGCGATGACCGTGGCCGTCACCTCGGTCTCGGAGTCCTTCAGCTCACGGGAAGCCATGCCGATGTCGCACGTGCCCTCGGTGGCCATGTTCACGCCCGTGGTCGAATCGGATTGCTGGACCTCGATGGTCACGTCGGGGTTGATGGCCTTGTAGGCCTCGGCCAGTTTTTCCATCACCGGCGTCACCGACGAGGAGCCAGCCACCACGATCTTGCCCGACATGCCGGATCCGGCATAGGCCTGAACGTCGTCGGCCACGGAGATGTAGCCTTCCTCTTCCACGATGGCCTGGCCGTCGGAGCTCATGATGAAGTCGATGAAGTCCTGCGCCACGTCGGAAAGGCCGTCTTTCGTCACGATGTTGAACGGACGGGAGACCTTGTAGTCGCCGCTCTTCACGTTCTCGACCGTCGGCTCAGCGCCGTCCACCTTGATCGCCTTCACGGTTTCGTTCAGGGAGCCCAGCGAAATGTAGCCGATGCCGTTCGGGTCGCCCGCCACCGAGGTCATCATGACCGAGGTGGAGTTGGTGGTGGCGGCAGTGGGTATGGTCATGTCCACTTTCTCGCCGCTGGCATCCTTTTCCTCGATGCCCAGAAGCTCCACGAATGCGGAACGCGTGCCCGAACCGTCCTCGCGCGAATACACCGAAACCTCGCCGGAAGGCGACGTGGCCTGCGCACCCGCCCCGGCGTCACCCGCCTGGTCAGACCCGGCGTTGCCGCCAGAGGAACATCCCATCATGCCGAACAGCCCGAAAGCGAGCGTCGCTCCCAAGACCACCGCCATAAAGCGCTTCTTCATAGTTGTCCTTCCCATCGTTGTGGTTGTCCTTCCCATCGTTCGACTTAGTGTCGTCAATTTCCAGCCCAGCTGTTGGCCCCGAGCCTTTGGCTTACGGCTTCGCCTGTGGACTTGCCATGGCGTTTTGGCTTGCGGACGCCGACCGTTGCCACGGGTTTGCGGCGTGCGGTGCGGCGAGTGGCATGCGGCGCACAGATTGCGAGCTGCCCCGGACCGCCGGGCTGCCAACACCGCTGCGCTGCCGCCGACAGGCGTCCGCCGAAACGCACGGTGACCATGATGCGGAAAGCGCATCAAGACGATGTTGGAAGGAAGTCAAATCTCAGTAAAGTTTGCGGGAGGCGCAGCAAGCGCGCCCTGCAATGCTGCAGTCGCGGCGCCGCGACTGCAACTCATTTTCTTACCATGATGCATGAACTAAGCGTTACAATATACGGACGCATTCGATTCAAGGGGGAACCGCATGAAGCTTTCCGCACGCAATCAACTCAAAGGCACCGTCATCGCCATCCATCCCGGCGCCGTGAATGCCATCGTCATCATGGAATTGGAAGGCGGACAGCTTATCACGTCGTCCATTTCCATGGGCTCGCTCAAAGACCTTGAGCTTGAAGTGGGCAAAGAGGCCTATGCCATCATCAAGGCGTCGTCGGTCATCATCGGCGTGGACGACTAGCAGCCGAACGCCAACAGCCTGACTGCAGGGAGTCCCACGCAGCCGCGCCCGACGGACCCCGGCTCGATGGCGTCGCCGGGCTCGCAGCCCCCGGCGGCAAGGCGTGCCTCGGTCCCGCCATCGACGGAAACTCGAACCCACAGCAAGCGGCTTTTGCGCGAAGCAAGCGAGGGCCCGCATCCCGCGGGCCCTTTTGCTTTTCCCAGCTGCTTGCGGGCGCCTCGCAGGCGCCCGCCCCCTTTCCCCTACTTCGCCACCACGTTCACCAAACGCCCGGGCACCACGACGACCTTCTTCACGTCCTTGCCGGCAAGCGCGGACTCCACGGCGGCAAGACCGGCGGCGCGCACGTCTTCCTCGGAGGCGTCGGCGGGCACCGTGACCTTGGCCTTCACCTTGCCGTTCACTTGCACGGCCAGCTCCACCTCGTCGGCCTTGGCCTGCGCGGGATCGAACTCGGGCCACGGCTGCGTGTGCACGGAACCCTCACGGCCCAGCACGGCATGCCACAGTTCCTCAGCCCAGTGCGGGGCGATGGGTGCCATCAGTTTCACGACGACCTCGGCCACCTCCGCGTCGGCCGCCTGCGACGCCGCGCTTGCCGCGCGCGCTTCGGGCGAGCATTTGCGCAGGTAGTCGCTTGCGGCGTTCGCCAACTCCATGATGGCGGCTATGGCGGTGTTGAAGTTGTTGCGATCGAAGTCGTCAACCACCTTGCCCACCACGCGGTGCCGCTCGCGCACGAGCGTCTTCAGCGCCTCGGCGCCCTCGGCCTCGGTGGCGCCTTCCTGATAGAGGGTTTCCTCGCCGGCTGCGCCCACGAGGTCGTTCACGATGCGCCACGCGCGGTTCATGAACTTGTAGAGGCCGGCCAGGCCGCCCTCGTCCCACAGGAGGTCCTTGTCGGGAGGGGCCATGAACAGGATGTACGCACGCACGGCATCCGCGCCGTATTCGGCAATCATGTCCTCGGGCGCAATGACGTTCCCCTTCGACTTGCTCATCGTCTCGCCGTGCTCGTCTTTCACCATGCCTTGGCACAGCAGGTTCGCAAACGGCTCGTCGAAATCCACCATCCCCATGTCGCGCAGCACCTTTGTGAAGAAGCGGCTGTACAGAAGGTGCAGGATGGCGTGCTCGATGCCGCCGATGTACTGGTCCACCGGCAGCCAGCGGTTCGCCTTCTCGGGCGCGAACGGCAGCTCGGCGTTGTGCGGGTCGGTGTAGCGCAGGTAGTACCAGCTGGAGCACGTGAACGTGTCCATGGTGTCCGTCTCGCGCCGCGCGGGGCCGCCGCACACGGGGCACGTCGTGTTGGCGAACGCCTCGTGCGTGGCCAGCGTCTCGCCTGCGGAAAGGTCGATGTCCTCGGGCAGGCGCACCGGCAGGTCCTCTTCCGGCACGGGCACGAGGCCGCACTCCGGGCAATGGATGGCCGGGATGGGGTTGCCCCAGTAGCGCTGGCGGCTGATGAGCCAGTCGCGCAGGCGGAACTGCACGGTCTTCTTGCCCTTGCCCTGCGCCTCGAGGTCGGCCACGATGGCGTTCACGGCCGGCGAGTGCTTGCCGCCCACCATGCCGGTGTACTTGCCGGACTGCACCAGCACGCCCTCGGCGTCGTAGGCGCGCTCCCAGTCAACCGAGGTAACGACGCGCTCCCGCACGCCATTGAGCTGCGGGTACAGCGGGTCGTCCTCGCCCAGGATGATGGGGATGATGGGCAGGCCGTACTTGCGCGCGAACTCGAAGTCGCGCTGGTCGCCGCAGGGCACGGCCATGACCGCGCCGGTGCCGTAGTCGGAGACGATGTAGTCGGCCACCCACACGGGCACCTGTTCGCCGTTCACCGGGTTGACCACGTAGCGGCCCGTAAAAGCGCCATGCTTCTCGCGGTCGCCCTGCGCGCGCTCCACGGCGCTCACCTTGGCGGCGCGCTCCACCACCTCGCGCACGCCGGCCTCGTACTCGGTGCCGGCCACCAGGTCCATGAGTCCCGGGTATTCGGGCGCCAGCAGGAAAAACGAGCAGCCGAACAGCGTGTCCGGACGGGTCGTAAAGACCGTAATAACCGTTTCTTCACCCGCAGGTTCGGCAGAGTCAGCGAGGGTTTCCGTGGTGCCGGAGATTGCGGGGCTGGCGGAGGCGTGGCGTACTTCGGCACGCGAGCCTTCACCGGCGTCGCAAGATTCGGTGCCACGGAAAGCCGCAGCGTCGGCGGCTTCCGCTTGCTGGCCAGCAAGCGGAACCAGCGTGAAATCAACCTCGGCGCCCTCGGAGCGGCCGATCCAGTTCGCCTGCATCTGCTTGACGCGCTCCGGCCAGCCGTCCAGCTGGTCGAGGTCGTCCAGCAGCTCCTGTGCGTAGTCGGTGATCTTGAAGTACCACTGCGTCAGGTCGCGCTTCTCCACCTCGCCGTGGCAGCGCCAGCACTGGCCTTCCGTCACCTGCTCGTTCGCAAGCACGGTTTCGCAGTTGGGGCACCAGTTCACCGGGCTGTTGCGGCGCTCCACCAGCCCGCGCTTCCAGAACTGCAGGAAAATCCACTGGCCCCAGCGGTAGTACTCGGGATCGCACGCCACCACGGTGCGGTCCCAGTCGTAGGAAAAGCCCATGCGCTTGAAGCTG
>CAJFUR010000085.1 GCA_904420215.1 uncultured Eggerthellaceae bacterium
ATACTTTCCAGTATGCCGGAAGGCTGAGAACCGTTAGTTAGGAAAGGGGCAGGTCAGACGATATTTCCGAACCGTGTAAGGGCTTGTGGGGCAAAAGCTTCCCAAGCCTGTACCGCGGGTTCGAGTCCCGTCGCCCGCTCCAGCGATCAACGAAGGGCATCGGCTTTTGTCGGTGCCCTTCGATTTTTCTCTTGCCAATGTCCGGTTTGGAAAATAATCGAAATTTGACGAACTTTTTGACGAACTTCCCGCCATGCGCTAAACTCTAAAAGTAATTTTGCTGGTGGTGGGCGGTTTTTCTCGGGAATGGAGCCTGGGATGGAAATAGCTTCCCAAGCTGACCACGCGGGTTCGAGTCCCGTCGCCCGCTCCATATGAGCAGACCAAGGCCGGACATCCCTCCGGTCTTGTTGTTTCAAGGGACACAGGTGATGCCCATGACCGCAACTCACGCAACGTTCGACACGTTCGTCTTCGACTTGGACGGTACGCTGCTGGACACATTGCCCGATTTGGTGGTCGTCACCAACCAAGCACTCGCCGAGCTGGGCTTCCCTCCCCGTTCCACCGACGAGATCCACAGCTTCGTGGGCAACGGCGTGCGCGCGCTCATGTATCAGGCGGTGCCTGAAAACACGCCGGATACGCAGGCGGAAGAGGCCCTCGCGCATTGGAAGGCGCTCTTCCCCACGTACAAGAACGACTTGACCAAGCCCTACCCCGGCATGCCCGAAGCCCTTGCCCGTCTTGGGGAGCGCGGCGTGCGGCTGGGCGTGCTGTCGAACAAGTTCGATGCCGGGGTGCAACAAGTCATGAACCAGTTCATGCCCGGCGTGTTTTCCGTCATGCACGGAGAGTGCGAGGACATCCCCCGCAAGCCCGACCCCACCGGGCTTCTGCGCACCATCGGCGAGCTGGGGTCGAAGCCCGCGCGCACGGCCTACGTGGGCGACTCCCCTGGCGACGTGCGCACGGCTCGCAACGCGGGCACGTTCTCCATCGGCGTGGCGTGGGGCTACCACCACGCCGACGAGCTGCGCGAAGCGGGGGCCGACGCCATCGTCGCCACGCCGGAAGACCTCCTGCACTTCGCCGGCATGTAGGCCGCGCAGCCGGCGCCTACTCTGCTTCCCGTTCCAGCTCCTGCGCGTACTCGCGGTCGATGGCGCCTTCGCCGTGCGGCGGGTCCACCTCGAACGGCACTGCCTTCGTGAACAGGCTCACCACCGGCACGATGACCAGCGAAAGCACCATGGCCAGCGCACCGCAGTTGATGGACGACTCGATGAGCGGCGCACCCACCAGCCCCATGACCATGTTCCCCGTGGTCAGGCCCACGCCCACGATGAAACTCGCCCACACCGCCGCGCGGGAGACGCGCCCGGAGTACAGCCCCCACAGGAACGGCCCCAGAAAGGCACCGGCCAGCGCGCCCCACGAAATGCCCATGAGCTGCGCGATGAACGTGATGGACGAGCGGTACTGCACCAGTGCCAGCGCGGCCGACACCACCACGAACACCACCAGCAGCACGCGCATGTAGCCCAGCTGCCGCTTCTCGTCCATGTTCTTGACCACGTTGCCCTTGATCAGGTCGAGCGTGAGCGTGCTGGAAGACGTGAGCACCAGCGACGACAGCGTGGACATGGAAGCGGACAGCACCAGCACGATCACCACCCCGATAAGCACGTCCGGCAGCGTGGACAGCATGGTGGGAACGATGGAGTCGTACACTGGCTGCCCGTTCGCGCCCATTTCCACCTGGTCGGCGTACAGCCGCCCGAACCCGCCCAGAAAGTAGCTGCCGCCCGCCACCACGAAGGCGAACAGCGTGGAGATGATGGCGCCCTGCTTCACCGCCGGGCCGCTCTTGATGGCGTAGAACTTCTGCACCATCTGCGGCAGGCCCCACGTGCCCAAACTCGTGAGGATGACGACGCCCAGCAGGTTCAGGGGGTCGGGGCCGAACATGCTCACGAACGCGCCGTCCATGGGGGAAAGCTCCGAGGGAATGGTGGAAAGCTGGTTGATGGCCTCGGTGAAGCCGCCGTTGTTCGCCAGCACGGCAACGATGACCGCCACAATGCCCAGCAACATGACGATGCCCTGCAGAAAGTCGTTCATCACCGTGGCCATGTAGCCGCCGACCACCACGTAAATGCAGGTCACCGCCGCCATGCCGATCACGCACACCTCGTAGGGCAAGCCGAAGGCCATGCCGAACAGCCGCGACAAGCCGTTGTAGACGCTCGCGGTGTACGGGATGAGGAACACGAAGATGATGGCCGCCGCGGCAATGCGCAGCCCCTTCGACCGGTAGCGCGAACCGAAGAACTCCGGCATGGTGGTGGCGCCCAGGCGGTGCGTCATCTCGCGCGTGCGCGGCCCCAGCACCCACCACGCCAAAAGGCTGCCCAGAATGGCGTTGCCGATGCCCGCCCACAGGGCGGCGATGCCGTACTTCCAGCCGAACTGCCCCGCGTACCCCACGAACACCACAGCCGAGAAGTAGCTGGTCCCGAACGCGAACGCCGACATCCACGGCCCCACGTTGCGCCCGCCGAGCACGAACCCGTCAACGCTTCTGGTGGTGCGCCGGCAATAGATGCCCACGCCCACGGCCACGCCCACGAAAATGAGCACCATGCATATTTTCACGATCATCGTCTTGCCTTCCTATCGTGCGTCCAGGCCCTCTTCGCCCTCGCCGAAGCGGTCGCTCGCCCGGGACCCTCCACGCAACCGGCGGACCTGCCG
>CAJFUR010000086.1 GCA_904420215.1 uncultured Eggerthellaceae bacterium
CCACCAGCATCTCGGGCACGAACACCTCGCCGGCGCTGAACTTGTCGCCGATCACGCCCATGGCGGGCACGAGCGCGCCGTTCAGGATGGCAAGCGGCTCCACGCCCTCGGCGAGCGCCTGCTCCACGAGCGGGGCCACTTCCTTCTTCTTCCCGCGCTGCACCGCGCTGGAGATGTCTTCGAGGATTCCCATGTCTGTTTCCTTTCCCTTCCCTTCGCATCTCACGCCTACCCTGCAAACTCCCAGACATCCTGTACCGTATGCAACGCCCCCGAGCAATGCGGGCGATCTTCGCAAGCTGCACGCAAACCCGGTTTCCGACCCATCGCCCGAAACCTGCCCGGAACGCATCAGGCGTCGATGCCGAAATGCCTTCTGTTGTAATCGGCTATCGCTTCGCTAACGGCACCGTAAACGGGCGGGAAGCAAGACCCCGGACCGCCAGCCGAAAGGCAGGGTATGAGCCACTTGGCCCCGTCGGTACTCCGAACCAATTCGTCCAGGCCTTCCGCGATCTTCTCCTTCGACCAGTCCTCGACGTCGTACAAGCCGCTGTCGAGGCCGCCCTGGATCGCCATCCGGTCACCGTATTCCCGCAATATGCCGGGAATGTCGTTCGTCGTTATGGCCCCCTGCCAAACGTCTATGCCCATTTCCAGCATGGACGGCACCAGCGTTTCGGCATAGGAGTCCGAATGATGCACGACGAGTTCGACGCCGTTGTCTTTATAGAGGCCATATATCCTCTTGTAAGCCGGCAGAAAGAACTCCCGGAAGGTTTCCACGGACATGAAAGTAGATATCTGCGTGCCCCAATCGTCGTGGTGGAACACCGCATCGGGTTTGATGTAGGTCACGTAGCATTCCGCCAGCCTCATCTCCCAATCGGTCAGATAGTCCACTATCTCGTGCATGATCTCGGGTTCTTCGAGCAGGGCCATGAGACAGTTGGCAATCTCCAACAAATTGTGACATTGCTCGAAAACGCCCGGAGCAATGTAGGCGGTCACAAACCGATCGTCCCTGTCCACCTTACCGGCCGCGTCGATGTAAGGCTGCCAGTCTTCGCGTTTCCAATCGAGGCTCGGAGCCTTCACGTAACTTCTCCAGTTTTCGATGTCCTTTACCACCACATGCCCGGAATCGCAAATCGGCATTTTCGCCGGAGAGTCCTCTGGCCACGAATACGTGACGCCCCATTCGTTTTTCGCCGTCTCCCCCCTCTTCAGCACAGGCGATTTCCCCGGGTAGCCCCCCACCATCAAAGCCAGGTATTCGTACTGGTTGACCAATCTGTCAGGACGGCCACCTCGGATTGTCTCTATGGCATTCTCTCTTTTGGTCAGCATTCCCGCAATCCTCCGTCTCGGTCTAGTGCTTCAAGTCTCTTTTGCCGTGTTTCGCGCCTCGCATGACTCCAATCGCCGCCCGCTTCGGATCCGGCAACACGAACAGCGTGACCACCCCTCCCACAAGCAAGGCCCCTCCAGCCAAGAACGCGAAGGACATGCCGTTGGCCGAGTTTGCGATGACCGACGCGCAAAGCAGCGGGCCGCCGAACCTGCCAACCAGTGAAATGGTGGCTACAGCCCCCGGTCCGGATCCCTTCATTCCGGCTGGATAATAGTCGGCCGACAGGTTCTGGTATATGGGCACGAAAGCCACGAACAGTCCCGTCACCACCGCATACGCAAGCAAGAGCATTTCGTTTCCCAATCCGGCAACGAAATACAAGCCGCAATACAGAAATCCCCCAACAAGCAACATGGCCGCAAAAACGCGTCTACGCGAAAACCTGTCCGCCAGTGGCGAAAACAGCAACTGCCCGACAACGGTTGCCGCAGTGTTCAGCGACTCGAAAAGGCCCACGGTCGTAGCCGCAAATCCGGCGCCTATCAGAGCGCTCACCTCGAACGAGGTGTTGGAGGTGTAATACACGTTGAACAATATCAACACAATTCCGAAGATCCACGTGGCCGGCATGGCCAAAATGGTCGAAACCGAGCTTCGCCTCCCAGATCTTCCCCCCAAAGCGCCGACGACTGCAGCCATTTTTGCCTCCGGACCCGATTCAGCTGCATCGCGCAGGCGCCCGTCTTTCACCAAAACCAGCGCGGCCGCCGCCAAAAGGACGATCCCGAAGCCCATGGCCCGAAAGCAGCCGCGCCATCCGAATGCAAGCACCATGTCGGGGATGACAAGGCCGGAGCAGACGCCCGCCAATCCGCCCCCGACCGTAGCCGGCAGTATCCCCCTGCCCCTCATATGGGAGGGAAACCAGCCCGCAACCAACTTTGGTATGACCGACATGCCCAAGCCCGCCGCGAAAACGCCCGCCGCGCCATAAAGCACCGTGAAGCTCAGTGGGCCCTCGGCAAACATGCCCAGCGCCAGCAAGAAAAGCCCGACGCCCAGCATGGCCATGAAGATAACGAACCTGCAGCCGAACCTATCGGCAAGCATTCCCCACGGCATGGCCAGTCCTGCATAGAAAAGCCCGTACACGGCGGGAGCAAGGCTCAATGCGGTAACTGGAACCTGGAATTCCGCAACGGCATAAGGCAGGTTGTAGCCATACGCAAGCAGAGCGAACACGCATGCAAACTGCGGCAAGCTGGCACCGAACACAGCCACCCAGCCGCGAACGGGCACATGCCCGCCGAATGGTTTCTCCGTCACTGCAAATCCCCCAATCCAAATTGGGCTTGCGGCTTTCGCTCCAAACCCCATGCGAAAGGGCCGGGGGCGCACCGTCAAACGCAGGCAGGGCACCACCCGCAGGAAAACCCGAATCGCCACCACGCGCCCCGCCTCCGCGCCTTCGGATGCGCGCCCCGAACCCGCTTTCCACTCCTTCGCGTTGGATTCCCTACCCCTTCTTGCCAATCGGGTCGCCAACCTTGCCGCCGGTCTTGGGCAAGATGATCAGAACGAGAATGCCCGCAACAAGCAGGGAACCGCCGGCGAAATAGGTGAACGCGCCAGTGTGTCCACCGGCCATGACAATGCATTGCGCGGCGATGATGGGGCCAAAGAAGCGACCGACCAAGGCGATGGTGGAAACAACCCCGGGGCCGGAACCGCGCAGTTCGGGCGGGAAGCATTCCGCCATCAGCGTGTTCAGGATGGGGGCCACGCCGAAGAACAGGCCTGCCACGAACGCATAGACGTACAGAACCGTCACGTTGTTCATTCCGAAAACGAAGTCGAAAGCCGCAAAACCCACGCCGCCCACGAGTAGCAAGACGGCGGCCACGAACTTACGGGGCACTTTGTCGGCGGCAACACCCGCTATGGCCTGGCTGATCAACATGGTAACCGACATGATCGTGCCCACGAGGCCGGCTTCCACGATGGTGAAGCCGGAATCCACGATGGCGGCGGTTCGATAAGTCGTGGTGGACATCATGTAGAACTGGAACAACACCATGATCACGCCGAACCCCCATGTAACAGGGGACTTCAGCACATCCTTGAAGGAAGGCTTGCCCTTGCCGTCCTTGACATCCCCCTGCTGCTCTTCCATGGCCTCCACATACGCAAGCCCCTCTTGCTCGGTCATGCCGTAGGGATACGTGCCCACGGAATAGGGAGAGTCGCGCACCAGCAGAAACACGATCACGCACACCACCAAGGCGATGACGCCCAAAACCTGGAAGCACATCTGCCAGCCAAAGCTCAACAGAAGCTGCGGGAAGATCAAACCCGCCGTCAAACTCGCGGCGCTGCCGCCGAACCCGGCGATCATCATGCCCCGCGAACGGGTATTGGCATGAAACCACGTCGAGATGAGCTTGGGGAGAACCGCCGAGCCCAGAGCCGAAACGAAAACGCCGACCAGCGCATAGGTGATTATGACCCCCATTACCGAGGTCGCCGTGAAGCTGAACAGCACGAGGAACACCCCGACGCCCGCAAGCGACACCGTGAGCGTCTTGCGCAGGCCGATCCTGTCGGCCATAATGCCCCACACGAACGAGAGGCCCGCATAGCATACGCCATAGATCGACGCCGCAAGGGCCAAATCCGTCTTTTCAACGCCCAGCTGCGTTGCCACTGCCGCGATGCAGTAGCCCCAGACCATGGTGCAATAAAGGCAGATGAGCTGCGTTCCGAAGCCGCAACCCGAATTCACCCACGCATACCATGAGAACCCCTTCCGCAACTTAGGGCTTTTTTCCTCTGCCATGATTCCCCTTTCTTGTCCAACCAATATCGTTTCATCCGCCGACAGAGGCGTTTCAGCCGGCCTTGACCGTGAACATTGCCTGCTTCGGGCTCTTCGCCGCAATGCCGGCCAGTTTCTCAATCGGCCCGTGCGTTATCGCAAAGGACTGGCAATGCACGACGCACGACGGCTCTTTCCCCTTCGCTGCGCGCCCCGAGCACAGGTCGCACATGTCGGTGGGAATGGGGACGAAGTCGTACTGCCACGTGTCCTTGCCCGTCTTGAACGGTCCGTTCTTGAACACGCGGATCCCGAACTGGTCGCTTTCCATTCCGTGTTCCTTCTTGCAGGCCACTTCGCACGCATGGCAACCCGTGCAGTAGCGGTAGTCGATCAACAACCCTTCGGATTCCATCTGTATGCCCATCCTTCCTACTGAGCGTTGGCCGGACGCGCCACCAGACGGGCCTTTACGCCGCGTTCTACCTCTTCCGGCGTGCGCTCGAGAGTGTCGTTTTCAGGCGTCACCTTGTACACCTTGCATATCTGGCATTTGTAGGGGGCGCCATACCCCGTAGGCCCAATGTCGCATTCAGTGGTCAGCTGGTTGGAATTGCATGCGAGCGATCCGTAGAGGTTCGGCGCCGCGGCTTCCTGCTCGGGGAACCACCACCCATGTTCGGCGCTCACGACGCCGCGCTTCATGCCGTCGTCGATGTCGGCACGCTGCTTGCACTTGCCGTGCACGTTCTCCAGCCACACCCAATCGCCGTCTTCTATTCCAAGCTCGAACGCGTCCTGCGCATTGATGCGCACAAGCGGATCCGGGTGGAAGTCCCGCATCGTGCCAGGCTGGCGGTGCTCGGAATGGAAGAACTCGAATGAGCGGTGCCCCGTGGTCAAGACGAACGGGAATTCCTTTGCCAGCTCGGGCGTGCGTACCGGGCTTTCGCGCGGCTCTTTGAAATACGGCAGGGGATCCAACCCGAACCTGCTGAATACCGTGCTCCAAAGTTCGATGCGGCCGGTAGGGGTGTTGAACCCCGGAGTGCCGTCGGACCGCAGCAAGCCCTTCTCGTATTTCCGGTACTCGAAAGGCGCATACAGGTAGCCGGCATCGACCAGCTCCTCGAACGAAACGTGATCGCACTTGCCGCCATTGCGCTCGTTGATGAGCCAGTTTATGAATGCCTCGTGGTCTTCCCACTGGTCAAAGACCTCGGGACGCGTGCGCTTCCCCAGTTCCAGCAGGAATTCGTCGTCCGACTTCGCCTCGTGGTACTGCGTCACCTTCTTGATGGCGCGCAGCGGGGCCCACCATTCGCGGAAACTGTCGCGCTCGCAGCTCATGGCCGCCGGAAGCACCAAGTCGCAAAGGGCCACCGCCGTGGGGGTGAGGAAGGGATCCAGCGTGAAAATGAAGTCTATTTTGTTCAAGGCATCCAGAACGCGCTGGGATTCCGAAGACGAGCACACGAAGGTGTTCGTCTGGCCCAGATACATCATCTTGTATTCGAAAGGCTCGCCGGTTTCCAGAACCTCCAAGGCACGGTCCCATGCCCCTTGGCCCATGCGCATCGGGTAATCCTCCGCTCCCGGGCGCATCCACATGGTGTCGGGAGTGGGCTTGTTTTCCGGGAGGGAGAACTTCCCCATCGCAGCGCTGCAGTCGGCGGTCGTGTAGCCTTCGGCGGGGAACACGACGCCGCCCGGCACGTCAACGTCGCCGCAAATGGACCAAAGGCACATTATGGCATGGGCCGTGGCCACGCCATGCGTGTGCATGTCCACCGACACGCCCCACTGCACGGAACCGACCTCGGCGTTCGCATACATGCGGGCCGCCCTGCGAATGTCCTCCGCTTCCACGCCGACCACCGGGGCCACCTCGTCGGCGGGATACTCCGCCGCACGCGCTTCGAGCTCGTCGAAACCGTAGCACCACCGGGAAACGAAATCATGGTCGTAGAGATCCTCCTTGCAGATGACGTCTATCATCGCCAGCGCAAGCGCCGCGTCGGTTCCGGGACGGACGGGCAGGTGGATCTCGGATTTGGCGGCTATCCATGTCAGGTCGGGATCGACGGTTATAAAACGCGTCCCCTGCTTCATCAGGTCCACTACCCAATGGCCCCAGAACCCGTCGGAATTCGACTTCAGAGGATCACAGCCCCAAACGATCATCACGTCGGGCCTGCGCCATTCCGGATGCTCGAAGCTTTCTTCGTACATTTGGGCGCAGTCGGCAACGCTTGGACCGCCCATCAGGTTGTTCATCGCCTGAACGCGCGGGACGTAGCACGTGTCGCCGCTCAAGACGCCACCGGCAGAGAACCCGCCCAGAGCCACCGTGTGTATGGCGCGCGTCTGCCAAAAGCCGTTGCGGCCCGTGCCATTGCCGCGCAAAATGGCCTTGTAACCGTAGTTCTCCACGGTTTCCTTCCATTTCCCGACAATGATCTCATACGCCTCGTCCCAGCTTATGCGCTCCCATTTGTTCTCGCCCCGCGCGCCAACGCGCTTGAGCGGGTATTTCAGGCGCATGGGGTGGTTCACGTATTCCGGCATGGCCAGACAGCGCATGCACAGACGGCCCTTGTTGTAGGGGGAGCACGGGTCGCCCTCCACCTTCTCCAGCTTGCCGTCCTTCACGTAGAGCAGAACCGCGCAACCGTCGTGGCAACCCGGTGCAGACCAGTGCGTCGTGCGCGTAACGGTGTAGCCATCCTCCTCCCACGTGGACTCGCCTGGATGATATGCCGCATTGGCCTTGCGCTCCCTCCAAACTTCGTCGATCTCCATAGCACCACTCCTCTCTCGTCTCATGCCCTGCCTGCACCCGGGAAGCCGACGGCAATGCGTCCGCGCCCCTTCGGGCCCTTGGCGCACTATAAGAGAGCGCGGCGTGGTCCGCGGACTCGAACCGGCCCTAAAACGATTCCCATCCCCAAGGACCAGATCGGTCTTGGCGGACATAGCCGGGTATTAGGGCGAAGTTCTTGGGTACTAGCCCTTTTTTCATACTGGGAACAAGCCGCAGACGCATCCCCGGCGGCGCATTTCCTGTATACTGTGAATCCCTGCAGCGCAGCCTCTCTGTCTTTGTCCTGCAGGGAAAGAATCGAAGGGGGAGGAGCAACTCCGTGGCACGGAAAGGCAATGGCATCGGCAACCCTTCTCTTTTTCGGCTCGTAGCCGTCACGGGGTTCGCGCTTTTCCTAGCTTGGTTCTACATCCTGGTGGCATCGGAACTGACGGCAAGCGCAGGCTTCCCCCACCCCACCATGCGCCATATCGCCATAGTCTTGGGCCTCGTTCTGGAAATGGTCGTGGTGTCCCTGTTCACGGACAGGTTTTTCCGCTTCAGATACAGATTGATGCCCGCCGCGACCCTTTCAGGGCCCCTTGCCATAGGGCTAACCTGCGTGTTTGCACTGCCGCAGCCGGCCTTTCCCCTGTTTTACGCGATAGCGGGGTTCACACTGGGCCTGCAGGCAAGCATTTGGGGGCAATTCTCGGAGGTGCTGCACGACGGCCCGAACGACACCTTGATGATAGCAGGCTGCATCATCGCCATCGCATACGTAGCCAATGCCGCGTTCTACCGATCCGAATTCCAAATGACCATCGGGCTTTTCGCCCCGATCGCGTCCATCACCCTGTATCTCTTGGCCATAAGGTCGCCGCTGCTTCCCGCCAACGCACGGACAGCAGCGCGGGACGCGGCAAAGCAAGCCGCCGACGAATGCCGTGAGCAAAAAATGAAAGAAAAAAAAAAGGGGGGGGGGGCAGCCCGTGGTCCACGGCTTGCCTCTCGCAGATCGAAAATCGTGCTGTTCGCATACCATTTTGCCATTGACCTGAATTTCGGGTTGTCCATAGCATGGTTCATCGATTCGCCGGCCGCACGGAACGCCACCGGCCTCATCCTTGCGCTTTCCTTGCTGTTCTCGCTGGCACTGCTCCTTGCCAGCGAGAAAATGGGCATCGGCATGAACGAGAAAGTCATCCTTTTCGTTTTGTTGGCGTCCATTCTCTGCATCACTGCGCTTTTGGCGCTCCCAAACCACGCCGCATGGATTGCCTGGAGCGTCCTTTTTTCGGTCTGCGTCCTTGGAAGGGCGAACAATTTGCGCTCCGGGGGAAGGAGCACGGCCCAAAACAAGCTGAACGGCATGTTCGTTGCCGCATCGCACAGGCTGGTATCGGGCGTTGCCATACTGGTGGGATTGGTCTACGGAGCGGCGTTCGGGTTCGACGAAACGGCGACAAATGCAATTCTGGTCGTGGTTTCCCTCGTGTCGGTAGCCTGCACGGCTGCCATCTTGCTGCATACGAGGAACATGGAGATAGACCTGAGCAACGAAGAAGCCATCAAGAAGCTGGTGGGCATAGTGGCCGAGCAATACGACCTTACGGCAAGGGAGAAGGAGATCGTCTTTTATCTCGCACAGAACATAGGGGGCAACGAATTGGCGGAAAAACTCTACCTGTCCCCCCACACCGTGAAGGCGCACACCGCGAACATATACAAGAAACTCAGCGTCCACTCCCGAAACGAGCTGATCTCCCTCGTCCTCGACATAGAAAAAGCCTGACCCACCCAACGCCCACAACTCCCCCTTTCCTTGACTGCAAACACCTGTTCGTGTATTATAAGCGAACAAACATTCGCTTTGAGAACAGCCGGGCACGGCCGGCGGCTGAACGCGCCCGACTGCCGCCAGCCGGCATGCCGCAGGTTTAGGCAGAGTGGCGAAACGGCTGCCGCCGGTCGTTTCGCCGATGCCGCCGTGCCCGCCCCGCCGGCCTCGGCAAGCGGCACGGCCGGCAGGCCCGCGGCGGCTGCCGCAACTTGCAACAAGGCTTTCCCGGAAAGCCGCACGAAGGGACCGAAGCGCGATGGACGTTGCCGACAAGCTGGAAATACTCGCCGACGCCGCCAAGTACGACGTCGCCTGCACGTCGTCGGGCATCGACCGCGACGCCCAGAAGGGCAAGATGGGCAACACCCTGGCCGCCGGCATCTGCCACAGCTTCTCCGCCGACGGGCGCTGCATCACGCTGCTCAAGGTGCTCATGACCAACGTCTGCGTCTACGACTGCGCCTACTGCGTCAACCGCGCAAGCAACGAAGTGCCCCGCACGGCGTTCAAGCCGCGCGAACTGGCCGACCTCACCATGGCGTTCTACCGGCGCAACTACACCGAGGGGCTGTTCCTGAGCTCCGGGGTCCTGCGCAGCCCCGACTACACCACCGAACTCATGATCCGCACGCTGTCCATCCTGCGCCACGAATACGGCTTCCGTGGCTACATCCACGCCAAGGCGGTGCCCGGCACCTCCCCCGAGCTCATAGGCGCGCTCGGGCACCTTGCCGACCGCATGAGCGTCAACATGGAACTCCCCTCGCAGGAAAGCCTGCGCCTGCTCGCGCCCGACAAGAGCAAGCACGACATACTGGCTCCCATGCGCCAGATCAAGGACAACATCGCCGAGGACCGGGACACGCGCGCCCTCATGCGCAGGGAGACCACCTACATGACCCAGGTGCGCCCGAAGCGAAAGGAGCGCGCCTTCGTGCCCGCGGGGCAAAGCACCCAGATGATCGTCGGCGCCACCCCCGAAAGCGACTTCCAGATACTGAACCTGTCCGCCGCGCTCTACCGCACCCTCGCGCTCAAGCGCGTCTTCTTCAGCGCCTACCTCCCCGTGAACGCCGACGCGCGCCTGCCTGCGAGCGACGCCGTGCAGCTCAACCGCGAACACCGCCTGTACCAGGCCGACTGGCTTTTGCGCTTCTACAAGTTCGACGTGACGGAGATCATAGACGAAAAGCACCCCTTCCTCGACCCCGACCTCGACCCGAAGGCGAACTGGGCCCTGAACCACCTCGACTTCTTCCCCGTGGAGGTGAACGCCGCGCCTTTCGAGGACCTCGTGCGCGTGCCGGGCATCGGCGTGCGCGGCGCGAAGCTCATCGTGAAGGCGCGCCGCACCGCGTCGCTCGGCGAGCCGGAGCTGCGCAAGCTGGGCATCGCCTACAAGCGCGCCCGCTTCTTCATCACCTGCAGGGGGCGCTGGGCGGGCAAGGGGGCGGACTTCTCGCGCGAAGGGCTGCGCGCGCAGCTTGCGTCCCCCATCGAGGGCGGGCGCCACGGGCGGCGCGCCGATCGGGTAAGCCCGAACCAGCTGAGCCTTTTCGATGCCGTGGAAACCTCTGAGAAGACGCGCATCGGGCGCGTGGACCCGCCGGACCGGGGCCTGCCGGAAGCCCCGCGCGCCGAAGGCCGCACGCCGTCCGGCGCGCTCCTGCAGGACGCCGGACGGGCTGGAACGCCTCCGCGAGGCGAGGCATTCCCCCAAGGCGCCGCGGGGCCGGCCGGCGCGCTCCCGCAGGTTCCCGAGGCGCCGTGGCCGCTCGAAAGGAAGTCCGCATGACGCGGCAGCCGGGCGTGGGCGGGGGCGCGGGCGGGGGCGCAGGTAGACACGGAGACGGACGCAAAGACGCCGCCGCGCCCGTGTGGGCGCGGGCGGCTGCGGCAGGCGGCGTCCCCGAAGCAACCGGCCCCCGCGCGGCCACGGCAACCGGCCCCGTCTCCCCCGCTTCGGCGGGCGGGCCGCACGCCGACGTCGCCTATTGCTTCGACGGCACGCTCGAAGGGCTGCTTTCGGCCATCTTCGCCGCCTACGAGCGGCGCGAAGACCCCGCAGACGTCGCCTGCCGCGCGAACCTGCAGCCGCGCCTCGGGCAGCGCATCGTGGACATACCCACCGACCCCGAACGCGCCCTGCGCGTGCAGCGCGGCATCTGCCGCACCTGCGGGCCCGCCTCCTACGACGCCGTGAAGTGCGCCTCGCTTTCCGACGACCCCCGCGCCGGCACCGTGGCCTACCGCTTCGTCCGGCACGCCATGGCCGCCGGCAAACCCCGCGCCTGCGCCTCCTGCAAGCGGCGTTCGGCGTGCGACGGCGCCTGCACGCGCCCGGGGCGCAGCCCGCTTTCAGACGTGGCGCACCCCGCCGTGGAACCGCTCGTGCGGCTGAGCAGGGCGGTGTACAACGAACGTCACCGCATGATGCAATTCTTGCGCTTCGAGCACTTGGAGGGCGGCGTCTGGTTCGCGCGGTGCAGCCCGAAAGCGAACGTCGTCCCGCTCCTGATGGACTGGTTCTGCGGCCGGTTCAACACGCAGCCCTTCCTCATCCACGACGAGGCGCACCATTTGGCCGGCGTGTACGGGGGAGGCGACTGGTACCTGGTCAAGACCGACCAGCTGAACCTGCCCGGCCCGGCCGCCGACGAGGCGGCCATGCAGCGGGCATGGAAGCGCTTCTACCGCGCCGTCGCCGTGGAGTCGCGCTACAACCCCGAGTTGCGCCGCCAGTTCATGCCCAAGCGCCTGTGGAAAAACATCACCGAGATGCAGGAAGACGCGCCCGGAAAAGAACTCGCCGCCGCGCGCGGCCCGTCCGGGCAGTGGGAGCACGGCACCGCGCGCGGCCCGTCCAGGCAGATCCCGCAGGCAGGTCGCCGCGGCAAGGCCGTGGATCCGGAAAGCGGCGACGGGGCGGGCCTTTCTACACCCCCGTCAGGTCAAACGGGGGGATGAAGCTTTCCTCGGCGGCGCCGCCCTCCTGCCAGAAGTAGTCCTGCACCCCCAACTCGTCGGCGAAGTCCAGAAGCTCCTCGTATTCCCCGTCGGGCACGGTGCGCGCCAGCTCGGGGCAGCGGCGCAGCACGCCCTGCGCCCACGCGTCGCCCGCCTGTGCGGCGGCGGAGAGCACCGGCGTGTACTGGTTCATGAGCGAAAGCCGCACCTTGTCGCCGAAGCGCCCGTGCACCAGCCGCACCACGCGCTTGGAGTCCTCCAGCGCGCCGGGCAGCACGAGGTGCCGCACCACGACGCCGCGCACCATGCGCGGCTGGCCGTCCACCTCGTCGAACGCCGGGACGCCCACCTGCCCGACCATGGCGTCGAGCGCGGCGAGCGCCACCTGCGCGTAGTCGGGGGCCTGGGAGTACCGCGCGGCAAGGCCCGCGTCGGCGTACTTGAAATCGGTCAGGTACACGTCCACCACGCCCGCGTTCGCCCGCACCGCCTCCGGCGTCTCGTAGCCGCCCGTGTTCCACACCACCGGCACGCGCAGGCCGGCCTGCCGCGCCAGGGCGACGGCGGCGCGCACCTGCGGCGCGTAGTGCGTCGGCGTGACGAAGTTGACGTTCAGCGCGCCCTGCCCGGCCAGCTCCAGGCACATGGCGGCAAGACGCTCCACGGAAACCGGGCGCCCCGCCCTTCCCTGCGCGAGCGGCGCGTTCTGGCAATAGAGGCAATGCAGGGGGCAATGCGCGAAGAACACCGTGCCACTGCCCGCGCTTCCGCTGATGGGGGGCTCCTCCCAGAAATGCAGCGCCGCGCGCGCCACCACCAGGTCCCCGTCCGCCCCGCACGCGCCGCGCTCCCCCGCCGCGCGGTTCGCGCCGCAGGCGCGCGGGCACAAGCCGCACGATTCCGGCACTAGGGACACGGGACCACCGGCCGTCCGGGAAGCAGGGGGAAGGAACTGGGCAACCGAAGCCTCCCCGCCGCGCGCCGCGCCGCCTGTCGGCAGCATGCGGGAAACAGGGGGAAGGCAGCAGGGCGGAATGCCGCGCCCCTTTGCGTCCCCGCCGCGCCGCGCGGCGGGGTGCAGCGCGAAAGGGGAAGGTCCGCTGCCCACGCGCGCCCCGCCGCGCCGACAGCCCCGGCGGGCGCCGGCACGGCGGGAACCCTAGTTGGAGGAATAGTCGAACCCACGGTAGTCGCCATGGCCATGCCCGCAGCCGCAGTCGTCGTCCTCTTCCTCAAAGCCTTCTCCGTCGGCGTACGTCTGCTCGGCGCGCGTCCAGTCCAGCCCGTGGCGCGCGCATGTGGCCTCGTCGCCGTACACGAGCGCGAGCGCCGCCGGCGCCATGTCGGAGCCGCCGATGACGGCAAGCAGCTCCACCAGGTGTAGGGCCGATTCGGCCTGCGGGAGAATGAGGTCGGCGTCGTCGGCCGCCATAAGCGCCGCCGACAGCTCGGCCATGAACATCTCGCAGGTGTACGCCCCGGAAAACCCTTCGGCCGCAATGGCGTCCAGCACGCCCTGCGCCCGCGGGCACGCCCCCTGCGCGCGCAGGCCCGCAAGCCCGGAGCCCGTTTGCGCGTGCAGGGTGGCCGCAAAGAGCGCGTCCGCCTCGATGGCCGAAACCACCTGCGCCGCCGTTTGCAGCGTGTACGCCGCGCGCGCAAGCTGCGCCGAACCCGACACGCCGGTTTCGCGCACGTCGGCGGCCAGCGCCTCGAGCAGGGGCTTCGCACGTGCCACGTCGCCGTCCTCGCCCGCGGCGAAGCAGACGAGGTTCTCGCGCCGCGCGAACGCATCGGCGGCCACCACGTCCTCCACCACCACGGGGGCCTCCACGAACGCCAGGTCGCTCACGAGCGCGACCGCATTCAGCTCGCGCGCGAAGTTCGGCGTGGAGGGGCTCAAGTCAACCAGCAGCGTGCCGGAACGCGCCGCCTGCACGAATCCCGCCTCGGCGAAGTAGGCATCCTCCAGCGCGGTCTGCGAGGTGCAGTACGTCACCACCGCCTCGGCCGCGCCCACGTCGTCCGTCCGCTCGAAGCCCGCCTGCGCAAGGCGCCCGGCAATCCCCTTCAGAAAGCCGGCGTTGCCGCTGTAGAAATACCTCATGTCACTCCTTCGCGTCCCAAGCCCCTTGTCCAACCAGGCCCCTTTTCCGAAAGCCGCCGGCAGGCCCGGCTTGCGCGGCCAGCCCCGCGCAGGCCCACGCCGCGCGCGCCCGCGTCATGCCGTCCACGCCCGCGCCCATGCCCTGCCCGCATGCTGAAGCAGGCCCCTCGCCTGCCGCAGCCCGGCTCCCCGCGGCGCGGCTCCCCGCGGCGCGGCTCCCCGCCGCCCGCAGGCCGCCCGCGAGCCGCCGCGCGCGCCGCGCCGGCGCCTAGACTCCCTTCACCTTGCGCGCTATGCGGTCGGCCACGGAAAGCTCCTCGCGGCGGTCGGGCCCCCAGAACACCACCGCTATCATGCCCGGCCCCACGTGGCTGCCAATCACCGGACCTATGTTGCAGTCCAAAAACAGCACGCTCCCGTCTTCCTTCGACACCAGCTCCTTCAGGCGCTCGGCGTCCTTCGGGCAGTCGGCGTGCGCCACGATGGCGAAGCGCCCCGAATCGTCGGCGGCGCGGCGCTTGAAGTAGTACTCGGCCAGCTGCTTGAGGCCCTTCTTGCGCCCGCGCGCCACGCCGGCCAGCGACAGCTTGCCGTCCGTGGCAATGGTCAGAAGGGGCTTGACGTCCAGCTTCGAGCCCGCATAGGCCACCGACGCCGGAATGCGCCCGCCGCGCCGCAGCGCCTCCAAGTCTTCCACCATGAACTCGGCATCCACGAAAAACCGCGCCTCGGACGCCCATTCCGCCAGCTCGCGGGCCGTCAGCCCCCTGTCGTGCTGCCGGAGCGCCTCGTACACCAGAAAACCCTCCGCCACCGAGGCCTGCAGGGTGTCCACCACGTACAGCTCGGCATCGGGGTGCTCGGCCAGAAGCTGGTCGCGCACCAAACACGCCGTGTCGAAACTGCCCGAGAGCCCGCTCGAGAAACTCAGGTACACCGTGGGCACGCCGCTTTCGATGGCCCGCCCGAACGTCTCTTGAAACACCGCGAAGGCAATCTGGGCCGTCGTGGGCTCCTCGCCGTCGCGCATGGCCTGGTAGAACTCGTGCGCCGAGGTGGTGCGGCACAAGTCGTCCAGGTGCTCCCCGTCGCTCATGACGTAGGGGAACTCGATCAACTCCACGCCCGGCCGGTCGATCAGCTCGAACGGCAAATCGCAGCAGGAGTCCAGTATGAGGTTGCATGTCGCCATGGGGTCTTTCCCTTCCCTTGTCGCCTTCCCGGGCGCCGCAGCGCGCAAGCGCGGTGCGCCCCCGCGGCCGCCTCAGCCCGGCCGCACCGCTTCCGCCTTGCCAGCGCCCCCGCCAAAGCGCGGCCGGAACGCGCGCCGCGCCCGACGCCCCCGCCGCCGCGCCTCTTCCGTCCCGCCTGCTTCCTGCAGGCCCCGCCCGCCAAAGCGCGCACGGCGCCCGGCTTGCCGCGCCTGCACGCTCACGCTATGCCGCGCAGCCGCGCCACCAGGTCGCGCCGGCGCTCGAACAGGCCCTGTTCCAGCCCGACGGGGTACGAATGCGGGTTGAGCATGCGCTTCTGGCTTTCGTCGAGCGTGTCCAGCCCCGCCTTCGCCCGCGCCTGCGCGGCCAGGGCGTCGCGCCCTTCCGGAGCCAGCACGGTCTTGCCCGCGCGCGCGAGCGGCTGCAGGAGCGTCTCGTGCCGCTTGCGCGCAAGCTGCTTTTGCCGCAGGGGGTCGCACGGGTCGATGATCGTCTCGCAGGGGCGCACGCCCGCGTTCACGTCGTACACCATGTCGCCCGCGATGCGCCCGTCGGCGTGGTAGTAGCGCCGCACGTCCAAAACGCCCGGAACGGTCAGCTTCGCGGCCGACTCCGATATCTTCAGGCAGTCGCGCCATGCGGACTCCCCTGCCGCCCGCGTTGCCGAGAGCTTGTACACGCCGCCGAGCGTCGGCTGGTCGAAGGCACAGGCCAGCTTCGTGCCCACGCCCCACGAGGCCACCTGCGCGCCCTCGTCGCGGATGGACTGGATGGTGTGCTCGTCCAAGTCGTTGGAAAGCACGATGCCGCAGTCTTCCAGCCCCGCAGCGTCCAGCTTGCGCCGCGCCATCTTCGCCAGCCACGCGAGGTCGCCCGAGTCGATGCGGATGCCCGAAAGGCGCTCCCCCCGCGCGCGCATCTCCAGCCCCACCGTGATGGCGTTCTCCACGCCCTGCTCCACGTCGTAGGTGTCCACCAGAAGCACGCAGTTTCGGGGCATGACGCGCGCGTACTCGCGAAACGCCGTCAGCTCGTCGGGAAACGACATCACCCAGGAGTGCGCGTGCGTCCCCGAAACCGGGATGCCGAAAAGCTTGCCGGCCAGGACATTGGAGGTGGAGGCGCAGCCGCCCACCACCGCCGCGCGGCTCGCCCACACGCCGCCGGCCGCCCCCTGGGCGCGGCGCAGCCCGAACTCGGCCACGGGCGCGCCGGCCGCGGCCAGGCACACCCGCGCCGCCTTGGTGGCGACGAGCGTTTCGAAGTTGACGCAGTTGAGCAGGGCCGTCTCCAGAAGCTGGCACTGCATGATGGGGCCGGTCACCCGCACGAGCGGCTCGTGGGGGAACACCACCGTGCCCTCCGCCACCGCATCGATGTCGCACGAAAGCCGGAAGTCGCGCGCCAGATAGCGCAGGAAGTCCTCCTTGAACAGGCTGCCGCCGCCCGGCGCCGGCAGCCCCGCCAAGTAGGCCACGTCCTCGTCGGAGAACGAGAAGGCGTCCACGATCTCGGCCAGCTGAGCCATGCCGCAGGCGACGGCATAGCCGCCCTTGAACGGGTAGTCGCGGAAGTACATGTGGAAGCACGCCTCGTCCCCGGTCTTGCCCGCCTCCCAGTAGCCCTGCGCCATGGTCAGCTGGTAGAGATCGGTCAAAAGCTCGTAGTCAAGCCTCATTGGGCATCCCCGCCTCCCGTGCTTCCCGCGCCGCCCGCGCCCGGGGCCTCGCGGCCTCCCGCGGAAGCGCCCGCGCCGCCGCCCTGCACGCCGCCCGCCTTGTGGCTGCGCCGCCGCGCGCGCCGGTGCTCGCCCGCCGCCGCGCCGCCCTCTTGGCCGGATGCGGCCTCCGGGACATGCCGGCGCCGGACGGCGGCGCCTTCGTGCGCCTCGTTCGCGCCGGAAGGCCGGTCCTGCCGGCCCTGCCTCAGCCCCGAAGACTTCTGCCCGGGACGCGGCCCCTGCTTCGCGCCGCCTGCGACCGGGGCGCCCTTGCCCTTGCCGCGCGCGGCGGCCTGCCCCTCGGGACGGGAAGGCTGTCCCTTGCGACCCGCCTGCTTCTTCTTGGACGCCCCGGACTGCTGCTGCGGCTGCTTCTGCTTCTTCTTGGACGCGTCCTGCGCGCCCTCGCCCGCGCCCGGCTTCGACCCATGGCGGCGGCGCGGCTTGCGGGACGGCCCCGCGCCCGCAGACGCCCCCCCGCCGGATGCCCCGCCGCGCGCGCGGCCCTTGTCCGCACTGGCGGGCACGTGCCGCACGCTGCCGGCCTTCGCCAGCTTGTCCTTGCCCGTGAACTGGAACGTCATGTACGTCGATCCGCCCGCGAGCGCCATCGTGGCCCGTTCGGTCGCACGCTCCCACGCCTCCTCGCCAATGCGGTTGGGGCGCACGGCGTCGCCCTCGGTCTCCAAGTCGGCAACCGGCACCTTCACCGGCTTGCCGCCCTCCACCTTCAGCGACACCATTTCGCGGGGGACGTCGTGGTCCACCACCTTGGCCGGCCCGTCGGGGGTCTGCACCGTGGCGTTCTGCTTGGGGGCGCGGGCGTTGAAGTCGCGGTAGACGTCGTACTCGTAGCGCAGGCAGCACATGAGCCGCCCGCACACGCCCGATATCTTCTCGGAATTGAGCGAAAGCCCCTGGTCTTTGGCCATGCGGATGCCCACGGGGCAGAACTCCCCGCCCAGGCGCTTGCAGCACAGCTCCTGGCCGCAGTGGCCCAGCCCCCCCACCATGCGCGCCTCGTCGCGCACGCCTATCTGGCGCATGTCGATGCGCACGCGGAAGCGCGCGGCCAGCTTGCGCACCAAATCGCGGAAGTCCACGCGCTCCTCGGCCTCGAAGTAGAACACGGCCTTGTCGCCGTCGAGCAGGTATTCCACCGAGACGGGGTGCATGTCGGCGTTCGCCTCGGCCGCCATCTCCTTGAACACCGGCAGCGCCTCGGCGCTTTTGCGCTGCATTTCCAAGGCGGCCTGCCGGTCGTCCTCGGTGGCAAGGCGGCGCACCGGCTTGAGCGCGCATTTCAGCTTCTTGACGTCGGCTTCCGACGCCTCGAACACGTCTCCGGACGCCGTGCCGAACTCGGCGCCCCGCGCCGTGGTCACCACCACCTCGTCGCCCGCATGGATGTCCAGGTCGCCGGGGTCGAACCACAGCGTGCGCGGGTTGTAGAACAGCTTGATCGGTGCCACCCGAACCATTGCGTACCTCTCTATCTCGCGCCGCCGGCGGGCCGGCCTGCGGGCCGTGCCGCGCCGAACAGCGCGTCTCTCACTTCGAACAGCAGCGCGTCGATGCACGTTTCAGGGGATACATTATACGAGATCGCCTCGTCGCAGCGGCGCACGGCGGACAAGGCGACGGCCGCGCGCGCCTCCGACGCGTGGACGGCGGCCTCCTCCAGGACGCCGCGCACGTCCACGTTGATCACCAGCTCGGGCGTGCCCGCGCACACCGCCAGCACGTCGCGCAGCCACGACTGCACGATGGCGGTCAGCTGCCGCAGCGACTCGGCGCTCTTGGCGGTGAGGGCGCGCTTGTTGCGCGCCTCTATCTGCCGGATGGCCGACTTGGCCAAAAAGTCGGCGTTCTCGGCAAGCTCCTCCTCCTGCGCCGCGCGCACCACGTCGAGCGGGGCCTTCGAGAGCAGCACCAGGTCGGCCGCCTGGCTCACCACGTCCCAATCGTCGGCAAGGCGCAGCGACGCCAGCACGTCGAGCACGCGGGCGCGGAACGCCAGGCGCTCGTTGGACTTCAAGAACTCGATGCCGCGCGTGATGGAGCCGCCACACGCCTCGATGGCGATGCGGGCCTTCTCCAGCGACGCGCCCGTGTTCTGGGAAAGGATGCCCGCGGCCTCGGTGGCGGGTATGTGCCGGAAGGGCACCACCTGGCAGCGCGACACGATGGTGGGCAGCACGCTTTCCCGCGTGCGCCCCAGAAGGACGAGCACCACGTCGGCCGGCGGCTCCTCGAGCGTCTTCAAAAACGCGTTCGCGCAGGCCGTGCCCAGAAGGTCCACCCTGTCGAGGATGTAGACCTTCTTCTTGGCCTGAATGGGCGCATAGGCCGCGTCGGCCACGATCTCGCGTATCTGTTCGACCAAGTACCCGCCCGCGCCTTCGGGTGCGAAGTAGCGCACGTCGGGGTGCTTGCGCCGCATGACGCGCTGGCACGCGTCGCACGCGCCGCAGTCGCCCCCGCGCGGGCCATGCGGCCCCTGCGGGCACAGGACGGCCTGGGCAAGCGCATAGGCGGCCAGCGTCTTGTTCGACCCCGCCGGGCCGGTGAACAGGTACGCATGGCTCACGCGCCCGCAGGCGGTCGAGCGGCGCAGGAAGTCGCGCACCTGGGGCTGGCCGAGGATGTTCTCGAAGGCGTCTGCCACGTGGCGCCTAGCCTTCGCTCGCTGCGCCGGCCCGCGCGGGCGGCGCGCAAGACGCCGCGGCGGCGCGGGGCGCGTCGAGGGGCGCGAAGAAGTCCTCGTCGCACACGCTCGCATCGGCCATCCACGGGAACAGGTCGGTCAGCTCTTGGAACACCGTGGCGGACGTGACGGACTTGCGCGCGTCGGAAACCACCACCCGGATGCGGGCGGGATCGGCCTCGGCAAGCTCGAGGAAGCCCTCGTTCACCCGCGCGTGGAAGTCCTCGCCGGCCTGCTCCAGCCGGTCGGCCCCCGCGCGGCGCGTCGCACGGGCAAGCCCCGCGCGCGTGCCGGCCCCGCACACCAGAAGGATGGTGCGGTCGGGCACGAGCCCGCCGGTGGAAAACGCGTTGGCCTGCTCCACGAACGCGCGCGGAAGGCCGCGCCCGTGCACCTGGTAGGCCAACGTGGAGTCGGTGAAGCGGTCGCACAGCACCACCGCGCCGCGCTCGAGCGCCGGGCGGACGACCTGCGCGACAATCTGCGCGCGCGCCGCCTCGTACACCAAAAGCTCGGTCTCGGGCGTCATTTCGGCATTGGCGGGGTCCAGCACGAGCGCGCGCAGCGCCTCGCCGATGGGCGTGCCGCCCGGCTCGCGCAGGCACACGCATTCGCGCCCGCGCGCGCGCAGCGCCTCGGCCAGGAAGCGGATATGCGTCGTCTTGCCGGCGCCCTCGCCGCCTTCGAACGTTATGAAGATGCCTCTGTCAGCATCGCGCGTCATACACATCGCGTCCTTGCGTGTCGATACCGACGAACACGGGGAAGTCCCGCACCACGATTCGTCTGAGAGCCTCTGTTCCCAAATCATCATAGCCTATGGTGTCCGAACTTTCCACGCACTTCGCAAGAAACGCAGCCGCGCCTCCCACGGCCGCGAAGTACACCGAGCCCGTGTCGATGCACGCCTGGCGGACGGCCTGCGAACGGCGGCCCTTGCCCACCGTGGCCACGATGCCCGCACGGTGCAGTTCCGGTGCGGCGAAGTCCATCCGCGAGGCCGTGGTGGGCCCCACCGCCCCGAACGGGCGCCCCGCCGCCGGAGGCGTGGGGCCGGCGTAGAAGATGGCCTGCCCCGCAAGGCCGTAGGGCAGGCTCCCCTGCCCGTGCAGCTCGCCCAGCAGGCGCACGTGCCCCGCGTCGCGCAGCGTGAACAGAGGCCCGGTGAGCGTGCAGGCCTCCCCCGCGCGCAGCGTGGCCGCCACCTCGCGCGAAAGCGGCAGCGTCAAGCGGCGCACCTCAGACATGGGAACCTCCTTCCGGCCGGCTCAGGTCGATAGTGACCCGGCGGGTTGCCGAGCATCCCATGTTCACGGCCACGGGGAGCGCGGCTATGTGGCAGGGCGCCGTGGCCACGTGCACGGCAAGGGCCGTGTAGGCGCCGCCGAGGCCGCCCGGCCCCACGCCCGTGGCGTTCACGGCCGCCAGAAGATCCTCCTCGAAGGCGCGCGTGCGCCCGTCGCGCGCCGGCTCGCCCACGGGGCGCATGAGGGCGCGCTTGGCAAGCCCCGCCACCTTGTCGAACGTGGCTCCCACGCCCACGCCCACCACCAGGGGCGGGCAGGCGTTCGCGCCCTTCTCGCGCACGCAGCGCACCACTTCCTCCACCACGCCGGCGCGCCCGGCGCCGGGCGGCAGCATGACCACGCGGCTCGCGTTGTCGGAACCGCCGCCCTTGAGCATGACGTGCAGGCGCGCCGCCCCCGGCTCGTCCACCGGGTGGATGTCGCAGAACGCCGGCGTGTTGTCGTTCGTGTTCGTGCGGTCGAACAGCGCGTCGCGCACCACCGAGCGGCGCAGGCGGGCGGCCCCGTAGGCGCGCGCGACCGCCGCGTCCACGTCGGCGAACACGTCGCCGCGCACGCACACGTCCGGGCCTATCTCCAAACTCGCCCACACCGTGCCGGTGTCCTGGCACAGCGGCACGCGGTCTTCTTCCGCAATGCGGGCGTTCTCGCACAGCTGCTCGAGCACCACGCGCCCGCGCGGCGCGTCCTCGCCGGCGCGCGCCGCCTCCAGCCCCGCGCGCACGTCGGCCGGCAGCACGCACGCCAGCTGGGGAATGGCCGCCTCCACCGCAGCAGCCACCTGCTCTTTCGTGACGATGTCCAACGGGTCAACCTCCCAAGCGAAAACCGCCCGCGCCGCCGGGCGGCGGCGCGGGCGCACCAACGAGTCCGGCCTTCGCCAGGCCGGAAAGCCAACCTGCGGCCAACGGGCGCGGGCCGGCGGAGCCCCGCCAGCGCCTCGTTGCCCTACAGGCTCTCCAGGTTCGCCAAGCCGGCGCGCACGCTGGCAGCGCTTTCCCGAAGCGCGGCCAGCTCGTCGGCGGTCAGGTCGAATTCCACCACTTCCTCCACGCCGCCGGCGCCCAGGCGCGCAGGCACGTTCATGTACAAATCGTCGATGCCGTACTGGCCGTCGATGTGCGCGCACACGCTCATGACCTCGTGCGTGTCGTTCAGGATGGCATTCACCATCTTGGCGATGGAGGCGCCGGGCGCGTAGTAGGCGCTGCCGGTCTTCAGCAGGCCCACCACTTCCGCGCCGCCCTTCACGCAGCGCTGCACCACCTCGGCCACGTCGTCGGCGCCCAGAAGCTCGGTGACGGGCACCCCCTTCACCGTGGTGAGGCGCGGCCAGCACACCATGCCCTCTCCGTGCGCTCCCACGGCCCACGCCTCCACGTCGGCCGGGTCGCACCCCAGCTTCTCGCACACCGCGAAGGAAAGGCGCGAGGAGTCCAGCACGCCGCCCATGCCCATCAGGCGCGCGGCGGGAAGGCCGCTTTCGCGGTGGGCGAGCGTGGTCATCACGTCGAGCGGGTTCGTCACGCACACGAACACGGCGTCGGGCGAGGCCTCGAGCGCGGAGCCCATGACCGAGCGCATGATGCCCGCGTTCACGCCGAGCAGATCCTCGCGCGTCATGCCGGGCTTGCGGGCGACGCCGGCGGTGATGACCACCACGTCGGAGCCGCGCGTGTCGGCGTAGTCGTTCGTGCCGGTCACCTTGACCGTGAACTTCTCCACGCTGCGCATGTGCATCATGTCGAGCGCCTTGCCCTGCGGCAGGCCCTCGGCCACGTCCACCAGCACGACGTCCGCCAGGTTCTTGGATGCGATGATGTGCGCCGCCGTGGCTCCCACGTTCCCGGCGCCCACGATAGTGACTTTGGGCATGAGGCAACTCCTTGTCTAGTTTGTCTGCTTGTCTGCTTGTCTGCTCGTCTGCTCGTTCTGCTTGTCTGCTCGTTCTGCTTGTCTGTTTGTCTATCTACTTGCTTGTCTGCCTGTTTGTTTGTCTGTTTGTCTATCTGCCTGCTCGTCCGTCTGCTCGTCTGGTGGCCGATTTCCAAGCGATTGTACCGCGGACGGGCCGCCTGCGGCGCATGCCCACCCGAAATGCACGCTTTCCGCCACTTTTTCGGCGGTTTCCGACATCGCCGCATGCCGCTTGCCCGTCCTTCCAGGCGCAGCGGCGCGAAAAGGCCTGATCGCCGGTTTCGGGATGCGCCGGCGAAACCGCGCGGGAGCGAACCCGATGCAGGAATCGCCGATTTTGCGCCAGATGACCCCTCCCGGCAACGCGGAAGGGCCCCGGCGCCCCGCCTAGCCCTTCTTCGCGGCGGGCTTTCCCTTCGCGGCGGGCTTGCCCGAGGCCTTCCCTTTGCGGTAGCGCCCACGCCCGCCCGCGGCCTTCTTCTCCTTCTCCTCCTCCTTGCCGGGGCAGTCGAAGTTCGGGCACAGCTTCCATGGGCCGCGCGCCGTGGTCACCACCACCAGGGGCGCGCCGCAATGCTCGCACACCTCGTCCGTGGCCTCCAGCCGGCCGTTCTGCGGCAGCGGGTAGCCCGTGTTGCACTCCTCGTAGTTCTCGCAGCGGATGAAGCGCTTGAGCGTGCGCGGGTTCTTCTGCGCCACCAGCTTCGCGGCCTTGCCGGCGGCCTTGCACGCGGGGCACTCTCCCACCACCACGTCGGGCTCGCGGTTGGTCGGGCAGTACGGGTCGATGCAGAGGGTGCGCGGCTTGCTGCGAAACGCCGTCACCTTCACCTGCGGCATGCCGCAGGTGGGGCACGTCTCGGGCAGCGCCTCCACCTTGCCTTGCGGCAGGGGGTAGGTCACGTCGCACTCCGGCCAGCCCGCGCAGCCAATGAACATGCCGCGCGTCTTCTGCGAGGCGCGCAGCTGCAGGTCGCGCCCGCACTTGGGGCACTTCCCCACGTAGGCGTCGGCGGCCACGGCGTCGGCCAGCGCGTCCTTCACCTCCTCCGAGTGCGGCAGCAGGCTGCCCAGCTGCTCGGCCAGAAGGTTGCGCGAGGTCATGACCACGTCGTCTTTGGTGGTGCGCCCCTCGGCTATGTTGTCCATCTCGGTTTCCAGCTCCGCCGTCATCTCCGGATGGGTGATGTGGGGCGCGAACTTGTCCAGTGCGTCGCACACCGCCATGCCCAGCTGGCTGGGTTCCAAGGGGTCGTTCTGCACGTATTTCACCTGGTACAAACGCTCGATGATGGAGTGGCGCGTGGACTTGGTGCCCAGCCCCAGCTTCTCCATCTCCTGGATGAGCCTGCCCTGCGAGTAGCGCGCCGGGGGCTCGGTCTGCTTCTTCTCGCACGTGGCCCCGTTGAAGGCGATGCGCTGGCCCTCGGAAAGCGCCGGCAGCTGCTCATCCTTCTTCAGGCCGTAGGGGTAGATGGCGCGGAAGCCCTCCTTCACCAGCACGTCGCCCTTCGCCACGAACGGCTCGCCCTCCACGTCCAGCGACACGCGCGTGCCCTCCACCACGGCGGCCTCCGAAAGCGTGGCCAGGAAGCGGCGCGCCACCAGGTTGTACAGCTTGTACTCCGCCAGGGGCAGATCGTCGGGCGTGGCCGGGGCCGTGGGATAGATGGGCGGGTGGTCGGTGGTTTCCTTCTTGCCGCGCGTGGCCGAAAGCTTCGGCTTGGCCAGAAGCCCGCGGCAGTATGGCGCGTAGGCCGGGTTGGCGGAGATGCGCCTCACCACGTCGGCCAGGTCCAGCGACGGGGGGTACACCGTGTTGTCCACGCGCGGGTAGGAGATGTAGCCGTCCATGTACAGGCTCTCGGCGATGCGCATGGTGCGCGCCGGGGAAAGCCCCTCGGCCGAGGCGGCCGCCATGAGCGAGGTGGTGTTGAACGGCGCCGGCGGCGCCACGGTGCGCTTCTTCTTGTCGATGGCGGCCACCTGCGCGCCCGTGGCGTTCCGCACGTGTTCCATGGCGGCCTGCGCGTCGGCCTCGGCCTTGAAGCGCGCCGTGGCGTGCGGGGCCAAAAACGCGCCCGGGCCGTCGCCTGTCGTGGGGCCGGACGCGGCGTCGGCGTCGAAGGCGCCCTTGATGACCCAGTAGTCCTCCGGCTTGAAGGCGAGACGCTCCCGCTCGCGCGCCACCACGAGCGCGAGCGTGGGGGTCTGCACGCGCCCGGACGAGCGCACGTTGCCGTAGCCGGCGAACTTCACGAGCGTGAGGTAGCGCGTGAGCACCGCGCCCCAGATGAGGTCGATGTCCTGGCGCGACGCGCCCGCTTGCGCCAGACAGTCGTCCATGCTCACCAAGTTCGAGAACGCATGCGTGATCTCCTCCTTGGTGAACGCCGAGTAGCGCGCACGGGACACCGGCGCGGTGGCGTTCACCTCGCGCACGCACGAAAGCGCGTCGGCGCCGATGAGCTCGCCCTCGCGGTCGAAGTCGGTGGCGATGACGATGGAGTCCGCCTTCTTCGCCAGGTTCTTGAGCGAGCGGATGATCTCCTTTTCCTTGGGAAGCTTCTCGATGGGCGCG
>CAJFUR010000087.1 GCA_904420215.1 uncultured Eggerthellaceae bacterium
CGTCCACGGCCTGCTGCACCAGCGGCTTCACTTCCTTCTTCTTCCCGCGCTGCACGGCGCTGGAGATGTCTTCGAGCAGTGACATGTCTCTTTCCTTTCCTCCCAAAGAACATGCTCTTCTGGATTCAATTTTCCCCGATGCCTACAGGATGTTCCTGAGCCCACCTACGGCCGTACCGCTCGAGTTCCCGCACGGCAATAGCCTCGTTGCCGGGAATATACAAATGCGAGGAAAGTGCCGGGAAGAATCTTCCGCCAGGGCAATAGGCGTCCACGGCTCGACGCACTTCCCGACGAATGTCTTTCTCCGTAGTCGCCTCGGTGTCTATTGCAGCGCTGTCGATGCCGCCGATCATGGCCAGCTTGCCCTGCGTGCGCTCCTGAATGGACACGATGTCGTTCTGCGGGATGACGCCCTGCCAAGCATCGATGCCTATCTCCACCATGTCCTCCACGATGGGCTCGCAGATGCAGTCGGCGTGGTGTATGAACATCATGCCAAGTCGATGCACCGCATCCACAATCTTTGCCTGCAGCGGCTTGATCATCTCGCGCCACACGTCGGGCGGCAGGAACAGGTTCTGCTTAGAACCCCAGTCGTCATGAAAATACACGACATCAGGGTGAATCTGCTTGTAGGCTTCCTCGATAGCTGCAATCTTGAAATCGGCAATCTTTTCAAGCATGGCTCCCATGGCCTCGGGCTCTTCCAAATAGGCGCAGAACGCCTCCTCCATGCCCATGAGGAAGTGCGAGCGCTCGAACAGGCCCTGCGCAGACCAGAACACGACGAACGTTTCGTTTCGATCAAGGTCAGCCACCT
Organism: uncultured Eggerthellaceae bacterium; assembly: GCA_904420215.1. Taxonomy (GTDB): domain Bacteria; phylum Actinomycetota; class Coriobacteriia; order Coriobacteriales; family Eggerthellaceae; genus CAJFUR01. The sequence goes on from CAJFUR010000087.1 coordinate 824, forward strand.
CTTGCTTGGCTTTCGACCAGTCAAGTCCCTTTGCCGGGGGAACAGACATCTGGCTTTCCCATCGCTCGATATCGCTTACCACAACGTTATCGCTGGTGATATGGGGGTGCTTGCCCGGCGCACCGGGCAAGCGCACACATATGGTCCCCCACGAGTCCTTATGCTCCCGTCCATCGGCCGGACAGGCATCAGCCATGCGAATAGGATCAGAAACTATTTTCGCGGCAGAAAAGAAATTCCCGTAGTAATCCGGTTGCCTTCCCTCCCAGATCGCCATCATGTTCTCTCGCGGATTCATGTTTCTCTCCTTCTCCGGCAACATGCGTCAAGCACAACGGACGGAACCACTGCCTAAATCTTCGCCTACCCAACCAATTTCGTGTTCGAGAGTAATCAGGCCGCTCTACTCTGCGACAACCGCCTCGTCGCCAACGCTTTTAGCTTCACCATCCTTATCCCATCGATATTTCCCGATGAAAGAGCAAGCCAAAACTGCAAGCAAGGCAATGGCAACGACAACCGCGATACCGACGACAAGAGCCCCGTGGTACGAACCGGTTCCGTCGTAAATCCACGCAATGGCGGACGTGGAGATACCGCCGACAATAGAAGACGCAACGGCCGCGTAAGACCAGATCTTGGAATAATCGGCGTTGCCAAACAACTTGCGGATCGACAGGGCCCAGCCAACGCGCGAGGGCGCATTGCAAAAACCGAGGCAGAATCCCCCGACGATCAGAATGGCAGGCATCGTGCCGCCAGCCAGCCAAAGGACAAATGCAAGAAGCCAAACAAACTGATGAAGCACGAAGCAAGTGCTCAGTTTGAATCGATCAGCCAAGAAGCCGAAGGTCAATTTGGAGAGCAAGTTGCCCAAAGCCGCAGCCGATATCATGGAGGCACCGATCATCGCCGCACTTTCGGCCAGATCAGTTCCGGCAAGGAATTCTTGGGCAATGCCTGTTTGATTGTTGCTGAATCCCATTCCCAAAGCAGTCAGGGCAACACCAAGAAACACGATCCAGAAAGCCGGGGTCCTCAGCGCCAACTTTGCCGGCATACCCGCTTCGGCCGCATTCTCGGAAGCGTCTTGCCCACCTTCTTTGAACCCGAATGGCTTGAGGCCCTTGTCTTCCGGATCGCGCTTGATGACGAACAGGGTCCATGGCAGAATGAGAACCGCCATGAGAACGGCATTGACCAGATAGGCGGTTTGGTATCCGAATTGGGCAATGACAACGGTGAACAGCGGCGACCAGAAAATGGTGGAAACGCCCGCAAAGCAAGATGCAATGCCGATCATCTTGCCGCGATGCTGCTTTGCAAACCAGTTGCCAATGAGCACCGGCGTTGCCATGGTGAAACACGCCGCTATGCCAATACCCCCAAGAAAGCCCGCAATGTAAAACACCGTCAGATCGGAAGCGAACGAGCAGATCAGCGGGCAGGCAATCATGGTGAGTGCACCAACCGTAAGTGCCAGATTGATGCTGATCTTCTTGTTTTGGAAAATGTTTCCCCAAATGGGCATGGAAATGACAATGGATATTGCTTGAGTGGTAAGCATGAAGGTAAAGTCTCCACGCGCGCACCCCAGAGCAGTCGTAACGGGCACCATGTACACGCCAATGATCGAGTTGATCAATGCCATCGATCCGGCAAACATGAAGCAACAACTTATCAAAATGAGCCATGCGTAGTGAAAGCCCCGCATCTTCGCTTGTTCAGCCATCGTAACCCCTTTCCTAATCGCCTTCCCCTTGATAAAGACCCCTTGACAAAAGAGTCCCGCGAAGCCCTCCGCCTCGAGCCCAGCGGCAAAACGAACTCGACGGCGAAGACGGCCAACCCCTTCCACGATCCGACACGCGGAGCACTTTGCCCCCCATTCGCCCTTATCGAGCAAACGCCTTGGGGCACCCGGCAATCCTGCGAAGCGGCTCCGCTCCGGAAGGCCTACCTGGGAGCAAACAGCACTTGACGGGGCTTCTTCTCGAGTTCCTTCGCAAGCTCCTCGACGGGGCCGAACTGCATGACGCCGGTATAGCAATTGTGCACGCATGCAGGAAGTTTGCCTTTTTCCGTCCGCGACGCGCACAGGTCGCACATGTCCGTGGGAACGGGCATATAGGTCAGCTGCCACCGGTCGCCCTCTATGTTCCAAGGACCGATCTCGTATACCTTGATTCCCCACTTGCCTTCGGGGATGTTCTGTTCCATTTTGCAGATGACTTCGCAAGTGTGGCAGTTGGAGCAGTATTCGTAATCGATCAAAATGCCGTTGCGCGCCATTAGTACTCACCTTCTTCGCACTTGTAGATTTTGCAGAGCAGGGCCTTTACGTCTGCACCAAAGCCCGTTGGGCCTTGCTGTCCAAGCTCGCTCAGCAGGTTGGGGTTCACGTCCCAAACCCCATACATAGGATCATCGTGGGGATCGGTTTCGGGAAACCACCAGCCGCTGTTGACGTTCGCCATGCCCGGTTTGAGCGTGGGGGTGAGTTTCGCTCGATGCTTGATGCGGCCAATCTTGTTCTCTATCCAAAGCCAGTCACCGTCGCGGAACCCTTGCTCTCTAGCCCATTCGTCATTGATTTCCACAAGCGGATCGGGTTGTATCTCACGCAGTTTCGCCACATCGCGATGCTCTGAGTGGAAGAACTGGATGTTGCGCGAACCCGTCATCACGATGACGGGGTACTCCTTGTACAACTCCGGCGTAGTGTAGGGACTGTAGTATGGCTCGTCGTAATAGGGCAAAACATTCTCACCAATTTCTTCTGCCATGGGCGAGTAGAGCTCTATGCGCCCAGTACGCGTGTTAAAGCCCGGCAAGCCGTCTTTGCGAAGCAGCCCCTTCTCGTAGCGTCGATACTCCTGGCCCGGGTACGCCCAATGCTGATTGCGGATCTCGCGCCACGTCATACCGGAATTCTTAACGAGATAGTCGTATATTTCCTCAACGCTGTCATAGGGAAACATCTTCTCGTTGAAGCGCTTGCCCAAAAGCCAAACGATCTCGGCGTCGCTTTTCGGCTCCCCCTTGATCTTGAGTCCCGCGATAGGAGACATGGCAAACGCACCGGTGCGTTTCGCAATCATGCCCAGTTTTTCAACGCACATGGCAACAGGCAAGGCGACATCGGCAAGCATTTGAATAGTCGGGGTCATCCTCCAATCCGCCACAGCAATGAATTTGAGTTTTTGAAGCACGGGGTAAACGCGGTTTAGGTCGGCGTTGCTCATGCAGGCAAGCGGATTCGTTCCCATCATGATGGCGCCCGTGAATCCATAGGGTTTTTCAGTTTCGGCCTGCACAACCGCCAAATCCGGCTGATCGAGCACCATGCCCATGCGAATGAAAGGATATTCGTCATAGCCAATGACCATCTTCTGCACGTCTTCGGGAAGTTCGTCGAATCCCCAGCTGAAATAGTGGAAATCGAACGGAGCCCCCGTGAAGATCTGACCACCAGGCTGATCGATGTCGCCACAGATAGCCAGCATGGAAATGATGGCGCGAACCGCGCCGATGCCGTTGCGCTGCATGTCAAGCGCCAATCCCAGCTGAACTGCCGTATGCCGACCCGCCGCGAAAAGACGCGCAGCTTCGCGAATCTTCTCGGCAGGAACCCAGGCGCGTTCGCACAGCAGGTCGAAGTCGTACTCAGCGCAGCGCTGAACCAGCGCCTCGAATCCATATGTCCAACGATCCACAAAGTCGTGATCGTAGAGATCTTCGTCTATGATGACCTTGAGCATGGCGATGGCAACGGCAGAATCAACGGCCGGGCGCGGCTGAATCCAAATGTCGGCCCGCGCCGCAAGCCACGTCAACCTTGGATCAACGACGACCAACTTGGAGCCGCGCCGCATTACCTCCACCAGCCAGTCGCCAAAAAACCCATCGGAGCTCGAAGCCACGCAATTGTTACCCCAACAGAAAATGACTTCAGGATCTCGATATTCGGGGTTGTCGAAGCGATCCTCGTGACACTCCGAGCAATCAGGCATCATGTAGTCGCCCGTGCTGACGTTGTAGGAAACAAGACGGGGCATCCAGCAAGCCAGCCCCGACGAATAGCTCTCGACATGCGGCGTTCCCATAGCGTAGGCCAATCGCTGCGACTGCCACAGAATATCGCGCCCCGTCCCGCAAAACGTCTGAAGTGTATGGGGGCCATATTCCTCGGCAAGCGAAGTCATTTTTTCATAGATCAAATCGAGAGCTTCATCCCATGTAACCTGTTCCCACGCATCGGGGTTTCCCCTTTGCGAAGGATCGCGCTTCATCGGGCAAAGCAAGCGATCAGGGCTGTTCACCACGTCGGGCAAGCAAGCGCAGCGGGGGCAGATGTGCCCCTGATTGAACGGGTTCTCCCGATCGCCCTCCACTTTCTCAAGAATTCCATCCTCGTTGACATAGCACACGATGCCACAGCCGGCATGGCACCCAGGAGCCGACCACGCCGTCGTCCTTGTTACGGTATAGCCGTCTTCTTCCCAAGTGACTGGCAGATCTGGTCTACCCATGCGATCTCCTTTCCTCCTAGCCCACAACCAAACGCCCCTACCAAGCGTTTGCGCGAAGCATAGGGAGGCATTCTGGGAAGTGTCCATTGAGAAAGGTTGCTAGACCTGTTTGGGAAATCCTCTTTGCATTAGCCGAAGCGGGTATTAGCCGAACAGTATGATTCCCCTTTCGCATCAGGGATCTCCACCGTTTCGGAAAAGGAAAGATCCGGCAAACTTGCTAATGGCGCCACAGCTGCAAGCTGCATGCAAGCAGATATAATGAACCAAACATTGATCGTTGGGGGGAGGTTCAATGGGCGCAAACGGTTCTTCGCCAAATGTCCCCGAGTCTTATGCGGCCAGGGAATTCAGCAAGTACGACGCTCTTGGCGTGATCGGATTCTCTCTTTATCTCGCATGGGTTTTCCTTCTCATGATGAATCCCATGCTGCATCGAAGTGGAATGGACGTAAACGCAGTGGCCGACGTTGTGGCCTTCTTTTTTCTTGGAGAAATTGTAGCAAGCTGCGTAGCCTGGCTCCTTTCCAGTCGCCTTATGTCGAAAGGCGCGCTCAAAGGAGTGGTGGCGTTTACCACTGTGCTTGCACCTCTTCCCGGTCTGGGTGCCATTTGCTTTCCCCATTCAGTACCACTGCTTGCCGCCGCTTGGGGCTGCGCAGGCTTCGGCGCCGTTTTCCTGTTGTCTCTTTGGGCGGTTTTCCTTTCGCAGCTGCCACACAAGCAGGCAATTCTTTATCCAGCACTCGCTATGTTCATAGAAGCGCTCGTCATTTTGTGCGTTCTCTACCTTCTGATTCCCCAGGCCTTGGAAGCCACCGTCATCGCCATCCCCCTTTTGTCGATAGCCTCGTTCATGGTTTGGGGATTTCACCCCGACCACGTGAACCACCTCTTGTCTGGCTACGACGCCACCAAGCCTCCCGACGGCAAGTCCCTCGTCCGATCATCGGGTGCCATGGTGGCCAATGGAATACTCATAGGCTTCGTCATATTCGCCCTGTCGATAGCTAGCAGCACCGCTTTTGCCGGCATTGTCCTTTGCGCAATGCTTGCCGCCACGGCCTTCAAGATATTCGATTCGACACACAATCAGCGTTTCGAAGTGGGGAGTATCATCAAGATTCTAGCTCCAACAGCCGCCATCGGCTTTCTCATGCTCCCTTACTTCGGGGTCGAGATCAAGATTGCCTGCTGCGCGTTCATGATGCTCATTGCCACCACCAATGAGTCGGTTTGTTGGTCGGCTGTCTGCGAATACACACGCGTATACAGACTGATCCCCTTTGCCAACATAGCTTTTGGACGATTGGGAGACATCATCGGCACGGCATGCGGATACCTCATCGGTCGTCTTGCTTTCGGGGCATCGTTTGAAAACGAACCGGTCAACTCGCTCGTCCTTTGCCTTGTCGTCATCGTTTTCATTTTCCTGCAAACGTTTTTCTTCCGCGACAACTATGCGCCGTTTTCCGAACATCAAAGCAGCAACATCGAAACCGAAGTCAGTCTCGAATGCTCGCCTCCCCCCGGAATTGCGCGGACTGGATGGTGGCGGCAGAAATGCGCCGATTTCGCCAGACACTACCACCTGACTCCTCGGCAAGAAGAGATGCTCGTCATGCTGGCAAAAGGTTATTCCACTTCATTCATGCAAGATACTCTGGTCGTTTCGGCGCACACCATCAAAGCGCATATATACAACATTTATCGAAAGGTGGATGTGCACTCCCGACAAGAACTCATTGAACGGCTCGAGGCTTTCGAGCAGGACAGAACCGGCTGAGCTTTCTCTTCGGCGACCGTAGGGTCAATATGCCGCCGAGCGGAATCGCCATTAAAGGGCATCGTGGCAGAATGGCAAAAATCTACCGCGAACCGTCCCAGACCCCGAGAATCTCAGGCATAATTCCAAAGAAAGCAGAACCACATGAACGCGCGCCACAGCAGGAGCGAAGCCAAGGAGCTGGCGTTCTACGAACGCCGGGGCTTCGGTGCCGGCTCCGTGCTACAATCCGTCGGAAAGGGATACCTTCCTCCGCACCAGGCCAACATGCGGAAGATGGACCTCGGCAAGGCCCACGTCCTGCGCAAGGGCATGGCGAACCTGGATAGGGAAATCTGAGCCTCCATCAACTTTACGCCACCCCTTGGCACGCAACGGCTTGCGCTGGGGGTGGGACAGCCTTTATCATGGTTGCACGGTCTGGAGATACACGGGACACGGCCCGATGCCGCAAGCGCGAGGGGGGAGCAATGCTGCGCACGGCACCGCAGCCGCAACCGGAAAAACGCGCGAGAAAGCGAGGAACACTTATGCCTGCCATTAGGAAACTTCTTGCCGCCGCAGCGGCCTGCGCCCTTTCGATGGCGCTTTGGGGGCTTGTCGGATGCTCGTCGGCACCTTCGTCGGGCAACCCTCCAGAAGGCGATGCAGGACAGCCCGCCCCTGCGGAAACCGCCCAGGACGGCAACGCCCCCTCCACGGTGAGCGTGTCTCCCAAGGCCTCCACCAACGACTACACGTGGGAGGAGCTCGGCTCCATTGCCAGCGAGATCTCCGCTTCGGGAAGCATGGACGCCGCGCTTGAAATAGCCAAGGAGTACAACTTGGTGAACGCCGACGGCAAGCTGGATGGCACGCAAGTCAAGGAGTTCGAACTGAACGACGGCACGCCGACGGGCGCGCAAATCATCGGCTTCTACCACGACGAGCTCGCCGATGGCGGCGGCAAGGCGGGCATCACGTTCATCATGACCGAAAGCCCCGTTCTGAAGGCCATGAACAGCCGCGACTACAATGGCGGCACCATAACGGGCGGCTGGGAGGAAAGCGAGCTGCGCATGTGGCTGGGAAGCGACTTCAAAACCCAGCTTCCCGTTGACCTCATCCCCTGGATCCACGGGGTCAACAAGTACACCAACAACAAGGGCAGCAACGCCCAGCCTTCCGACGTCACCGCCACCATCGACGAGATCTGGATCCCCTCCTTCGTGGAAGTGTACGGCCCGCGCGACGCGGAGGGCAGCGAGTTCTATCAGGTGTACAATGCCGAAGGCACCCAGTACCAGCTGTACCGCGACGTGAACGTCGATGACGAGCGGTGGACGCACAACGAACCGCAAAACGAGGTGCTGGTGAAAATCCTCTCGGAAACCGTCGAAGACAATTCCAACGCGGGAGAGCGAACGCTGTGGTGGCAGCGCACGCCCAACCCCAGCACGGACAACTACTTCCGCTGCATCGGCCATGCCGGCGACTGGGACAACGGCGTGGACGTGGTGCGCGAGGAAACCGTCATCGCCGCGTTCTGCTTCTAGTTCCGCGGCACGGTTCCCGCAGCACGGTTCTGCAACATGCACGCAAAGGCCCGTGGACGCCTAACGCGCCCGCGGGCCTTGTCGTTGCCCCCGGCGGGCAGGCCACACTTTGCCCCGAGCGCCGCAACCAGCCACGTCGGCGTGCCGAATTGCCCTCTGTGGCCTTGCATCGAATGGTATGATGGAGGTGACAAAACACGGGAGGTTGGCACATGGGTTACCGCATTGGCATCGACTGCGGGTCGAAGACGATAAAAGTCGTGGTCATCGACGAGAATGGCACGTTGGTGCATTCCCTTTACCGCCGCCACCGCTCCGACATCAAGACCACGCTCGCCGAGGCTCTGCACGACCTGGCATGGCGGCACGGCGACCTCGAGGGCACGGTGGGCGTCACGGGATCGGCGGGCATTGGCGTGGCCGAGCTGCTGGGGCTTCCCTTCGTGCAGGAGGTGATTGCCACCACGCACGCCGTGCAGGCCACGTATCCGCAAGCCGACGCCATCATCGAGCTGGGCGGCGAGGACGCGAAGGTGGTCTATTTGACCGGCGGCCTGGAGCAGCGCATGAACGCCACGTGCGCCGGCGGCACGGGCGGCTTCATCGACACCATCGCGTTCATGCTGGGAACGTCTTCGCGGAACATGAGTTCGCTGGCGCTGGGGGCGAACCGCATCTACCCCATTGCCTCGCGCTGCGCCGTTTTCGCGCAAACCGACGTGCGCCCGCTGCTGAACGCCGGAGCGCGCACGTCCGACCTGGCGGCAAGCGCGCTCGAGGCGGTGGTGCGGCAGACGCTGGGAGGGCTGGCCTGCGGGCGCCCCATCCAAGGCACCGTCGTGTTTCTGGGCGGGCCGCTTGAGCACATTCCCGACTTGGTGCACCGCTTCCGGCTGGCACTGGGCCTTTCCCACAAGGAGGGCATCAAGCCGCCCGACGCGCACCTGTTCACCGCGCGCGGCGCCGCACTGGTGGCGGCCGAGGAAGCGGAAAGGGCGCGCACGGCGGACGCAGGCAGCGAAAGCGGCGGGGCCGGTGCCGACGGAGTTGGAGCCGGGTCCAGAACCAGTTCAAGCGGCGGGATCGTCGGCAGCGGCCCCGAAGCCGCCGAGGCTGCCGGCGCCGGAGCAGCCGGAACCGCTGGGGCCACCGGGGCCGCCTCCCCCGCCCCCGCCGTGCATTCCCTCTCGGAGCTGGAAGAACGCGTGCGCCATGCCGCGAACCCGGAAAACGACCTGGTGCGCCTGCCGCCCCTGTTCTCCAGCGAGGAAGACCTGCGGGCATTCCGCGAGCGGCACCAAGGCGCGCGCATGGAGCGCGTGCGCCTGTTCGACTGCACGGGGCCGCTGTACTTGGGCATCGACGCCGGCTCCACCGCCGTGAAGCTGGCCGTGCTGGACGAGCAGGGGCGCCTGGCCTATTCCGACTACCACGCCACCGAGGGCGACGCGCTCAAAACGGCCTCCAACATGCTGGCCGACCTGTTCGTGGCCCTGCCGCGCGCCACGAATGGGACGCCGTATGCGTATTTCGCGCACGCCACGGTGACGGGCTACGGCGAGGATTTGCTGCGTGCCGGCCTGGGCATCGACTCCGGCGTGGTGGAAACGCTCGCGCACGTGCGTGCGGCGCAGCAGTTCCGCCCCGGCCTCACGTTCCTGCTGGACATTGGCGGACAGGACATGAAGGCCATCTGGGTGCGCGACGGGCGCGTGGTCAACGCCGTGTTGAACGAGGCGTGCTCGAGCGGCTGCGGATCGTTCATCGAAGGCACGGCCTATTCGCTGCGCTCGACCCCCTACCGGTTCGCCGCGGCGGCCCTTGAGGCGAAGGAGCCGGTCGATTTGGGCACGAAGTGCACCGTGTTCATGACATCGCGCGTGCGCCACGCGCAGAAGATTGGCGTGGAAACGGCCGACATTGCGGCGGGCATCGCGTATTCGGTGGTGAAGAACGCGCTGTTCCGCATCATCGGCATGAACCAGCTGGACTCGCTGGGCCCGCAGGTGGTGGTGCAAGGCGGCGCGTTCATGTCCGACGCCGTGCTGCGCGCGTTCGAGCTGGTGAGCGGCGTGGAAGCCACGCGCCCTGACACGGCGCATCTCATGGGTGCCATCGGCGCGGCGCTCACGGCGCGGTTGCGGGCAGTTGCCGAACGCGAGCAGGGCGGCGAGGCGCGCAGCTCGCTCGTGAGCGCTCAGGAGCTGGCAGCGCTCGACCCCAAACGCACGACCGCGCGCTGCCCGGGCTGCGAGAACGCCTGCGCGCTCTCGCTGGTGGAATTCGCAGGTGGCAAGCAGTTCGTCAGCGGAAACCGGTGCGACCGGGCATATGCGTGTCTGGGCGCACCCGCGCTTGCGTCCAAGGCGTCGCGTCCGCCGAACGTCGTTGCCCTGCAGCAGAAGCTGCTGGCCCGCTTCGGCGACGTCCATGCCGAAGGCGGCCGCGGCGGCGTGTCCGTGGGGCTTCCCTGCACGCTGTCCGCCTTCGAGCAGAAGCCTTTCTGGCACGCCCTGCTCGCCACGCTGGGCTTTTCCGTGCGCGTTGCCGACGACCGGCGGGCGGAGACGTCGGGCGCAGCGCGCGAGGGCCTTGGCACCATCCCGTCGGAAAGCGTGTGCTTCCCCGCCAAGCTGGCGCACACGCGCCTGTACGACCTGGCGCGCGAAGGGGTGGACGCCGTGTTCATGCCCCGCTACGTGCGAGGCAGCCACTGCCCGGTGAACAGCCAATACGCCGCCGCCTTGGCCGACAGCGCGCCACTGGTGCGCGAGGGCGGCTGCATGCTGGCCTCGCCCGAGTTCGCCGTCATGAAACCCGCCGCCTTGGCCACGCGCGAGGACGACCGCGCGGCGCTGCTGGCCTGCGTGAACGAAATTGCAGCGCGCGGGAACGCCCCCGCAGTGGACGAGGACGAACTCGACCGGGCGCTGGCCGCGGGAATGGCGGCGCAGCAGGGCTTCGAACGCACCGTGCAGGAGGGCAACGAACGCGCCATCGCGTGGGCGCGGCGCACAGGGAGACGCGCCGCTGCGCTTGCCGGCAGGCCCTACCATGCAGACCCGTCCGTGCTCCACGGCATCGACCGGGCGCTGGCCGACGTGGGGTTCGCCGTGCTTTCTCCCCTGCGGTTGGAGGACGCCGTGCTGGCAAGCGAAGGCGCAACGGCGAAAGACGCAGGCGGGATGGCAGCGGAAGCTGCGGGCAAGACGGAAGCCGCGCCCGCGGCGGCGCCGAGAAACGCGAGCGGGACGACGCCGGAGCGGCCGCGACCGGATGGCGACGGAGCAGACAAGACGGACACGGCAAAGGAAGCGGATGCAACAGACGGATCCGCCGACGCCGCGTGGCGCCCGGGCAAGCGCCTTGCGCGGCTGGCTCGGCTGGTTGCCGAACGCCCGTGGCTGGAACTGGTGTGCCTGCAGTCGTTCGGCTGTGGGTTCGACGCCCTGAGCATCGCGCAGGCCCGGGCGCTTCTGGAAGCGGCAGGGCGGCCGTTCACGACGCTGAAGATAGACGACATCGCCGACACGGCGCACATTCGCATCCGCCTGCGCACCCTCGCCGAAACGCTGGAAGCCGAACCGACAGCAGGCGCCGGGGAGGGCGCGGAGAAAGACATCGAAACGGATAGGGGGCGCGCGAACGCGCAGTGCGCCGGCACGAGTGCGCCGCCCATGCCCGCAGCCGCAGGTGCGGGTTCGGGCATGGGTTCGCCCGCGAACACGGCAGCATGCGCGGGCGCGGGCGCGGCGCGCCCGTTGCTCGGCCGCGTGGAGCAGGCCGACTTGGACACCGCCCAGCAGGCCGTCCCCAACGATGCGTGCTTCGTGGTTTCGACGTTGGCCGGACGCGCCATCCGGCTCATGCAGGAGGACCCCTCGCTCGAAGCGCTCGAAGTGCCCGCCGTGTGCGAGCGCTGCCTGCTTGATGCGCTGCCCGGCATCGTGCAACGCGCGGCGGGACGCATGCCGCAGGTGACGTGGACTTCGCCATGGCCGCAGCCAGCGGCAGGCGCCGCCGCGCCAACGCAACCCACGCAGGCGGAGCCGCGTCGAAGCGGCGCGACGGGCACGCCGCAGGGCGATGCGCCGCAGCCGCAGCCCGCCATGGAGCCGTCCGGCAGGGCGGACGGCGCGGCGGGCCGTCCCCGCATCGGCATCGTGGGCAACGCCCTGCTGTGCTTCGACCCCTTCATGAACGACCACTTGATCGATTTCATAGAACGGCAAGGCTGCAGCGTGGTGCTGCCCGACCCGGCGCTGCTCTTCACCAACGACGTGCGCTACCTCGAACAGATGGACCGCTTCGCCGAACAGGGCGTGCGCCACGTCATCTACCTGCAAAGTTTCGGATGCTTGAAGGGCCACGTCCAAGCGCGCGGAGCGTTGCACGAACTGGCGCAACGCCACCCCGACATGCCCGTGACCGTCATCGACTACGACCCCGAGGCCTCGGCACTCAACCGGGAGAACCGCGTGCGTCTGGCGCTCGCCGCCGCCAAAGCCGCCAGCGCCTCCTAGCGTCCCGCCACGGGGCGCTCGGCGGCGCCTGCGCGCTCCCCCGCCGGTCTGCGCATTGCAGCAGGCCGGCGGCGCGCGCTCGCCGCAGCGTCCGCGTGGCGCGACGCTTGCGCCCCCCCACCCGCGCGGCGAGCCTATGCGCCCAGCTCCCCGCGCGCGGAAAGCATGCCCAATTCCCGCAAGCGCTCCCACGTCAAGGGCTGCGGCACCGAGAGCTGCCTGTTTCCTTCGATGGCCCGCGCCAAGACGCGGTATGCCTGCGCTTGGGCGCTTTCGGGCGCATGCTCGACAACCGTTTGCTGAGCAAGCTCGCTTTCCTGCACCACGTTGTCGCGCGGCAGCACGCCAACGAGCCGGCTGCCAATCTCGCGCGCAAACGCCGCCACCAAGTCCACCTCGCCGGCCACGTTGCGGCAATTGCAAATGACGCCTCCCAACCGCGCTCGTCCGGACGAGGCGAATTTCACAATGCCCGTCGCAATGTTGTTGGCCGCATACAGCGACATCATTTCGCCACTGGTCACCAGATAGATTTCCTCGGCCTTCCCCTCGCGGATGGGCATGGCAAAGCCGCCGCACACCACGTCGCCCAGCACGTCGTACAGCACGAAGTCCAGATCGTCGTTGAGATAGCCCTTCTTTTCCATCAGCTCGATGGCACAAATGACGCCGCGCCCCGCACAACCCACGCCCGGTTCGGGCCCGCCCGACTCCACACAGGCGATGCCGCGGTACCCCGTGCGCACCACGCCGTCGAGCGTCGCCCCCACCTCCGCATTCCGCGACTGGCTGCGCACGCGCTCGAGCACCGTTTCCTGAAACAGCTCGCCCGTCAGAAGGGAAGTACAATCGGCCTTGGGGTCGCAGCCCACCACCATGAGCCGCCGGCCCTTGTCGGCCCATGCGGCGGCAATGTTCTGGCTCGTGGTCGATTTCCCAATGCCGCCCTTTCCGTAAAAGGCTATCTGCCGGGGACGGCGCGGGCGGGACGTTTCGCTCATGACTCCACCTTTCCTGTTGCCTGCAGGGGCGCGTGCGGCGGCGCACTTCCTGCCGACCGCATTAGAAATACCGGGATATCCTCAGGTCGCCGGCATCGACGCCGCGTTCTTCCCACGTGCAGAAGGCATCGGCCAAACGCCGCAGAAGCGCCAAGGCGCCCACGTACCCCGCAACGGGTTCGGTAAATGCAAGGGGGCGGTCAACAACGGGGAACCCCACCCTGACCAGCGGCACTTCGCAACGTGCCGCCAGCCGCTTGTTGCGCGTGTCTCCCAAGACCACGTCCACGGGGCGTTGCGCCACGTGTTCTTCCACCTGCAGGCGGTCGGCTCCCGCAAGCACGGCGCAGTCTTCCGGAAGGCGCGCCGCTGCGCGCAGCCGCCCTTCGAACTCCGGCTCCACGTCGCCCACGGCCACGCAGGCAGGAACCATGCCCGCATCGACGAGCAGCGACGCAGCGGCCACGGCCAAGTCGGCGTCGCAGGCCACCAGCGCCCGCTTGCCGTACAGGCGGTCGGCCACCTGCATGAGGCAATCGATCAACCGCGACCTTTCGGAAACCAGCCACGCCGGCGCGCGCCGGCCCGAAAGGTCGGCCAGCGCCTGCACGAAGGCGTCCGTGGCTGCAATGCCCACGGGAAGCTCCATCTCGCGCACGTCGCACCCGCACGCGGCCACCGCGCGCAGCGCCGCTGCCGCCGGGCGCGTGGCCTCGCAACCCAATGCCACGGCCTGTCGGCACGAGGGAAGCGCCGCAAAGGCGGCGAGCGGCGTGCCGCCTGCAGGGTAGCACGCAGGGTCGTCGGGCGTGCGCACGTCGAACACGCCGCGCACGTCGGGCACCACGTCCACCGCGTCGAAAAACGCAGCCGCATAGCCATGGGCCACGCCCACGTCCACCGGGTTCATCCAGCCGGGAACGAGGCACAACCGGCTTTCCCCCGCCTCCCGGCACGCCGGTGGCGCGCCCGCACCTGCATCCGCCACGCCCGCATCCGCGCCGGGCACGCCCGCGCCTTTCCCCGCCAGCTGCCGCACCAGCGCCGCCACCGTTGCGGCGTATCCCTTCAAGGGCGATCCCGCATACCCGGGCGTCGATGCCCACGCGACGCGCTTTCCCTGCGGCACGTCCAATGCGCGAACGATTCCCTCCATGTCGTCGCCGATGGTTTCCGAGAGGCAGGTGGTGCAAACCACCAGCAACTCGGGATCGTACAGGCGAAACGCGTTTTCCACCGCCTCGCGCAGCTCCGCCTCCCCCCCAAACATGGCGGCGCGGTCGCGCAGCAGCGAAGAGGGCACATGGACGGTTCTCTGGAAGTGCTTGGCCAGCTCCATGCGCTGGAAGCGGCAGCAGCCCGAGGCGCCATGGCTGAGCGGCAGCGCCCCATGCACGCCGAACGCGGCATACAGGGCGCCGAGGGGAGCGCAACCATGCAGGGGATCGACGCGCAAGTTCATGCCGCACCCCCTTCTCGCGCCCATGCGGGCACTTCCCTCACCCAGTGCGCCAAGTGGCGGGCGGCGGCCAAGTCGCGCAGGAAGCGCGCCAAGCCGTCGAATCCCGCATAGTCGGTGCCCCGCTCGTCGGACAGGAAGCGCTCGGAGCGCAAAGCCGTGTCCAAACGCCCGAACCGCTCCTCCACGCCGGCGAAGCACAGGGAGGGCTGCACCGCCTTCAGCAATTCGGCCACCTGCCGCCGATGGAGCGTCAGGCGCAGCCACGCGGGCGTGCGCTCGGGACAGTAGCAGTGCCCGCATCCGGGCAGATGCGCCTCCTCCGTCGCGTCCTCCCAAGCCAAGCGCGCACGGACGCCCTCGTCAAGCGTCTTTGCCACCCGCACCGGCACGTGAACGGCAAAGCCGTCCTCCGTGTAGGCTTCGGCTTCATAGTCCTGCGCGACCATGATCACGTCCATGTCCAGCTCGGTGGACAGCACGGCGTAGTCGTCGCTGCGGAAAATGTCCTCGAACGCTGCCACCACGGTGCCTCCCCACGTCTGCCGCCCCTGTCGGCGCACGCCCTCCACGCGGGCCAGCTCCCCTGCAATCGTCTCCTCCGTGCTCGCGGCAAGCCCTTCGTCCCCGAAAAACGCCGCCATGGCGCGCAGCGAGTGCGCGAGGTTTCCCAATCCGGTGAAGCACGCGCGCATGAAGCCGCAGCCGTAGCGCTCTTGGAACATCTGGGGAATGCGGTCGATGGCCTTCCCCGAGTCCAGCACCACCAGCCGCGCGTCCTGCGACCGCAGGATGTCCTCGTAGGTGGTCGCGCCCATCATCGAACACACCACGTCGTAGCCGATGCGCTCCAGCAGGTCCTTGAGTTCCCGCCCGCGATCGCCGGCACATTCCTCGCTCATGAAATGCACGGGAAACGGGCCGGTGGGACGGCTTTCCCGCCCCACCCATTCCTCGAAGATGCGCGTTGCGCCGTGCAGCCAGCCGGGTTCGCTTTTGAATCCCTCGCAGGAAAGCGGCAACACATCGATGCCGTGGCGCTCGGCCGCCTCGCGGGCAACCTGCCGTATGTCGTCGCCAATGAGTCCCACAGGGCACGTGGCACACACGGCCACGGCGGTCGGGTGGTAGCGCTCCACCGCCTCGTCGATGGCGCCCGCGAGCTTCTGCTCCCCGCCGAAGATTACATCGGCCTCGCTCAAGTCCGTCGTGAACACGCGCCCTGCGAACGGAGGGCGTTTCCCGGCCTCGCCTCGATACCCGTTGATCCCGGAGAAATAGGCGCATCCCACCGGGCCATGGGTTATGAGCAGCACGTCTTCTATGCCGCCCATCATGAGGCCGCGGCAGGCCATGTACGAGCAGCCTCCCCCATAGAACACGCCGGGAATGGGCAGGAGCCGCCGCAGGGTGCACGGCGGCTCGGAAGGCGTGCCGGAAGGCGCGTCGGTTGCGGGTTCCCTTTCCTTGCCCATGGGTCGGCGCTAGTTGAAGCTGATCTGGTCTTGGTTGAGCAGCGCCTGCAACTGCTCGTCGGTAAGGTCCACGTTGTAGAACAGGCTGTAGAAGTCCCTCACTTCCTGTTCGATGTCGATGTCGATGCTGGGGTAGCACACCGAGGCGAACCACTCTATGCCCAAAAGGCGCATCACGTTCGGCGGACGGTCGAACCAATTGAAGGGGATGGCGGGGGTGGTGTACACCTTGCCGTCCTTCACGGCCTGAATGTCGGCCCATTGCGGATTGGTCATGATGTCGTCGGCCAGAACGAAACCGGAATGGCACAAGATGATTTCGGGGTTCCATTCAATGACCTGCTCGATGGAAACTTCGGTGCGGCCCTGGCCGGACTTCATCTCCACGTCGGCCACGTTGACCACCTTGCAGTGGTCAAGCACTTCGGTGTGCTGCGAACCCGTGGGGTCGGTGGCCAAGCCGTCGGCGTTCTCGGCATAGTAGACCGTGGGACGCTCCGACTCGGGAATCGCGTCTATTTTGGCCATGACCTCATCGAACTTGTCTTCGTAGTAGGTGGCCAGCTGCTCGCCGCGCTCGGCTTCGCCAATCCAGTCGCCCAGCGTGCGGTACACTTCGGCGGTCTTGTCAAGGTCGCTCGACACGCACACCACGGGAATGCCGGTCTGCTGGGAAATCTGGTCGGGAACCTCGTCGGTGGAGATGAGCGAACCCGAGCTCATGTACACGATGACGTCGGGAGCAAGCTTGATGATGTCTTCCATGCTGGCCGTTGCCTCTTGGCCCATCCAGCCACCAATGACCGGCAGGGAAGCCAGGTTCTCGGGCAGGTACTCCATGGTTGCTTCCGACGGCTCGTTCACCCAGCCGATGATCTTTTCCGGCGCCAGCGTGGCAACCATGGCCTCGCCGGTGGGAACGGCGCAGTACACAGCATCCACCTGCGTGGGGATGACAACGGTGCGCCCCGCCATGTCGGTGATCTCACGCTCGGCGGCCTGTTCCTGTTGCTGCCCTGCTTCCGGGACGGGCTCCTGGCCTTCCCCGCCCTGATCGCCGGCGCAGCCTGCCGCAAGCGGCAGGGCCAGCAGGCCCAGCAGCGCCACGGCCACGAATTTCCTCCTGATGCCCGTTGCTTTCATGGTTCTCTCTTTCTCGACGTTTCCGAACACTGGTTTTTCCCGCCTGCTGTTGAACGCCTCTCCCACCTCCCCTTCCTTGGACGGTATCCTGAAACGCGCGCGGATGCGCGGGAATGCGCGCTATGCGGCAGTGCGGCCCGCCACGAACTCCACAATGGGAATGCACCCCTTGAGCGTGCCGCAGTCGCAGGTCTTCTTCTCCACGATGCGCACGTCCACGCCATACGTCTCGCCCAGCGTCCGCTCCGTCACCACTTCGTCGGGACTGCCGAACCGCACCCAGTCGCGGGTGATGAGCCCCACTTTGGTGGCGCACAGAAACGCATGGTCGGGGAAGTGCGTGGTCATGACGATGGCCATGCCGTCTCTTGCCAGACGCGAGATCTGCCGCAAGACCTTCACTTGGTTGCCGTAGTCCAGGCTTGCCGTCGGCTCGTCCATGACCAGCATCTCAGGTTCTTGGGCAAGGGCGCGCGCAATCAGCACCATTTGGCGCTCCCCGCCGCTGATTTGGGTATACAGCTTGTCGGCCAAATGCCCCGCCCCCAACCGGTCAAGGCTGGCATAGGCCACTTCCAAGTCGTGGGCCGAAGGCGAGGCAACGGGGCTGATGCGCGACAGGCGCCCCATGGTCACCACGTCTATGACGGGGTATGCAAACGGCGGCGTGTGGCTCTGAGGCACGTACCCTATTTTCCGAGCCAAGGTGCGCGCCGGCCACGCGGCAATGTCTTGCCCATCGAAGGCAATGGTGCCGGCCAAGGGTTTCAGAAAGCCCAACATGCTGCGGAACAGTGTGGTCTTGCCCACGCCGTTGGGTCCCAGAAGGCAAAGCGCTTCGCCTTCCGTCACCGAGAAGGACAGGTTCTCTAGAATGGGCGTGTGCTTGTATCCGCAGGTCACGTTTTTGAGCTCGAATGTCTTCATGGGGCTTTCGCCATTCCTTCCGTTGTTTGCGCCTATGGGGCGGCCGACACGGGAGCCGCCTTAGGTCCATGTGCTTCTCCCCCGGGTTAGAAGGTATATGAAGAAGGGCGCGCCAATGACCGCCGTCAACACGCTCAGGGGCAGCTCGATGGCGAAAAGGCAGCGGCACAAATCGTCGATGATCAGCAAGTACAGCCCGCCGAGCAAAAGCGACGCGGGCAACAGCACCCTGTGGTTGGGTCCCACGACCATGCGCGCCAGATGCGGAATGACCAGCCCCACCCAGCCGATCATGCCCGCTGCGGCCACCGACGCCGCCGTGACCAGCGTCGCGCAAGCAATGAACAGCGCCCGCACGAAACGCGTGTTCACGCCCAGCGCCCGCGCCTCCTCGTCGCCGAAGGAGAGGGCATTCAGCTGGTAGCGGAACAGGAGCATGGGCACCAGGCCTATGACAACCGGAACCAGCAAAAGCGGCAAATCGTCCAAGTTCGCCGAAGACAACCCGCCCATGAGCCAGTAGGTGATGGAAGGCAGCTTGTCGTCGGGGTCGGCCACGTACTTGGTCATGGTGATGAACGCCTGGAACAGGGCACCCACCACCATGCCGGTCAGCACCAGGCACAGCGTCATGGACTCACCCCTGCTCACGGCCTTGCTCACAAAATAGGTGAGTGCCACCGCCACAATGCCGCACACGAAGGCGGCCACTTGCACTACGAACATGTTGGCACCCATGAGCAGGGCAAACGATGCGCCGAAGCCCGCCCCGGCAGAAGCTCCCAGCAAGTCGGGCGAGCACATGGGGTTCTTGAACAGCCCCTGATAGCTGGCGCCCGCCGCGGCAAGAGCCGCGCCAATGGCCAACGCCGCAACGATGCGCGGGAAGCGCACCTGCACCACTACGGTCACATGGGCCGAATCGACCGCGAACGCCGTTCCGAGCAACTGGTTGGACGCCACTTTCAGCACGTCGAGCACGCCCATGCCGTAGCGCCCGAGTGCAAACGACGCCAACACCACAACAACCAGCGCCACGCCCAGGCCCACGAGCACGGGAAACGCCCGCTTCGCCTTGCGTGCCGCACGCACGCCTGCGGCGCCGCGTGAGGCGGCAGCGGATGCGCCCGCACCGCCGCACGGGACGGGCGCCGTCTCGCCTGCACCGCCGCACGAGGCGGGCGCCGTCTCGCCTGCCCCGCCTGCGCAGGCATTGGAAGAAAGCGCGAGGAGGCTTCCCACGCCGCTCTCCAAGGAGGGGGCGGACGGGAGGGACATGCCCGCGTCGTCGATTGGCCGATTGAGCTGTTCGCGCACGCCCCGTCCCCGTCCTCTCAATAATGTTTGAGTGAGTATATTACAACTTAATAATATATAGTATTGAAAATAATTCTTCAACAAAAATATCGAGCCCATGCATGAACTATTCTGGTTTTTGGAGTATCCTGTGCAAAAGCATTTCGATGGCCGCGCTTGCCGGCAAGTTGCGCGAACGCATGCCGCACGCCCGCCTGCCGCTTGCGCAACGCGCCATGCAGGGCAGGGCGTTTGCCAAAGCGGGGCGCAAGCGCGGCACAACGAAACATGGGGACAGGAGGAACAGTGGGAGAAAAGGTCATGGAGGGATTCCCGTCGCGCGAGGAAGCGCTCGAGGACTTCTTCGCGGCTTGGGAGCCAACGCTCGCTGAAGAGCTCGTCGATCTCGACGCCGCCGTGGGACGCGTTCTGGCACGCGACATTGCGGCAGCCAACACGCTGCCCGTCGTGCGCGCCTCGTCGTTCGACGGCATAGCTGTGAAGTCCGCCGCCTTCGCGAACGGCCTGCCGGACACGAGCGGCTGGAAGCTTGGCGTGGACTACGTGCGCGCCGACACGGGCGACGACTTCCCAGACGAATTCGACGCCGTGGTCATGATAGAGAAGGCCGCCATCCAGCCGGACGGGTCGGTGGTGCTGGACGACGACGTGAAAGTGGAGCCAGGAAGCGGCGTGCGCCCCGCCGGGTCAACCCTGAAAGCCGGCACGCCCATCATGAAGGCGGGGCTGCCCATCCGCCCCACCGACCTTGCGGCACTGGCCATGGCCGGCGCCACCATGGTTCCCGTGCGCCGCAAGCCGCGCGTGGCGTTCATCCCCACCGGCAGCGAGCTGGTGCCTGCCGGCATCAGGCCGCGCCGCGGGCAGAACGTGGACACCAACAGCCTCATGGTGAAGCACCTGCTCATTCAATACGGCGCCGAACCCGTGATGTTCCCCATCGTGCACGACGACCCGGCCGAGCTGGAGCGCGCCTTCGCAGAGGCGCTTGCCGTGGCCGACGCCGTGGTGGTGAACGGCGGCTCGGCCGTTGGCGAGGAAGACTTCAACGTGCGCATGATAGAGGCGCGCGGCACCGTGGTGCACCACTACATAGCTGCCGTGCCGGGGCGCCCGCTCATGATGGCCGTGGCCGATGGCAAGCCGGTCATCGACCTGCCCGGCCCCACCTTGGCCGCCTATTACGGCTCCGAATGGTGCCTGCAGGCCATCGTGGCGCGCATGCTCGGCGTGCCGGTGCACCGGCATCCCACGGTCACGGCAACCGTTGCCGCCGACTTTTCCAGCGTGCCCGTCATGGCCAACATCGGGCGCCTGGACGTGGTGCGCGAAAACGAGGGCTACGTGGCGCACTACTACAACTTCAAGGGCGGCCAGCTGGCCGAATGCATGACGTCGAACGCCCAGCGCGTCTCGCCCATCGGCGAAGCGGGCTTCCCCGCCGGCACCGAAATAGAAGTGGAACTGCTGCGCGGCGAGGAGTTCGTCGAAGAGGCGTGAGCTTGCGCGGGAGCAGGGGCTCGCCGGGAGCAGGAGCGCTCCCGGCGCAGCACGCCCCGTGCATTAGCACGCCGCGCGCACCCGCACGTCCCGCACATTCGCACGCCCCGTGCATTCGCATGCCGCACGCACCCGTCCGCAACAACCGAAAACGGGACGGCTTTCCTTCTTTCCGGCAGACCGTCCCCTGCCGGTTCCTGCACACGGCACTGCAGCATATCGTTCCGCTCTGCCATCTTGGCACGATGCCGACGTTCTTTGCGGTTTTACCGCCAATGGCGGTAAAATAATGGCGGTAATAACGCAACGCTTCGAAAAGGACGCCCATGCTGTACGAGCCGCCATTCGAATCAACCGACACCATCCTTTCCCTCGCCATACAGATCGGCGAAATGGCGGGCACGCTGTCGCTTTCGTCGGAATCGACATTAAGCCCAACACTCCATCGCAAACTGCGCATTCAAACCATCCACTCGTCGCTTGCCATCGAGCAAAACGGCCTTTCTCTCGATCAGGTGACCGCCATCATCGACGGCAAACGGGTGCTTGGGCCGCCCGACGAGATTCGAGAGGTCGAAAACGCCAAGCGCGCTTACGACCTCATGGAAGAGCTTGACCCCTACAGCATGAACGATCTTCTTCGGACCCACAGGGTCATGATGGACGGCCTTGCGAAAGACGCCGGGAGGCTTCGTGCCAAGAATGCCGGCGTGTACGACGGCGAGCGCCTCATCCATGCCGGCACGCCGGCCGCCTACGTGCCGGAAGTCATGGCCGATCTGTTCGCGTGGCTGAAGCGCACGCGGATGCATCCGCTCGTCGCATCGTGCGTGTTTCATTACGAGTTCGAGTTCGTTCATCCTTTCTCTGACGGCAATGGGCGCACGGGCCGCCTCTGGCACACGCTGCTTCTTGCCTCGTGGCGCCCCGTCTTGGCATGGCTCCCGGTCGAAAACGTCATCCAACAACGCCAGGCCGCATACTACGCCGCCATCAACGCATCGAACATGGCTGGCTCGTCAACCGAGTTCGTCCAATTCATGCTCGAAGCCATCCGCGACGCACTGGTGCCGTACTGCACAGGCGAATCGCCGTCCGCTACAGCGAAAAGGTCTGCGCTGAAATTGATGAGAGAGCGCCCCGAGACGACCGTGAGCGAGCTCGCCGAAGCCCTTGGAATTTCGAAGCGCACGACCGAACGCCTTGTTTCCGAACTGAAGCGCGAAGGCGAGATTCGCCGCGTGGGTAGCCCACGCAAGGGACGCTGGGAAGTCGTCGCGCCATGAGTTCCTTCATCGAGTGCAGCGTGAGCCTACGCTAGCGAACATGCCGACGACGCGCCGCCATATCGGCGCCCCGCCGGCATCACCAGTCTTCCATCAGGCGTTTTCTTCTTCTCACCCCTTTTCGGGTAGACGCCGTCCTTCCGCATGAGCGCCGTTGACGAGCCGCCGCTCTACGCCGCACACATCGCCGGCGAGCTTTCGGCGACCATCCACAGCGCCATCACCGACACGGAATCGCACCCGCTGCGCAAGGACGGCAGCGTCATTGAGGGCCTGTACGTGTGCGGCAACGACCAGGGCGGCTTCTACCCGCACAACTACCCCAGCAACTTCACGGGCATCAACGCCGGCCGCACC